>JASHOT010000021.1 GCA_030040965.1 Candidatus Sulfotelmatobacter sp. | reverse complement strand
GCGCGGCGGAACGCGCCTTGTCGATGGCGATGCGGGCACTGCCGTTCTGCGTGTTGTCCATTTTCTCGTAATAAATCAAAGTGCCATTGGGATCGACGACGGCAACGGCCATGGTCCAGTTGTTTTTGCGCGTTTCGGCGAGTGCGGCCGCAGCGGCTTTCTTCGCATTTTCCAGGCTGATGGTCGGGCCGTAAGCCGCGGGCGTTTGTGCGATGGCGACCGTGGAGAGCCCAGCGATCAGAGCCAGTGTTGATATTGCCACTTTCGCGTACATGAACGTTTCTCCGAGAGTGAGTTCCAGAGTGTCGACTGAAATGGTGTTGCGGTGGAAAGGACTGTACGGCGCGATGAAGAGGATGTCAAGCTGTGGTGCAGAGCCGGGAAAGTTTGATTCCTTCGGTCCACTCGTTTACCTTTGACACTGCCGTTTCCCGCTTCGCGTTGCGAGGGCTGCGGCGCGAAATTTATACCTCATTCATGGCGAAAAAACGCATCCTGGCCAGCGCGGCAGTGTTCGTCATTCTGGTCGTGCTGTTTTACCTGCAATATCGGCACTGGCGAACTTTCGATTGGGCCACCTTCTGGAGCCAGACGCACCGTATCAATAAATGGCATGTGCTGCATGGAGTTGCGCTGATCTATCTCGGCTACGTGATGCGAGCGTGGCGCTGGAAAATTTTCCTGAAACCGGTGCGGCCGAAGACTCGCACTTTGGACATGGTGTCTCCCACGCTGGTCGGGTTCACCGGGCTGGCGATGCTGGGCCGGGCAGGAGAATTCATCCGCCCGTATTTGATCGCGCGGCGCACCGATCTTCCATTTTCGTCGCAACTGGCGGTGTGGGGTGTGGAGCGCATCTTCGACCTGGGCGCATTCACCGTGCTGATGATGCTGGCGATTTTTCTTCCTAGCGCACTGCCTTCGATTCCTCATCCGGAATACTACTTGCGCTTTCGAGAAATCGGATTTGTGCTCGCCCTGCTCGTCACAGCGACAACGGTTGCGGCGGTGGTGATCCGGCGGTACGGTGAGAATGCCGCGCTATGGGTGGAACAGAAATTCTCGCACCTGTCGTCGAATCTGGGACATAAGCTGGCGATGCGCGTGCGCGAGTTCGGTGAGGGCTTGAATACGATTCACGGGCTCGGATCGTTCTTGTCACTGACGCTGGTTTCCGTGGGCATGTGGTATGTGATTGCTCTGGCGTATCAGGAAGTGACGCATTCCTACGGAGTGGATGCGCTTTCGATTCCGGTGTCGCAATTGCTGATTCTGATGTTCGCCAGCATGCTGGGATCGATGCTGCAACTCCCCGCGGTGGGCGGTGGTTCACAGATGGCGACGATTGCCACGCTTTCGAGCGTGTTCGATGTGCCCGCGGAATTGGCTGCGAGTTGCGGGATCCTGCTGTGGCTGGTTACGTTTGCGGCGGTGATTCCGCTGGGGCTGCTGGTGGCTCATCAGGAGCGGTTGTCGTTTCTCAAGCTCTCGGAAGAGAGCCATCAGGCGGAGGAAGAGGAAGTGCAGCGGCCGCCGGCGGCGTGAAATTCTTTCTTTCGTCTTAGAAGCAGATTCCTCGTCGCAATGACATCCTAATCATTTGCCGCTTGCTTTCTGTTCTAGCCCGCTGATCTACTGCTACGGGAGATCCCTCCGCCCGCTGGTGAAAATGCGGGCGTTCGGGATGACGCAAGGCCGCTCGGGTATACCCATCACTTCGCTGCCACTGAGCTTCTTAAGCACACTCCTACCCTGCAGGTTCATCATCGTGGTTTTCACTCTGTGACGACGGCTTTCACCAGATTGCGCGGGTGGTCGACGTCGTATCCCTTGTTGATGGCGACGTGATAGGCGAAGAGCTGCAGCGGAATCACTTCGACGATCGGGAGCAATAATTCGGGCGCAGAGGGGACATAGAAGACGTGATCGGCGATCTCTTCGACTTCTCGATCGCCTTCGGTGGCCACGGTCACGAGCGGGCCGCGGCGCGATTTCACTTCCTTCATCACATCGAGCGTGCGGCGATAACGGAGAACTGAATCGGGATCGCTGCGATCGCAAGTGGCGAGCACCACGACGGGAAGTTTTTCGTCGACGAGCGCGTTGGGGCCGTGCTTGAGTTCGCCCGCGGGATAGCCTTCCGCGTGGGCGTAGGAAATTTCTTTTAGCTTGAGCGCGCCTTCGCGGGCGATGGCGTAGTGGACGCCGCGTCCGAGATAGAGAAATTTCTCGGCGCGCGCATGCTCGCGGCCAAATTGTGCGGCAGAATCGTCCCAGGTGCGCAGGTTCTGCTCAATGGCATCGGGCAGTCGCTCGAGGCGCTGCAGATAAGAACGCGTCACTTCGGAGGTCATGCGGCCGCGCTTGCGGGCGAGAAAAAGCGCCATCAGATAAACGATAGTGACCTGCGTGGTGAAACTTTTTGTCGCAGGGACGGCGAGTTCGGGGCCGGCGCCGGTGATGAGCGCGGCGCTGGCTTCGCGCACGATGGTCGCGGGAGAGACGTTGGAGATGGCGATCGTTTTCACGCCGCGGGTGAGCGCTTCGCGTTGCGCGGCGATGGTGTCGGCGGTTTCGCCCGATTGCGTGATCACCATAACGATGGGATCGACGGCGGCGTGAGTGGAGCGGTAGCAGTATTCGCTGGCGTATTCGACATCGACGGCGACGCCCGAAAGATCTTCGATCATTATTTCGCCGGCCAGGCCGGCGTGGCGGCTGGATCCGCTGGCCGCGATGATCAGCTTCTCGAAGGTGAGCAGAGCACTTTCGATCGCGTCCAGTTCGCCGGGAAAAATAATATCGTTCTTCAAATGCTTGGCGACCGTCTTGGCAATGGCGGCGGGCTGCTCGTAGATTTCGCGGTGCATGATGTGGCCGCGATCGCCATTGGCGGCGGCCTTTTTGGACTTGGCGGAAGTGGATTTCGATGGAGGCATGGTCAGGGGTGAGAGTAAATCATGGATGGTGGAGGGGGCAATGGCGGCGCGTTGGGGTAGAGAGGCGCTGCACGGGAGATCCCTCCGCCCGCTGGTAAAGACGCGGTCGTTCGGGATGACGCCGAGTCGTTCTTGTATCTGCTCTACTTTGCGCCTTCGAAGTAGGCCTCGATCTCTTCCAATGTTTTTCCTTTCGTCTCCGGCAGGAAGAACGCGGCGGTTACGAAGTAGATGACCGTGCAGGCGGCGAATCCGAAAAACATGGTCGAGTAGCCGTACTTGCCGACGGTGGGAAGAAAGATGGCGGCGATGGTGGTCGCGACGCCCTGGTTCAATAGCAGAGCGATGCTCATGCCGTTGGAACGAATGCGCGTGGGCATGAGTTCGGAGAGCGCGAGCCAGACGCAGACGCCGGGGCCGACGGCGTAGAACGCCATGAAGATGAAGAGCGTGATGGCGATGGTCCATCCATTGGCCGAACTGGGCACGGGACTGATGAGCGCGTTTTCGATTTTGAGCGGCGCGACGCGGGCGGCGTCGAGATCTCCGAAGGGATTGGAGAAAAAGGCGATCACTTTGTTGGAGGGAATGCAGGCAGCGCGCGTGAGCTCGATCGGCTTGGTCGCGGTGTCGTTGGAGCGAACGACCTGGCTGGTGGCGTGAAAATCACCGTAGGAATAAATGACGACCAGCGATGTAGCGCGAGTGACGGGGCCGTGGCCGGCTGCGCGCAGGAGTTGATCCGCAACTTCCGGCGTGTAGTTCAGCGTGAAAGTCTGGTCGGAGGTAACGCGGGATTGGATCGCTGACTTGGTATCGACGCGCTGCTTCTCGCTACTGAGGAAGAGAATGCCGGTGCAGATGAGCGAGAGAATAATTCCGGCGGTGCCGAAGGAGAGCAGGAATTTGCGGCCCTTGCGATCGACAAGCAGGACTCCGGCGTAAGTGATGAGAAAGTTGATCAGTTGAAAAAAGAGATAGGCCCAGTGCGCGGCGAAATCGGAGAGCCCGCCCTGGAGAAGAATATTGGCGTTGTATCCGATGATGGAGTTGATGCCGGTGGCCTGGTTGGCGGCGAGAATGATGCAGGCGAGGATGAAAGGAATGACGTACTTGCGGCGCAGAAGCGATTCTTTGGCTCCTTGGCCTGCGGAGCCCACGCTTGTTTTTTCCGCGGCGAGGATTTCTTCCATTTCGCGGAGTTCGAGATCGGCCTGAGCGGAGGTGCGGGAGCGAAGCAGAGCGGCTGAGGCGGCTTCTTTTTT
>JASHOT010000210.1 GCA_030040965.1 Candidatus Sulfotelmatobacter sp. | reverse complement strand
AGATCGAAATCTGGTTCGGCATCCTGACGCGCAAAGTGGTGCGGCGTGGCATCTTCGCTTCCCGTCACGAACTGGTGGCGAAGATCATGAGTTTCATCGAATCCTACAATCTGGAGGCACGGCCGTTTGCTTGGACTTACACCGGTAACCCACTCGCTGCTTAATAAGTAAACTTATTTGTATAACGCAACACTAGCAGATCAGGACTGCGGCCAAATCATGGATTGGCCTGACCGGCGGCGTTGGCGAGATCCTTCTGAAGATCCATCGCTTTGGAGTTATGAGGATCGATTTGCAAGGCACGCTGGACAGCTTGTTGAGCCTCAGGGTAACGAGACTCCGTGCCCAGTGTGGCTGCCAGACTGATCCATGCGTCGGTATAGCCAGGAGCGGCTCGCACCGCCTCCCGAAACTGCGCTTCCGCAGTTGCGGGATCTCCGCTGCTGAAGGCCAAATAGCCGAGTTGATGATGAGCAATGGCCATATCCGGGTCGATTTGAACGGCTTTCTGCAGCGCTTCTCGCTCCCCGGCCGTATCGCCGACTCGATCCAACGCGACCGACAGCTTATAGGTCAGCAGGGCACTCTGCGGCTGCACGGCGAGTGCGTCGCGATAAAGCGTGACTGCCCGCTTGGGATCCCCATTGGCCAATTCCTTATCCGCCTGCCCCATCTTGCTGGCAACGAGGGCCCGATCCGCTAGTGCCTTCTGCTGTTGTTGATAAAGCTTAAGTTGTCCCTCAGCGAGTTTTGTTTCGCCGAGTTTGCGCAACACTTTCGCATATTCAAAACGGATGGCAGGTTCGGTGGCTCCGAGTGCAAGCGCCTTTTCCAACTGCTCTCTTGCCCCCGCCAGATCGTTGAGATTGGAAAGAGCGATTCCCAGGTTGTAACGGCAGTTATAGTGACTCGGATTCAACGCAACCGCTTCCTCGAGATAAGTGCGGCCCTGGGCGTAATCTCCAGACCTGTTCTGCAAAACGCCGTTCAGATACAGAACGGCGAAATCGTGAGGCGCCGTAATAAGTAGCTGATGCGCCAAGGGCCGCGCCAACTCTTCGTCGTCGGCGAGCACCAGCACGTGAAGGTAAAGGGTTTTCGCGTCGAAATCTCGCGGATGCTGCTGAACCAGTTCCCGGCCGAGCTTGGCGGCTTCCTGATAGCGCGTCTGCAAAACCAGGTCGGTAATCAGCGCTCGCTTCAATGCGGCTGACGAGGGATTCGCTTGCACACCCTTCTGAAGGATTTCTATCGCTGGATCCGGCGTTCCTGCGCTCTGATAAGCAACTGCAAGATCAAGAATCAGATTCTCGGCTTTGGGTTGCGGCCCAAGCAGCTCGATGGCGGCATCAAATTCACCGGCAGCGAGGAGATTCTTGGCAGCTCCATCGAGCGCGATCTCCGAATGCGGGTCGATCTTGAGAGCCGCAATCCATTCTTTTCGAGCCTCAGGAGCCCGATGAAGCTCTTCCAGTGAAGTTGCCAGCAGAAGGTGAGGCTTGAGAATCTCAGGCTTGAGGGTAAGCGATTGTTGAAGTGGTTCGAGCGCAGCGCTGAAGTCACCCTCGCGCAGCAGATTCAGGCCCAGCAGGTATAAAAACTCGGCAGACTGGGGTTCTTGCTTGAGCGCGGCCTGATAAGCGCTCACCGCGCAACCATACTGTTTGTGATCTCCATACCACATGCCGGCTTCGGCGTAGGCATCGGCTGTTGCTTGTTTTTGAAGCCTGGTTTGCAAACCCGGCGGTGGAGTGCAAACACTCGAACCGGCTGCGCGTGCCGCAGGTATCGCGATTATGAGTACAAGATGGATGTACGACCGATACATGTATCCTTAGCCCGAGCGGCGCGCGCTTTCACTCCGCATTTTCACTCCACAATAGAATAGACGGGCGGCTGCGACAAGCTGGCGTCACATCTGTTTGCAGTGACACCTGCCAACCGAGCGCCGTCGTCCGATGTTTCGGACCGCCTCAGCGGCGCCTCAATCCGGATATGGCGCGCCCGGTTTCACGATCCGGATTTCGTGATCGTGGAAGGTTACCAGTCCGTTTGGCAATTTTACTTTTGGCATGTGGCAGCTGACGCAGTTGGAACTCGCTACGGTGCATGCCTTGGCATCGCGATGACTCACTGCCTGTGGCGCTCCGCTCGCGGATTCGTTTTTTGCTGCATGGCACGCCAGGCATTTGGAATCGTAGGAGCTGTCGTCTCTCACCAGGTCCTGGTGGGGATTGTGGCAGGCGATGCAACTGATGCGCGGGTCGGTACCGTCGAAGCACTTGCTGTTGGCGAGTCGAAAGGGTTGGAAACGCACATCCACTTCGCCGCGCCACGTGCTGCGCACGACGGTTTCCCAGCTACGGTGACACTGCCCGCAAAAATTCGAGATGTCTTCTGACGTAAGTTTGCGCAAGTCTGGCGGCGCGGTGCCGTACCCTTCCCCTTGAACCGCGGCTACCATATGAGACGCGGCGCCGGTGTGGCAATGCTCGCAGGTGACGCCCGGCTGAATGGTCTCGAGGTGCAACTTCCCTTTCAACACGCTCCCGGTGGAGTGGCAGCCAAAACAATCCTTGGGCTCAGTCTCTCTCAGTTTCCTCCCGACAGCTTCATCCAGATTTTGCGGTTTGAGCTCCTGGTCGCCGGTTGTAATTTCCAGCGCATCAATGGAAGGGTAGTAACTCACCATGCTTTCGAGCAGCTGGCCGTCTTTCTCGAGCACCCAGGTCTGAGCACCTTTGCCAAAACTCCAGTGAATGGGGAGAGTAATAGTGCGAGTTCCGTCTGTCACCGAATAGGTAGGCTGATCTTTTGTGTCCACCGTATAGCTGTAGGCGCCTTTGCGGAACGTAAGTTCAGGATGAGTCTTGAAAAGGGGATTGACATCGGGCCATTGCATGGCACGGCCCATGGGTGTGTCGGTCTGCCACTTCGACTCAGCCGCGTGGCAACCGGCGCATGAAGAGGCAATATTCGTATGTGTCGCTTGTGCCACTGCGTTCACAGCGACGCCGAGAAATGCGACGGTCAGGAATTTCCTAAGGATGCTCAGTCGGGGTCCCATTACCGCTTGTTAGCCGGAGAGAAAGCTGCCGTTCGCGCCGCGCCTCTTCCTTCCGGCCAGATTTTGAGTATGCCTTCGCCAGAGCGAGGTGAGCCTCAAGATTATCAGGCTCCAGCTGCGCTGCCTTCTCCAGATGTTGCATGCCGTTCTCAAGATCTCCCGATTCCATGAGAGATTTTCCCAACACCAGTTGCGCGGAGGGATGCGATGGCTCCGCGTCGGCGGCTTTCTGAGCGTAAGGCAGAGCATCGGCGGGCTCATTCCGCAGCAACAGAGCCCACGCCGCCATTACATCCGCGTCCGCATTTGCCGGCGAGATTTCCAGTTCCTTCTGGAACTCGTCGAATGCCGCATCGGGATTCGTGCTAAACAGCAGATAGCCGTAAAGAAAATGGGTATTGGTCGCCTTGGGAAAGCGCTGAAACAACTCTTGAAATGACTGCTTCGCCGAAGCTTCGTCTCCGGCCATGTAGCGATAGGCAGCATTACCAGCTGCGGAAACCAGCTCTTGCTGATCTTTGACCTGCGGATCTTTGCTTTGCGGATCTTTGCCTTGCGGATCTTTGGTCTGTTGATCCTGGACCAATTCCTTTGGCAACATCGGCATTCGCAATCCGGCGAGTCCAATCGCAGTCATTAACTCCGGATTGCTGATGCTGTCCTTGGCGAAATATGCATACGTTTTCAAGGCAGCAGAAAAATTTCCCAGGCGCGTCAGCAGCAACGCTTCATGGTAGCGCAGGATTTGTTCATTGCGTGGCTGGTTGGCTGCGCCCAACTTTGTGCCCTGTTGAATGTCGACCAGAGCCTTCGAATACTCCCCAGTTTCGAATTCGCATAGTCCGCGCAGGGCGAATGCCGGACCCGCAGTGGGAATCAGGTCAACGTAATGCGAGAGAGCGTCGCGGGCTGCGATGTAAGCCCCGGTTCCATACTGCAACGACCCCAGAAACCACCAGGCGTCAGGCGATTTCGGGTTTCGCTCCACAACCTGCGAATAGAGTTCAATGGCGCGGGGGACATCGTTTTGCATTCGCGCCGCTGCGGCCTGTGCCATCAATTGATCTTCACGATCCGATGCACCCTGTCCCAACGCTTCCGGTAAGAAACCAACCACGCACAACGTCGCGATCAGAATGAGATTGAAACGGCACCGCGAGGAATTGGACCGCATGAGCGCGCGACTATCCCTATTCAGAAAAAATCCCAGGAAAAGCACCACTTGCTCCGCAAAACATTCAGCCCACTATGCTACCACTCCGTGAATGGGGCGGCCCGCGTGGTACGCTTACGGCTGTCGATTCGTGACGGAACGATGTCTGGGTGGGGATGAAAATCAAAGCAAAATCTGCATGCCTCTGGGACATGGTAAGTCTGGGTGAAGTCATGCTTCGCCTCGATCCAGGAGATCAGCGCATTTCGACTACGCGCGAATTCCGCGTCTGGGAGGGCGGCGGCGAATACAACGTGGCTCGCGGACTGCGACGCTGCTTCGGGATGGACACGGCGATCATCACAGCGCTGGCTGACAATCCCGTCGGCCGACTGGTGGAAGATCTGATGCTACAGGGAGGTGTGAGCCAGAAGTACGTTCGATGGGTGCCGTACGACGGAGTAGGACGGAACGTGCGAAACGGCCTGAACTTCACCGAGCGCGGCTTTGGCTTGCGGGGTGCGATCGGCTGCTCGGATCGCGGACACACTGCGGTTTCGCAACTGAAACCAGGGGAAATCGATTGGGAGCAGATTTTTTCGAAAGAGGGCGCACGCTGGTTTCACACGGGCGGAATCTTCTGCGCGCTTTCGGAAACAACTCCGCTGGTGGCGCAGGAAGCCATGGAAGCGGCAAAGCGCTCCGGTACGATTATTTCCTACGACCTGAATTATCGCCCCTCGCTATGGAAGTCGATCGGCGGGAAGAGCAAGGCACAGGAAGTGAATCGGAGGCTGGCGAAGTTCGTTGATGTCATGATCGGCAACGAAGAGGACTTCACCGCCGCGCTGGGTTTTTCTGTCTCCGGACTGGACGAGCACCATTCGAAACTGGATGCGGCAAGCTTCAGAAAAATGATGGGAGGTGTGGTGAGGGAGTATCCTTCGATCTCGGTCATTGCCACCACGCTGCGCAACGCGAAAACCGCCACCGTGAATGATTGGGGTGCGCTGTGCTATTGCGACAACAACTTTTATGGCGCGCCGGTGCGTGAGAACCTGGAGATTTACGATCGTGTGGGCGGCGGCGATTCTTTCGCTTCGGGATTGATTTACGGATTTCTCTCGGGCAAGGACCCGCAGTGGTCGGTCGAGTGCGGCGCGGCGCATGGTGCGCTGGCAATGACCACCCCCGGCGACACGACCATGGCAACTTTGCCCGAGGTCCTGCAGGCAATGACAGCGCGAACCGCTCGCATCGAGCGCTGAGGTGCGCAGAGGCGACCCTCAGGTGCCCCTGAAATGAAAGATATGATGACCGTCGACGACGCAGTTCGAAGGATTGGAGAGATCGGAATCGTGCCGGTGTTGCGCGCGGCTTCCGTCGCCGAAGCCAACCGCGCTGTGGAAGCCATCTGCGCCGGAGGCATTCCAGTCGTCGAAATCACCATGACGGTGCCGGGCGCGGTCGGGGTGATTCGCGAGACGATCAAGCAATATGGCGAGAAGGTTCTGGTCGGCGCTGGCACAGTTACCACCGCCGAGCAGGCTGAATCCTGTATCCGCGCGGGAGCGGAATTTCTGGTGAGCCCGGGATTGTCGCTTCCAGTTCTTTCGGTTGCGCGAGCCGCCGAAAAATTGGCGATTCCGGGTGCTTTGACTCCAACGGAATTGATGAACGCGCAGGAGCATGGAGCGGGCGTGGTGAAGATTTTTCCCTGCGGAAACGTGGGCGGCCCGAAATATCTCCGGGCACTGAAGGCGCCTTTTCCGAATGCCTGCTTGATTCCGACCGGTGGAGTCAACGCGGCCAATGCTGCTGAATTCATTGCTGCGGGAGCGTTTGCGCTCGGCGTGGGAGCGGACCTGGTCGACGCCGCGGCGTTGCGTCAGGGCAATCTCGAAAAGATTTCGAGCGCGGCGCGCGAACTGGCGAATGCGGTGGCAGCGGCTCGGTCTGCGACGGCGGAAAAGAAAGCTGGCTTGGGGATCATTGTTTAGCGGATCATTGTTTAGCGGATCATTGGTTGACGCCGCTGGCCAGGAATCCGCCATCAACTGCCAATACTGTGCCCGTGACGAAACTGGCCGCATCGGAGGCCAGAAAAACAGCGGCTCCCACCAACTCTTCGAGTTCGCCAAAACGCTTCATTGGTGTTCTCACCAGCACTTCTTCGCCCCGGCCCGTACCGACGAGGAATCGTTCGCTCAGGGGAGTGCGAAAGTATCCGGGAGCAATCGCGTTCACGCAAATGCCGTGACGGGCCCATTCGATGGCCAGAGACTTGGTGAGAGAAGCGAGTCCGGCCTTGCTGGCACTGTAGGCAGCGACTTCATACAGCGCGAGAAAAGTTCCCATCGACGCAATGTTGATGATGCGGCCGTAGTGGCGCTCGATCATGTGACGTCCAAAAATCTGACTGGCGCGAAGGATTCCGGTCAAGTTCGTGTCGAGAATCTGGTTCCAGTCTTTTTCCGGAAAATCCAGCGTGGGGGCGCGCTTGGTGATTCCGGCTGCATTTGCGAGGATGTCCACTTTGCCGAAAGCCCTCAGACATTCTTTCAGCAGGTTCTCAAGCGAATCGCGATCCGCTACATCGCAGGTGACACGCAAAGAGCGCCGGCCAAGCGATTCGATCTCCATTGCCAGATTGCTGACGAGCTCCATCCGGCGCGCGCTGGCAACGACGTCTGCGCCGGCCTGAGCGAGCCCGAGAGCGATCGACTTTCCGATCCCGGAGCTGCCTCCAACGACCACTGCAAGTTTTCCATCGAGTTCAAGTGGCTTGTATCCCACGGTTTTTTGGCTCCGGTGATCTATTGTTCGTTTGAGACTCGACTACCAGTTGTACATCGTTCCGTCTAACTTGCGATTGATGGGCAGGTATGCGCGTTCATAAGGAAATTTCTCGGCCAGCTTTTCATCATAGTCGACGCCGAGGCCCGGGCCGTCTCCGGGATGCAGATAGCCTTTGCTGAAGGTGTACGTGTGCGGGAAGACCTCATCGGTCTCGCGCGTGTGACGCATGTATTCCTGAATGCCGAAATTATTGATCGAGATATCGAAGTGCAGCGCCGCCGCCATCGCCACAGGAGACAAGTCGGTCGCGCCGTGACAACCGGTTTGCACGTGGTTAATCTCCGCCAACGCCGCCGTTTTCTTAAGGTGAGTAATCCCTCCTGCGTGAACCACCGTCATTCGCAGGTAGTCGATCAGTTGTTCGGTGATCAGGATGTGTGCGTCCCAAATGGTATTGAACACTTCTCCGACGGCCAGCGGAGTGGTGGTGTGACGGCGAATGATGCGAAAACCCTCCTGCAACTCGGCGGGCACGGGATCTTCCAGCCAAAAAAGATGGTAAGGCTCGAGGCTCTTTCCTAATCGCGCAGCCTCAATCGGCGTAAGCCGATGGTGCACGTCATGCAATAAATGCAAATCGTCGCCGAACTTCAGCCGCAGTGCTTCAAAAAGCTTGGGCACGTGAAGCAGATATTTTTCCGTGGACCACGAATTTTCGGGCGGAAGCCCCTTCTCGGCCGGTTCGTAGAAGAGTTTGTCGTGAGCAACGCCGTAGGTGGAGGGCAGGCCGGGGATTCCACTCTGCGCACGAATGGCGAGATAGCCCGATTCTTTGTACTTTGCGACTTGATCGCTCGTCTCTTCGAGGTCGCTGCCGTTGGCGTGGCCATAAACCAAAACCCCCTTGCGGCTTTTGCCTCCGAGCAAGTTGTAGACCGGCGTGTTCAGCGCCTTGCCTTTGATGTCCCAAAGCGCCATGTCGACTGCAGCGATCGCCGTCATGGTCACGGGACCACGCCGCCAATAAGCGCCACGATAGAGATATTGCCAGATGTCCTCGGTCTGAAAAGGGTCGCGGCCGTTGAGGCAAGGGATGACGTGATCGGTCAAGTAGGACGCAACCGCCAGTTCGCGGCCGTTCAGAGTAGCGTCGCCTAGACCGGAAATACCTTCGTCCGTTGTGATCTTCAATGTAACGAAGTTGCGTCCGGGACAACTGACAAAAATTTTCGCATCCCTGATCTTCACCGAATCTCCTTGGAACTAATCTCGTTTGAACGACGGCAACGAGTGTACCGAAAAAATGCAGATCATCGCTTGGTCGAACGAGGCTCGGTCGAACCGGGCTCGGCCGAAAGGGCGGCCGGAATGCGCGCCGGTTCTAGCTTTGGGGCCATGGCTTGCACGAAAGCCAGCGCAATCAGGTAAGCGAATCCGGCGATCATGAATACGGGAACGTAGGAGCCTGTACGTTGCAAGGTGTAGCCGACGATCTTGGCCAACAGCATGCCGCTGATCGTTCCCATCATGGTGGCAAAGCCCACGACCGAGCCCACCGCGCTTTTCGGAAACATATCAGACGCAAGCGTGTAGATATTCGCCGACCAGCCCTGGTGCGCTCCCGCCGCGAGGGTCATGAGCAAAACCGCAAACCAGGCACTGCTGCTTCGCGCCGCCAGCATAATTGGCGTCACCGCCAGTGCGCAGGCGAGGAGGGCGGCCTTGCGGCTGGCATTGAGCGCCCATCCTCGCCTCAGCAGGAACGAGGAAAGCCATCCACCAACGATGCTGCCCACGCTCGCGCCGGTGTAGATCAGCAACAGCGGAAGCGCCATGCCGCTCAGATCCAGCTTGAGATTGCGCTTGAGAAAATCGGGAATCCAGAAGAGATAGACATACCAGATCGGATCGGTAAAAAACTTGCCCAGCGCGACGGCCCAGCTTTCGCGGACCGTAATGAGGGCACGCAGAGGAATCCTGGGTTCATCGTCGGGAGCATCGCTTTTGATGTACGCCAACTCGGTTGGAGAAATGAAAGAAGTTTCTTCGGGACGGTGATAGAGCGCAAGCCAGGCAATCATCCAGAGCAGGCCGAGAGCACCCGTGGCCAGAAAGGCGCTGCGCCATCCGAAATGATAGGTCAGCCAGGGAACAACCAGCGGCGTCACGATGGCTCCGATATTTGTGCCAGAATTGAAAATGCCGGTGGCGAGCGCTCGCTCGCGCTTGGGAAACCACTCCGCCACAGCTTTCACCGACGCGGGAAAGCTTCCGGCTTCGCCAATTCCCAGGCAGAAACGGGCGACGCCAAATTGCCAAACCGAACTGGCGGCCGCATGTGCCATCGCGGATAAGCTCCATAAGAAAACAGCCAGGGAAAGCCCACGGCGCGTTCCCACCCAATCAATGAATTTGCCGATGAACAGAATTCCAAAGCCATACGCGAATTGAAATGCAACCACGATGTCGCTATAGCCGTTTTCCGTCCAGCCGAACTGGAGTTGCAGCGTCGGTTTGAGCAGCCCGATCACCTGGCGATCCATGTAGTTCACGGTCGCGGCGAAGAAGAGCAGGGCGCACACAAGCCACCGTCGGCTGCCCGGACTTGCGGAGAAAGATTCGATCGGTGAAAGTGAGTTCAACGATGCGCTCCTGGATTTCCTGCCTCGACGTTTCCCTGGCACGATTCCCTAAGCGATTCCCTGGACCTGTTCGGTAGACGTTCGCTAATCATTCCCCAGTCAATACACATTGCGGCCGGCATCGGCGTCAAGCCTCCGACACTGCTATCATTCGGCGACACAGGAAATCGTTTGGCTCATGAAAAAAGTTCAATTGCATGCTTGTCAATCTGTCGTTCGTCGGGGCTGCCTGTGAACGATAGCAAACGCCTCCAGCAATGCGCATGGGTCTCGTTTTTCGTTCTTCTTGCCGGCGCCTCGCAAGCCCTGACTCAGACCAGCGCCCCGGCTTCTCTTCCGCCGGTAACTTTCACCGCCGAGCAGGATCAGCAGAACATGATGCAACAGCTGGGAATCCGCGCCTTGCGGCCGGGGCCGAGCGGAGATGAGAAAGCGCCCAATCATGCCAACTACGACGAAAGCAAAGCCAATCCATTTCCGAATATTCCCGACGCGCTTACTTTCAATGATGGCGAAAAAGTTACAACTCCAGAACTCTGGCAAAAGCGCCGGTCAGAAATCATCGAAGGATTCGAATGCTGTGTTTATGGACGCGTGCCTAAGAGTGTCCCGAGCGTGACGTGGTCCGTGAAGGCGACTGACACCGAGTTCGTCGGTTTTCATCCGGTGACTGCGCGCGAGTTGATTGGTCATGTTGACAACTCCTCGTATCCGCAGATCGATGTGAATCTGCGCATGATTCTGGTTACGCCGAGCGATGCCAGGAAGCCCGTTCCAGTGCTGATCATGTTTGGCCCGGCGGAGTTTCCTTCGCCGCGGCAGCCGTCGAGCGAGGAACTGGCACGCGTCAACGCCGCGCTGAAAGCGCTTCTGATTCAGCAGGACCCATCGCTCAAAGCTGTGTTCGAACAGCATCCGGCGTACGAACTGGAGGCGCCACGTCCATTTCAGTTTCCGCAAATGAATGCCGATGGCGATCCTCCGAACACCTGGCAACTGATCGCCGACGGCTGGGGATTTGCGCTGCTCGATCCGGCGAGCATACAAGCTGACAACGGCGCCGGACTGACGCGCGGCATCATTGGCCTTGCCAATCACGGACAGCCGCGCAAGCCTGAGGATTGGGGCGCACTGCGGGCGTGGGCTTGGGGAGCTTCGCGGGCGCTCGATTATCTTGAGACCGATCCGGCGGTGGACACGAAACATGTCGGCATCGAAGGCGTCTCTCGTTATGGCAAAGCTGCTCTCGTCACGATGGCTTTTGATCAGCGTTTTGCCGACGTGCTTGTCGGTTCTTCGGGAAAAGGCGGCGCGACCTTGCTCCGCCGAAATTTTGGTGAAGCTGTCGAGAGCCTGACCGGCGGCGAGTACTACTGGATGGCCGGAAACTTCATGAAATATGGGGCGGCGGAGGCGGTCTTTGGCAGCAAGAACGCATCGGATATTCCGGTGGATTCGAATGAACTGATCGCGCTCTGCGCACCGCGCCTGACCTTCATCAGCTACGGCATACCGGTAAAAGGAGACGCCAATTGGCTCGACCATAGAGGCAGCTTTCTGGCGACGGTGTCCGCAAGCACGGTCTGGACTTTGCTCGGCGCTCAAGGGCTGAGCCCAATGAATAGCTACAGCGCGGAAAATATGCCGCCCTTCAACACCGGCTTGCTGGAGGGACAACTGGCGTGGCGCCAGCATGACGGCGGACATACCGATGCTCCGAACGTGAAATATTTTCTGCAGTGGACGGATCGTTTTCGTGAGGAAGAAATCGAGAAAAAATAATAGATATGCGGCGTCTAACTACATTCGCTTTGGTCTTGATCAGTACGATTCTGTTTCCTCTCTCTGTGGCTGCGCAGAAGATTGAATTGTCCATTGACGCGTCCAAGCCGGGTGCAAAAATTGATCGCAACATTTTTGGGCAGTTCGCCGAACATCTGGGTCATGGAATTTACGATGGCATTTGGGTTGGCCCCGACTCGTCCATTCCAAATACGCGCGGCATTCGCAACGACGTAGTGGTCGCGCTGAAGGCGTTGAAAGTTCCGAATGTTCGCTGGCCGGGCGGCTGCTTCGCCGACGAGTATCACTGGCGCAATGGCATCGGGCCTGCGGAGAAAAGAGCCGTGACGCTCAATCCCAACTGGGGCGGCGTGATCGAGCCCAATACATTTGGAACGCACGAATTCATGGACTTCATCGACCAGATCGGAGCCGAGGCATACGTTTCCGTCAACGTCGGTTCCGGCAGTACGCGGGAAGCGGCCGAATGGCTGGAATACATGACCGCCGCGCAGCCAACGACGCTGGAGAAGGAGCGCGCCGGCAACGGTCATCCTGCGCCGTACAAGATTGGCTATCTGGGCATCGGCAACGAGAGCTGGGATTGCGGCGGAAACATGACGCCGGATTATTATCTCGATGAGCTCAAGATCTACAGTCGCTTCGTCCGCAACTTCAATCCCGATCAGCAAAACAAACACCAAATGCTGAAGATCGCCGTGGGCCCTGGCGGCGAGGGGGCGCGCTGGATGGAATGGACCGAAACCATCATGAAGGCCTATCAGCATCACTCGTGGAGTTGGGATATCAATGGCCTCTCCATGCACTCCTACACCGTGGTGAAGTGGCCGCCGTCGTATGCGTCCATGGGCTTCGGGGAAACCGAGTACGCCCAGATTCTCAAGTCAACCCTTGCGATGGATGATCTGATCAAAGAACATTCGGCGATCATGGACAAGTACGATCCGGAAAAGAAGGTCGCGCTGGTTGTTGATGAATGGGGCGGCTGGTACGCACCGTTGCCGGGCACGAATCCCGGCTTTCTCGAACAGCAGAACAGCATGCGCGATGCGATCCTGGCCGCGCTGAACCTCAACATCTTTGCCCATCATGCCGACCGCGTACGCGGCGCAAACATCGCGCAGATGATCAACGTGCTACAGGCCATGATCCTGACGGACAAAGAAAAAGTGGTTTTGACTCCGACCTACTATGTCTTCAAGATGTATGTGCCGTTCCAGGACGCGACGTTCGTGCCGGTCGCATTCGACGCCGGAAAGTGCACGCATGACGACATAACCCTGCCGCGCGTGGACGCGGTCGCAGCCAGGGACGCCGCCGGCAAGCTGTGGCTCGAAATCACCAATCTGGATCCCAACCAATCAGCCGAAATTGAGGCGAGCCTCACTGGCATTAATGCGAAGTCGGCAAGCGGAGAGACGCTCACGGCTCCGAGGGTGGATAGCGTCAACAATTTCGATGCCCCCAATACAGTGGTGCCGAAACCGATTTCAGCCAAAATTCGGGACGGCAAGGTGACTCTGAAACTCGAACCCAAGTCGGTGACCGTTATTTCCGTCTCGCCGTGAACACGTTCCCGTAGAATGTGCACGCGCCCAGCGTCCTCAGAACGTTGGACATCCTAATTCGAAGGCTTTCTGCATGAAACTCATTCGTTTGGGCGAACCGGTGAAAGAACGACCCGGACTTTTGCTTGATAACGGCAAGCGAATCGATGTTTCACAGTTCTCTGGCAATGATTTCGACTATGACGAACAGTTTTTTTAGAGTGGCGGTCTCAACGAGCTGCGCGAATGGACCGGTCGTCACTCGCACACGGCTCCGCTCGTATCTCCATCGATTCGACTGGGTCCTCCGATCGCGCGGCCCAGCAAGATTGTATGCATAGGGCTCAACTTCCGCGATCATGCGGCCGAAAGCAAAATGGAACTCCCCAAAGAGCCGGTGATTTTCTTCAAGTCAACCACGTCTCTGGTCGGCCCGAACGATCCGCTCGTGATTCCGAGGGGCGCTACGAAACTCGATTGGGAGGTCGAACTTGCGATTGTTATGGGCAAAAAGGCTCTTTATGTTTCAGCGGAGGAAGCGCCCGGTTTTGTCGCAGGTTTCGTTTTGCACAATGACTATTCCGAGCGCAGCTTTCAGCTGGAACGCGGCGGACAATGGGTAAAAGGAAAGAGCGCGGATACCTTTGCTCCACTGGGACCGTTCGTGGCCACGCCCGAGGAACTTCCCAACGTCGGTCGTCTTGCGATGTGGCTCAAGGTGAATGGCAAAATTCGTCAGAACAGTTCCACCGCGAACATGATCTTCAATGTCGCGTCACTGGTTTCTTACGTCAGCCAGTTCATGACGCTTCTTCCGGGAGACCTGATCAGCACAGGAACGCCGGCCGGCGTCGCGCTGGGCATGAGTCCACCGCAATACCTAAAGGCGGGCGATGTGGTTGAGCTTGGGATCGAGGGGTTGGGAGAATCACGCCAAGTTGTGGTTGACCATGTCTAATTGACACGAGCTGATGGACAGTGATCGCGGGCGATTTTGATGCGGATCGACGCTCATCAACATTTCTGGATCTACAACTCGAATGAGTATGGCTGGATTGACGACTCCATGGCTTCGCTGCGACAAGACTTCCTCCCGGCAGATCTCACACCAGAGTTGAGACACAACGGATTTCACGGGGCCGTGGCTGTCCAGGCTCGACAGACGCTCGAAGAAACCCGCTGGTTACTGGAACTGGCTGACCTCTCGCCCGAGATTCTGGGCGTGGTCGGTTGGGTGGATCTCTGCTCACCGCAGGCTCGGTCGCAAATCACGTCGTTTGCCAGGAATCCCAAACTTGTTGGCATCCGGCACATCGTCCAGGCTGAGCCTGACGACCGTTTCCTGCTGCGCCCGGATTTCCTGCGCGGCATCGCGCTGCTCGAAGAGTTCGATCTGGCTTACGACATTTTGATTTATCCGCGTCACATTCCCGCGGCTGTCGAGTTCGTCGAGCGCTTTCCCAAACAGCGCTTCGTTCTCGACCATCTGGCAAAACCACAGATCAAAACCGGAGAGATCAAAACCTGGGCGAGCGGAGTGCGACGATTAGCCGCGTCTCCCAATGTATTCTGCAAACTCTCAGGATTAGTCACCGAATGCGACTGGCGAGGCTGGAAACAGGAGCAGATCGTTCCATTTCTCGATGTGGCTTTCGAATGTTTTGGAGCGCAGCGGCTGATGATCGGCTCGGATTGGCCGGTTTGTCTGGTGGCCGCATCCTATACGCAGGCCATCGATGTCATGAGGAAGTATTTGGAGCTCCATCCTGCCGATACGGGTGAAGCCGTTTTCGGATTGAATGCACAGCGCTTTTGGCGATTGCGAACATAGCGATGAACCGGTCAGGATGAATCTGGTTTGAATGGCGCTCGTTCGAAGAGCAGTGGGCTCGGCAGGGTCGCAAGCCTCCTCGTCAACGTTTACAATGCGGGGAATCGCGCCGGATTCGGCCGCCTAGAGAAATTGAGTTTCCGCGCTCTCCAACTCGATCCGCGCGACAATGTCTGCGTCGCATTGTCGGATTTGAAGCAAGGGGAATCCGTCTGCTGCGCTGGACAAACGCACATTCTCAAATCCGACGTTCCTGCCAAACACAAGTTCGCGACCGCCGAATTGGCGGCTGGCGAACACGTCACCATGTACGGCGTGCTGGTGGCTGAGACGCTCGCGCCAATCGCCGCCGGAGAAATCCTGACGACGAGCAACCTCCGTCACCGGACCTCGACTTACCATTCTCAACGCGAGCAGTTCCGATGGTCTCCGCCCGACGTTTCATGGTGCGCGAAACGCACTTTTGAAGGCTTCTTACGGTCCGATGGCCAGGTCGGCACGAGGAATTACTGGCTGGTTGTGCCACTGGTTTTTTGCGAGAACAAAAACATTCAAGCACTCAAGCAAGCATTGGAAGAAGAACTGGGATTTGCCGCACCCTCGCGCTATCGCCGTCAGGTGGCGAGGCTCATAGAACTTTATCGCGAGGGAAACGTCGTTGACATACAGGCGGCCGATCTGCCCGGCGCTGTGACCGCGGCGGCTCCTCATGCGCTTTTCGAAAATGTCGATGGTATCCGCTTTCTGCTTCACGAGGGAGGATGCGGTGGAACGCGCGAGGACGCCAACAATCTGTGTGGATTGATTGCCGGCTACATTCATCATCCCAACGTGGCGGGAGCCACAGTGCTGAGCCTGGGATGCCAGCATGCGCAGATTGAAATTCTCCAGGCCGAGATCCGAAAACGGAATCCGCGGTTTGACAAGCCGCTGTTCATCCTCGAGCAGCAACGAGCCGGCTCGGAAGAAACGATGATGCGGGCAGCGATCCGCCAGACATTTCTCGGACTCGTGGAGGCCAATAAGGCGCAACGTTCGCCCGCACCGCTTTCCAAACTTTGCCTGGGATTGAAATGCGGAGGGTCGGATGGCTTCTCTGGCCTCTCCGCGAATCCTGCGATCGGCCATACCTCGGACCTGCTGGCTGCGATCGGCGGGAGAACTCTTCTTTCGGAATTCCCCGAGCTCTGCGGTGTGGAGCAGGAGCTCATCGATAGGGGAACGAGTTCAGCCGTGGGCGATCGTTTCATGCGGCTCATGAGCGACTACGCGGCGCGCGCCGCTGCCGTCCGCTCCGCATTCGAAATGAATCCCTGCCCCGGCAACATACGCGACGGCCTGCTCACCGATGCCATGAAATCGGCGGGCGCAGCTAAGAAAGGCGGAACATCGCCGGTGACAGCCGTGCTTGACTACCCCGAATACTCGACTCAGCCCGGACTGAATCTACAATGCACGCCGGGGAATGACGTTGAGTGCGTCACGGCACAAGTCGGTGCAGGCGCGAGCGTCGTATTGTTCACCACCGGACTCGGCACGCCTACGGGCAATCCGATCGCACCCGTCGTAAAGATTTCCACAAACACGTCGCTTGCGAATCGCATGCCCGACATCATCGACCTCGATGCTGGCCCGATCATCGAGGGCCAGCAGACCATCCAGCAGATGGGTGAGTCCGTGATTGACCTCGTCGTGGATGTCGCCAGCGGAAAGATCAGGACGAAGGCCGAAATAAAAGCTCAAGAAGACTTTATTCCCTGGAAGCGAGGAGTTTCGCTTTGAGCAAGGAATCTCTACCGTCACGCGATTTCCGTCTCGAGGGAAAAGTCGCAGCGATCACGGGAGCTGGCAGTGGAATCGGTCAGGCCATAGCCAGGAAGTTTGCCGAACATGGGGCGGCGATTCGCGTTCTCGACATCAATGAAAAGGCCGCCGCTGAAACCTGCAAAGAGATCACCGCAACCGGCGGAGAAGCCTCGGCGCATCTTTGCGATGTGACCAGCCAGTCTCAGGTAAATTCCGTTTTCAGCGAACTGTTTGCTCGGGAACGAGTCCACGTCCTGATCAATAACGCTGGTGTGTCGCACATTGGCACGGTCGAGAGCACGAGCGAAGAAGAATTTGATCGCCTTTTTCGCATCAACGTCAAGGGCTTTTACAACTGCATGCACGCCTGCGTCCCGCACATGCATGCCAACGGCGGCGGAGTGATACTAAGCATCGCTTCGATCGCCGGATCATCGGGGCTCGCCGATCGCTTCGCGTATTCCATGACCAAGGGCGCCGTCATCGCGATGACCTATTCCGTGGCGCGCGATCATCTGGCGAGCAACATCCGCTGCAATTGCATTTCTCCCGCGCGCGTGCACACGCCGTTTGTTGACGACTACCTGCGCCGGGCTTATCCCGGCCAAGAGCAGGAAATGTTCGCGAAGCTCTCTAAGTCGCAACCGATCGGGAGAATGGCAGAGCCGAAGGAAGTTGCGTCCCTGGCGCTGTTCTTGTGTTCGGATGAAGCATCCTTCATTACTGGCGTCGACTATCCGCTCGATGGAGGCTTTTTCAACCTGCGAGGCTAGCGCGTGGATCTGCAACTGAAAGACAAAGTTATCATTGTTACGGGCGGAGCAAAGGGAATCGGCGAAGCCATTGTGCGTACCTGCGGCGCCGAAGGCGCAATTCCTGTGATTGTGGACCGCGACGCCGAGGCTGGCAAGCGAGTACAAACTGAGTTGCAGAATGCAGGTGCAACTTGTGGATTGATCACGGTCGATCTGTCAATTCCGGAGAGCTGTCAGCAATCCGTGGAAAAAGCAGAGGAGAAGTTCGGCCATATCGACGCCCTCGTCAACAACGCGGGGCGCAATGACAAGGTGGGGCTCGAAGATGGCAGCCCGGCGGACTACGTGGCCTCACTCCATCGCAATCTCGTGCACTACTACAGCATGGCCCACTATTCCCTGCCTCATCTGAAGCGTTCACGCGGAGCGATCATCAATATTGCATCGAAAACAGCGGTCACGGGGCAGGGCGGCACATCCGGTTACGCGTCCGCCAAAGGCGGTGTCATGGCGCTGACCCGCGAGTGGGCGGCTGAACTTTTGCCGTATGGAATCCGTGTCAACACAGTAATTCCCGCGGAGGTCATGACGCCGCTTTACCGCGATTGGCTGGATACGTTTCCCAATCCGCAAGAAAAACTCAAGACCATTCTCTCGAAGATTCCCTTGGAGAATCGCATGACGACCGTTGAGGAAATTGCGGCCATGACTGTGTTCTTGCTTTCGGCGAGGTCCAGCCACACCACGGGACAGCATCTGTTTGTCGATGGCGGCTATGTTCATTTGGATCGTGCGCTGACATAGCTCGGCTGAAATTGACGGCGGCCGGCCGCAGCGATTGGCCGAGATGCAATCGGCATAGACGCGCGAAAGTGGGATGAAGGGAGAAACTGCGGATGCCGGCTCGAACCCCGAGTGCTGACGCGCCAGTTGGTCTTCACGTCGCCCCGTTGTTTCCAGCCGGTGGAATTTTTCCGTTTTTCCTGGTGACTGCCCTGTTTTTTCTTTGGGGCGTTCCCAACAATCTCAATGACGTTTTGATCCGCCAGTTCATGAAGTCGTTCGCCATCACTCGATTTGAGGCTGGATTGGTTCAATCGGCTTTTTATCTGGGATATTTCCTGCTGGCGATCCCCGCCGGCTTGCTCATGCGCCGGCTCGGCTACAAAGCGGGATTCCTGACGGGCCTGGTCCTATACGGAACGGGCTGCTTCCTTTTCTGGCCCGCCGCCGTTGCCGCGCGCTTCTCATATTTCCTAGCCGCCCTGTTCGTGATCGCAAGCGGCTTGTCCTTTCTGGAGACGGCTTCCAACCCATTCATCGCGCAATGTGGCGATCCGCAAACCTCCGAGCGCCGCTTGAATTTTTCGCAGGCGTTCAACCCGATCGGCTCGATTACAGGAGTTCTCATTGGCACGATTTTCATCTTTTCCGGCGTGGAGTTGACCAGCCAACAGATCGCAGCATTGCAGTCTGCCCATCAATACGAACTCTACCTGCGCCAAGAGACGCTGCGCGTGGTTCGGCCCTACATGGTTCTGGGCCTGATCGCCCTCGGCTGGGCATTACTGATCGCTGGCACAAAGTTCCCGGTCACGCGAGGAGAGACGGCAAATGGAAAATTCGCTGGCAGAATTGGATATCTTTTCGGGCGCCGTCATTTCCTACTCGCCGTGGTGGCGCAGTTCTTGTATGTGGGTGCACAAGTGGGGACATGGAGCTACTTCATTCAGTACGTTCAGGATTTCGTTCATCGTCCCGAGAAAACGGCTGGCTATTTCTTGACGGGAACTCTGGTGGCTTTTGCCGTAGGCAGATTTGCCTCTTCTTTCCTGATGAAGTTTGTCATGCCTCAGAAACTGATGGGCATTTACAGCTTCATTAACGTCGTTCTGGTGGCAGTGGCCGTTTTCTTGCCCGGCTGGATTGGCCTGTGGGCGCTGTTTCTGACGAGTTTTTTCATGTCCTTGATGTTTCCTACAATCTTCGCTCTGGGATTGAAGGATCTTGGGGCCAACACAAAAATTGCCGGGTCATTCCTTGTGATGGCCATCGTGGGCGGGGCAGTTCTAACGCCCGTCATGGGCATGATTGCAGAGAAAACGCACAATCTGGCGGTCGCCTACCTTGTTCCGATGCTGTCCTACGCGTTCATCGCTTACTACAGCCTGGTTGGATTCAGAGTGCGCTCGATCGACGACGCAAGAACCGGCTTTTCTCAGATAGAAGTGGAGCCCGTCGAATGAAACGTTTCTGCCTGACACTCGACTTGAAATATGATCCCGAGTTGATTGCGCAATACAAGCGGCATCACGAAAAGATCTGGCCGGAAATAACGAAAAGCCTCCGCGACGCAGGCATCGAAGACGCCGAAATCTACCTGCTCGGAACCCGAATGGTCATGATTCTGGAGACGAATGATCAATTCTCCTTCGAGGCAAAAGCCAGAATGGACTCGGCCAATCCGAAGGTACAGCAATGGGAGCAACTGATGTGGAAGTTCCAGCAGCCGCTTTCGCACTCCAAGCCGGGCGAAAAATGGCTGCAGATGGAGTGCATTTTCAAACTCGACTGAATGGCGAGTCGTGCACCGGAAACCGATAACGAAAGCGGAAGGCGGCAATCCCCCCGGCTGCCGCATCTTCCGCTTTCATCACGTCACACCAACTCAAAAGAAGCATTATTGGCTGTTATGGCTAACTCGCGATCTGCGACTTCGCTTGCCCCCGCTCCATAGACCACGATGGAGCGGTTCACGGGACCACCCGAAAAGATATGTTGCTGTCGAGTGTGCCGCTGGAAGTGGTCACCTGCACCGTGCCGGTAGTGGCGCCCGTCGGCACCGTGGCTGTGATTTCCGTGGCGGAAACGACCGTGAATGTTGCGTCGATACCGTTGAAGGTAACGCTCGTGGCACCCGTCAGGTCGGTTCCCAGGATTAGAACGTTGGCACCCACTTTGCCCCACGGGGGAACAGTTTCTACAAACGGCGGTAACCCGACGGAAATACCGTAAACGGTGCCAAAGTATTCATCGACTCCTCCCGTGCTCGCAGTTCCGTAGAAGCTTCCGTTCGTGCTCTGGATAGGAGCCGCGAGAGGGTACGAGCCATCCGCGCAGTCGGGTTGAGAACAAAAGTTGTAAATCGTGGTGAGCGCACCGGCGGGCGTGATTTTATAAATCGTGCCGGCGCCGTCGGCGCCGCCGCTTTCCGCAGCGCCGTAGAAGTTTCCGTCAGTGGCCAGCACCAGCCCGGCCTGTGGGCCGTCGCCATCGACACAGTTCGCGAGAGAGCAGAAGTTGTACAGAGTGGTCAGCTTGCCGGCTGGCGTGATCTTGAATACCGTGCCACCAGCGTTGCTACCTCCTATGAAAGTTGTGCCGTAAAGGTCTCCGTTACTGCCCACCGTCAGCCCAGCGTATGGATCAGAGCCGTCGGCGCACTTCGGCAGGGAACAAAAGTTGTATAGGTTGGTGAACGCGCCCGCGAGGCTTATTTTGAAGACGGTGCCGCTGCCGTTGGCGCCGCCTTCTAAGGTCGTGCCGTAGAGATCACCGTTAGCAGCTTCGGTGAGAACACCCCAGGGTTGGAAACCGTCGGTATAGTCGAAACTGTGCAGGACCTCGATTGAACTGCCCGTGACTTTGAAGATCGTGCCATAGCCGTTTGCTCCGCCCCATCCGGTTGTGCCATAGAGGCCGCCATTGCTGGCCTGGAACAATCCCGCATAAGGGGAGTTGCCATCTGCGCAACCCGATTGGGAACAAAAATTGTAGATCGTTCTGAATGCTCCCTCGGCGTCGACCGCGAAAATTGTGCCGCAGCCCTCCTCAACGCAGGTGGTGCCTCCACCGTATGTCGTTCCGTAAATGACGCCGTTGCTGGCTAGTACCAGGGCGTAGGGATTTTGGCCGTCCGCGCAATTCGCCTTCGTGCAAAAGTTATGGACGACGGCATAGCTGCCATCGGGACTAATGGCAAAGAGCACTCCGGCAAGGTCTCCGTCGTCTCCTGGGTTTGTTCCGCCATAAAATGTTGTCCCATAAAAGTAGCCGTTAGTGGCCTGCACAAGACCTGCCTCGGGGTTCTCCCCATCCTTTTGGTTGAATTCCAGCAGAGTCGTATACGTTTGCGCCCGCGCGCCGATGCCAGTCGCCAGACACAAGGCAAACACCATGCAGCCGATTGCCTGATTTCGAATATCGCCGACCATCCTGATCGTTTTCATTACTCCTCCTCAATCTTCGAAAAAATGCACGCCGCTCTTGGTGCGATTAGCGGTGAAGCGTTGTGCCCGAGTTTGGTGTTATCGATGACGTATTGTGCGCTGACATTTGATTAACGCGGCGGTCCGATGCGGTCTTGTTCGGGTGCTCCAAACAACTCGGGATGCAGGTAGTGGCCGCGTTCACCTTCAGGCTTTTCTACTTCCACTGGAACGGGGTGCGCCTTGGCGTAAGCGTCCTGGCGGATGCCAGTGACCTGCCACGAAACCTCGACGGTCGGCTTGTCGGTCTTTATGACAAACCGATTGTTGGTCACCTTCTGTTCGACGATGGCCTGTGCGAACTGGGCCATCACGGTCAGCTGATAGCGGAAGTCGCGATTCAGTGCCTCGAAGTACTCGGGCAACAGCACGACAGCCAAGCCCTGCTCGTCTGTCGTGACATTGCCGTTGTAGATGTTCATCATGTCCGGCGATTCAACAAAGGAGTGATAGAGATACTTGTTCGCCGGGTCGAGCGGATCATCGATCTTGAACGAGCCGCTGCCCTTGCTGAGGTTGCCGGTAATGGTGACGTTTCCCCCGAAGTATGCGGCTACCGAGTCGCTGGCTTGGTTGACACCGACGACTGCCGCTCCCGCCGGGCTGGCGGTATAGAACGTTCCTCCGTTCGTGCCTGAACCGGAGGTTGCCGTGTTTTGACCGTAGACGGCGCTGTTGCCAATGATGTTTGAAAAACCGTAGATTCCGCCGGGGCCGTGATCGATCACGTGCAGGGTGTACTGCGGAGTCGTTGTGCCGATGCCGACGTTAGTGCTGGCGGTTGCTTGGTTCACGCCGTTGATGCTGCCCAGCACCAGGGCATTTGATTCACCCACTTCCGCGAGAGATCCGACTGCGGTGGCATTCGTTAGCGTTCCCGTGGAGGCATAGGCCCCATCGCCGAGGAAAGTGTTATTTGATCCGGTCATGGCGCTATCGTCGGCAGTAACGCCTGCGCCGCCCCCGATAGCGGTGTTGAAGGACCCGGTCGTTTCAGTCACGAGGGCGTCGTCACCGCTGGCCGTGTTCCAAGTTCCCGTGGTGTTATCTTCCAGGGCACCGTAGCCATTGGCTGTGTTGGCCCAACCCGTAGTTGTATTGCGAAGCGTGAGCAGCCCGACGACCGTGTTCGCAGTGCCCGACATCGTCGTGTTTCCGCCGAAGCCGAGCAGCGCGTTGCCGTTGGCGTACGAGCCATAATCGAAAAGGTTGCTACCGATCTGAAAACTGCTGCCCGAGACTGCTCCCGTAGCACTCACATTCCCGCTGACCGTTTGATTGCCGGCAAAAGTATTCGCACCAAGCGTTGCAAACGGCGAACAAGTGAAGGGCAGAGCAGAAATTGCACTTCCCGCGGCGCAGGCGTTCGAGGCGAGAGTAAGCGTGACGCCGCCGCTTGTTCCTCCTCCGCTCAATCCGGTACCGGCGGTAACACCCGTGATCGTTCCGGTGCCGGGGAAGGTTTGCGAAGAGGCGAACGTGACATTGCCGGTAAAGTTGCCGGTCCCGTGAACGTCCAACGAATAGGCAGGCGCGGTGGTGCCGATGCCGACCTTCACGCTGGTACCGCCATTATTGCCGGTGACGGGGCCCAGCACCATGGCATTGCTTTCGGTCACCATTGCGTTTGCCCCGATCGCAGTGGCATTGGTGATTGTGCTTCCGTTTGTGAACGCGGTATTCGCACCGAGAAACGTGTTGTTATCCTGCGTCATGGCGGACTCATCGTAGCCGAACCCCGCGCTGGCTCCCAGGGCCGTATTGCCGGACCCTGTTGTGTTGCCCCAATTGTTGAGGCTCAGGGCAGAGCTTCCGACCGCCGTATTGGAGCCTCCGCTGGTGTTGAAGTAGAGAGCCGCGTTCCCGATGCCCGTGTTGTACTTTCCAGTTGTGTTTGAGCCCAGCGCGGAAAGACCGGCGCCCGCGTTGAGGATACCGGTCGTTGTAGTGTTTCCGGCAAAGCCTAGGAATGCGTTTCCTCCGGTTTGCGTGCTGCCATTGAACGGAGTTCCGTAGTCGAAAAGAGTGCTGCCGATCTCAAACCCGCTGCCGGCGACGACTCCCGCGGCACTCAGGTTGCCGCTTGCGGTCACATTGCCGGTCACGGTCTGATTGCCGGTGAACGTGTTGGCGCCCAGCGTGGCGTAAGAACCCGCAGGCTGAAATGCGTTGGAGGTGAACCCGTTCAGCGTGGCGGCGTTTACGTTCGTTAATCCCGCGCCACTGCCTGTGAAGCTGCTCGCCGTGATGCTGCCGGTAAACGTGTTGCTTGTCGCAGCGAGTTCCGGCACGACCGTGGGATCGATCTGCAGCGTACCGCTGCTGGTGATCGGGCCTCCCGTCAAACCCGTACCGCTCGCCACACTGGTGACCGTTCCGTCGCCCGTGCCGGGGAAGATTTGCCCTGTGGCGAATGTGATCAGGCCGTCGCTCGCGATGTGGAATCCGGTTTCGGCCGGCTTGCTGGTTCCTTGCCCAAACAGCAGATTCAACGTTCCGCTGGCGCTGCTCGTGTCATTCCCTGCAGGTTCGGCCTGCCATTCGAACGTCTGATTCACCGCCGTGCTCGTGCCGCTGTTATAGGCCGATGCCGTGAAGGTCATCGGTTCGGAATTCTTTCCGCCACTCGATGTCGCCGCACCGGTTGCGGGCAGGCTGAGTGTGCCCAACGTCGACAACGTGCCCCGAATCGTGCCGCTGCCCTTCACGTCCAGAGTGGTGGCCGGCGTCGTGTTGTTGATGCCGATCTTCGCCGTGCTGCCTGAGCCGGATTGCGTAATCACAGAACTGTCGATATCGGTCGCCGCGTCCCACAGAGGAATGGAACCAACGGTGCCCCCGCTGGTGGTTACGTCCGATGAGGTCGCGGAGGAAATTCCCGGCGCAGCGTTCGCGGCGCTACTGTTTGCGGATGGAGAGATGGTGTTTGGAGCGGCTAATACAAAGGCGGAGGCCGGCAATCCCCCAACCGTTGCCGCATCCCCAGCTTTCATGGCATACGGCACGCTCACCAGGAATACGCGCGGTTGCTCCGGTTGACCGGCAATCTTCACGCCGAGCCAATGCGCCTCGCCACTCGTAAACAGATTGATCGGAATACCGTTAGCTTGGGTCAGGCCCAGATAGACTGAGAACTGTCCCGCATTCCCGAGCTGGACATTCTGGGTTTCACTCCACAGCACCTGCGCACCGACCGCGCTGTTATAAAGCGAAAAAGTGATGCTGACCGTACCGCTGAGCGGAGTTCCGCCTTCGTCCAAAGCCATGTTGGAAAACTGAATAATCGGTGGAACGGACAGCGAAGGCGAAGATACGGGAGAATTCTGCCCGAAACCCGACATCATCAGAGATAAACAGGCAATTACAACCCACCCCAGACGAAGCTTCATTGCGCACCTCAGAAATTTCGAAAATCGCTGGCGACGCCCGGCACGAGGCATTGACCAGCAGAGCCTTATGTTTTAAAGTTCTTGCGCGTCGGCGATGCTAGTCGCCAACCGCAAGAACCGTTACCATCAGCATCTGGCGTCTCGATCTCATACGTGTTGTGCTGAACGTTGTCTGAACGGCGTTGTTGCGAAACGACCGCTATTTGATAAGGCGGGAAAACGAAGCAAAAGTAGCAATGCTCGGTAACGAAAAAATGCGACGATAGTCCCGCCCTCGCACCCTCCCCGCCAGTGCGGTAAATTGAGCTTCCCGTTTGACGCACTAACCGACTGAGCCACAATGGTTTTGCCACCGAGTCACGAGGTCACACAGCTCCTCAAGGCCTGGACGGCCGGAGACGAGGAAGCGCTGGGAAAGCTCACTCCCCTGGTCTATGAGCAGCTCCATGAAGCCGCCCGGCGCTCCATGGCGGGCGAACGCTCGGGTCATACGTTGCAAACCACTGCACTGGTCAATGAGGTCTATTTGCGGCTCGTGGACTGCGGTAAAGTGAACTGGCAGGATCGGGCGCACTTTTTTGCAGTGTCGGCGCAATTGATGCGGCGCATCCTGATCGACTTCGCCCGCTCGCGTGGTTACCAGAAGCGAGGCGGCGGAGCATTTCAAATGTCGCTGGATGACGCTCCTCCAGTTTCAGTGCAGCCCGATGCTGATCTGGTTGCTCTCGATTACGCGCTGAGATCGCTAGCCTCCGTGGATGAGAGAAAAAGTAAGGTCGTCGAACTGCGATTCTTCGGCGGATTGAGCATCGAGGAAACCGCCGAGGTTTTGCGCATTTCGGTGGAAACGGTGGTGCGCGATTGGAGATTGGCAAAAGCCTGGCTTTTGCGGGAGTTGAGTGAAGGAACTTAACCGTGGAGACGGAACGGTGGTCACGGCTCGAAACCCTCTACCATCAGGCTCTGGAGCTTGAGGAGGGCCGCCGCGCGGACTTTCTCGCGCAAGTTTGCGGTGAGGACAAAGACCTTATTCGCGAACTGCAGTCGCTGCTTGCGCAAGACAAGAATGCCGAGCATTTCATGGAGTCTCCGGCGGTCGAAGTCCTGGCCCATCTGGTCGCCACCGAATCTGGCGCGAATGAAACTGGAAATATCCAGATTGGTTCAGCCGTCTCTCATTACCGGGTCATCGAAAAACTTGGCGGCGGCGGTATGGGAGTCGTGTACAAGGCCGAAGACACACGTCTGCACCGTTTCGTGGCACTGAAGTTTCTCCCCGGAAATCTGGCGCGCAATCCGCAATGGCTGGCGCGATTCCAGCGCGAGGCTCAAGCCGCCTCGGCGCTCAACCATCCGAACATCTGCACCATTTACGACATCGGCGAGCATGAGGGAAACGCCTTCATCGCGATGGAGTTTCTCGCGGGCGAAACCCTGAAACACCGGATCACCGATTCTCCTCTCAACACCAGCCAGGTTCTCGATCTCGGGATTCAGATCGCGGACGCGCTTGAGGCAGCCCATGGCGGCAGCATTGTGCATCGCGATGTGAAGCCCGCCAACATTTTCGTCTCCCCGCGCGGGCACGCCAAACTTCTCGATTTCGGGGTCGCCAAGTCAGCGCGCGAGACGAAGGATGCGGGTTTCGAATTTCCCGGTCACGATCGAAAGGTACTTTCCGAGCATTTGACGCAGACCGGGGTCGCCGTCGGAACCGCGGCTTACATGTCGCCCGAACAGATTCGTGGTGAAGAACTTGATCCCCGAACTGACCTGTTCAGTTTCGGAGTTGTGCTCTATGAAATGGCAAGCGGCGTTCGGCCCTTTAACGGCGAAACCTCCGGAGCGTTGTCCGCGGCAATTCTGCACGATAGTCCCTCCTCCCCGCTCAAGTTGAATCCAGGGCTTCCCGCGAAGTTAGAGGCGATCATATGGAAGGCATTGGAGAAAAATCGCCAACAGCGTTATCAGCACGCTGCCGAAATCGGCGCCGATTTAAGAAGCTTGAAACGCGAAATCGAAAGCGGGCCTGCACAGTCTGCAGCCGCAGCTTTCGCAGCCCAAAATGTTCGGGTTCGGAGGCTGGCATTTCTGGTCCTACTGCTCGCGACGCTGGCTATCGCTGCTTTCGTTTACCGCTCTTTTCGCACCCGGCAGATTTCTGGCTCCCATCAGGCAGCACCGCTCTCCGAGCGCGACACGATTGTTCTTGTAGATTTCGAAAATCAGACCGGCGACCAGGTCTTTACCGAAGCTCTCAAACAAGCCCTGGCGGTGGATCTGGGGCAATCTCCATTTTTGAATCTGCTGCCGGAAAGAAAAATCAGCGAGACCCTGGGTTTGATGGGCCGTCCTGCAAATACGCCAATCACATTCGATGTCGGCCGTGAGATCTGTCAACGAACCGGAAGCACCGCCGCGATACGTGGTTCGATTTCCAGCCTCGGCTCGCTTTACTTGATCAACCTCAAAGCCATTGCCTGCGGCACCGGGGACACACTGGCACAAGAGGAACAAGAGGCGAGCAGCAAGGAAAATGTTCTCAAAGCGTTGAGCGAAACTTCGTCCAGGCTGCGGAACAAGCTGGGAGAGTCTCTGCCTTCTGTGCAGAAATATGAAACACCGGTTGAGGCCACGACCAACTCGTTGGAAGCCCTCAAGAATTACAGCATTGGAATGAGGCTCAAAAACGAGAACGGGAATGCGGCCAGCCTTCCCTTTTTTCAGCGGGCTATCGCGCTCGATCCTAATTTTGCCAGTGCATACGGCGCGCTGGCGGTTGATTACTCCAATCTCTTTCAGCCATCGCTGGCTTTAAAATACGCGAGCAAAGCCTACGAACTGCGTGATCGTGTTACCGAGCGGGAGAGATTGCGCATCTCCAGCTACTATTTCCGCGCCACCGGACAAATCGAGAAAGCGATTCCGATTTATAAAGAGTGGATCGCCACATACCCGCAGGACGCAGTGCCGCACACCAACCTGGGCGTAACCTACGCCGAGATCGGGCAGCACGACGAAGCTCTCTCGGAAATCAAGAAGGCTTTGGAGCTCGCGCCCGGTGGCCGCATTTACTCCAACCTGGGATTTACTTACATCTGCCTGAACCGTCTCGACGAAGCGCAAGCCGCCCTCGCACAGGGTGCGGCCGAGGGGCAGGGTAACGGTGCAGATCTCCGAGTGCAGATGTATACGCTGGCTTTCTTGCGTGGAGATCACGCCGGAATGCAGGCCCAGCTTACATGGGCCGCGGGCAGATCGGGAGATGAAGACGAACTGCTTTCAGCGCAATCCGATACCGAAGCGTATTACGGCCGCCTCGACAAGGCCCAGGAATATTCACGAGAAGCCATAGATTCTGCGCTGCGCGCCAACTCTCCGGAAACGGCCGCGTTGTGGCAGGTGAATGCCGCATTGCGAGATGCGGAGGTCGGGGAAGTCTCGGAGGCGAGAAAGGGAGTTGCTGCGGCGTTAGCGCTATCGCAAGGCAAGGACGCGAAAATCGTTGCTGCGCTAACTCTGGCGCGCATCGGCGATCCTAAGGCTGAAAAATTAGCGCAACAACTGATCAGGGATTATCCGAAAAACAGTTTGATAGAGCTTTACTGGTTGCCAACCATCGAGGCTTCCATCGAGTTGAGGAAGGGAAACTCAGCAAAAGCACTTGGGCAACTCGAAATCGCGGAATCGTATGAACTGGGCATTACCCAGTCGTTCGTCAACTATCTCTATCCCGCTTATGTACGAGGTCAAGCCCAATTGCTCGCACACAATGGCGAGGCTGCGGCCGCCGAGTTCCAGAAGTTGCTCGATCATCGCGGTATTATGATGAACTTCGTTACCGGAGCCCTTTCTCATCTCCAGCTCGCACGTGCCTACGCGATGTCAGGGGATCGGACAAAAGCCAGAGCGGCCTACAACGATTTCTTTGCGCTTTGGAAAGATGCGGATCCCGACGCTCCCATCCTCAAGCAAGCCAGGGCGGAATACGCAAAACTGGCGCTCACTCCCCGATCGTGATTCGGCCAAAAGCAGGATTCATGAGCAGCGATTTTATCGCCTACGATCGGCAGCAAGATTCGATCGGCGCCGATTCAGGATTTAACTCTTTCTCGATCCCGCGACGGAGAACTGAGCGCCCGCCAATCTTCAAAAGGACTTGAAGATGGCAATAGCCTGCCAGGATTCATAATGTTGCCCGGATCGAGTCCCTGCTTGATGGCCGAGACTGCCTGCACTCCGACCGGGGAAATATCCGCGGCCAACCACGGCAAATGTTCGGTCCCGACGGCGTGGTGATGAGAAAGCGTCGCGCCGTGATCGATGAACGACTGCTGGACGGCACGCTTGACTTGAAGATATTGTTCCATCTCATTTCCCGGCTGTTGTCGGAAACCGAAGGTGAAGTACAAGCTGGCTCCGCACTGGTAAGTGTGGCTGATGTGGCATCCCGCCCACGGACGGACTCCGCTGTTGCTGATTTCGGCGCGCAGAAACGCGATCGTGTCCCGATACAAGGGAACGATATTGCTCCACACGGTCGCGGTCTCGCTCACGTCGGTAGTGACGTCGCGGTCCAACAAAAAGTCGCGAATATGGGGAAAATCATACTTGGTTGCTTCAAATGACTTCCCGGCTCCGGCTGGAAGGCCAACCGCTCCACGTTTTTTATAAATCGCTTCGGCTCGCTGCAACTGTCTGGAGACTCCAGCCTGACGGCCTTCAAAAGCAGTGAGCATCAGGCATGCTCTGGGTTGGGCCAGTCCTTTGGCCCGCAGATAAGTCTTGTAAAGCTTACTGGCAATTTTGGTGAAACCTGAAGACGGCGGCCGAAACGCCAGTGAAAGCGCCGTCTTGTCGGGATCATTCAGGCGCACCATGGCCGGCATGCACTCGTTGCTCATGCACGCATGCATGGCTTCTATGCCGCCCTCGAATTCAGGAAACAGGTAGCCTCGCACTTGCCGGGATTCCGGAATCGCGTGGACGCGCATTTTGGCCTCGGTGATGATGCCAAGCGTCCCTTCGCTGCCGATGCAGAGATGTTTGACGTCGATGCCGTTCGAGGACTTGGGAACCACGCGCGTCTCGAGCACTCCCTCCGGAGTCACCATGCGTACGGCGATCACCATATCTTCGATCTTGCCGTACTTGTCGCTTTGCATGCCTGCCGAGCGTGTTGCGATCCAACCGCCAAGAGTCGAATGCAGGAACGAGTCGGGAAAATGACCCAGCGTCATTCCGTGTGCGGCCAATTGTTCTTCGAGATCCGGGCCAAAGACTCCGGCTTCGATCTGTGCAGTAAACGAGCGCTTGTCCACCGACAAGACTCGACGCAGACGCCGCATATCCAGCGAAACACACATACGCCTCGAATCCATTCGTTCGAGGCAACCGGCGATGTTCGAGCCGCCGCCGAAGGGAATCAGCACGATGTCGCGCTCAGCCGCGGCGCGAACGGTAAGGCTAACCTCGTGCTCGCTCTCGGGATAAACAATCAGGTCGGGCGCACCGATAGCGATGCCGTGGCGCAAGCGAAACAGATCGCGGAATCCTTTGCCATACGCGTGGGTGACTCGCTCTTTCGTGTCACTCGTAATCTGGCCGGGCGCAAGACAAGCGCGGAGCTTGGCCACGAACGGCTCATCGACATGACCTTCGGGAAGTTCGATCGATTCCAAATTCCACTCGTGTCTTGGGAACTCATCGCTCTCAATGTCGAGAACTGACCTGGCGAACGGCCAAAAATCAGGATGGCGGCTGGCGCGAAATTCCACGTCTTCATATCCCCAGCCCCACCATTTCATATGCCTTGGGTTGTAAGCCATGGTTCTTCACGAGTGAAACTGCGAAGCTGTTTCCTTTTCCTGCGAGTCAGCGGCTAAGTCGTGCTCCTCGCGGCGTGAGCTGAGCATGCGAATACTTTCTGTCAATTGCTCGACCGCGCGGCGTCGCCGTTCGCGCGGAAGTTCTCCGGGCTGGGGTCGTGCCAACCCGATCGGTTCGCCGAAACGTACCGTCACCGGACCGGCCCTGGGCACATGGTTTCCCTTCGGCAGAACCCGGTGCGTACCTTCTATGTATGCGGGAACGACCGGCACGTCAAGTTCGATTGCAAACAGGGCTGCCCCGCTTTTGAAAGTCTGCATGTCCCCGTCGGGTGATCGCGTTCCCTCGGGATAAAGGATGAGGCTGCCGCCAGTCTGCTGCATAAATTTCCGGCAAGTTGCCAGGCAGGCAGAAAGCGCCTTGGCTCCCGGTTCACGGTCGATTGGAATGACATTCATCAGAGGCGAGACGGTCCAGCGCAGGCGGCGTGAGCGAAAGAAATAATCACTCGCCCCGATCAAAGCAAAGCTGCGAAAGTTCCGGCCGCTAGCGGTCATCAGGACCGCACTATCGGCGTGACTTGTGTGATTGCTGCATAGCAGGAATGGTTCGTCCGGAAGAGGATGCCTTTGCTCTATGGTCAGCGGACAATACCATTTGAAGAACGCACGACAAAAGCGCTCGAAACAAAAACTGCCCAGCCCCGACGCCCAGAATCCGTCATGCGAGCTATGCCAGCTATTCATTACCGCCAAGATATCAAACGTGATGCTTACTATGGCAGTCCCATGCAGCGCACCGGAGTCAGGAAAAGAAACATCGAGGATTGCCACGCCTTATGGTGCGGATTCTTCACGCCCTTGGAGCGCGGCCGACATGCGTTCCCGCGTGAATGGTACCGCCCGCAGTCGCACACCTGTGGCATCGAAAACGGCATTGCCGATCGCGGCAGGCGTGACCGTGATCGTCAGTTCGCCCGCCCCCAGTGCCGACCCGTCCTTCGGGTTGATGACTACCGTCTCAATGGACGGCATCTCGTAGTCGAGATACAAAGTTTTATAAGTGGACCAATCAACGGATGTGATGCTCTTGTTGTCCCAGGTAACTTCTTCTACCAACGATCGGCTCATGCCTTGCAGAATGCCTCCCTCGATCTGGTTGCGCAAGCCATCGGGGTTGGAAACGGGCCCGCAATCTACCGCTGCGACGTAGCGTGAAGGTCGGATGACGCCGGTATCCAGGTTCACATCCACCTGCGCGATCAAGGCTGCGTAGCCATTGTCGCCTTCGTAATTCACGCACGCGAGGCCGCGTCCGCTTGCGATCCCGGTCCGACCGCTCGATACTCTCTTGACTGGCCGCGTTTCCCAATTCGCCGCTCGTGCGGCGGCTTGGAGAACTCCGACGAGCCTCGGATCTTGCAGGTGCTTCAGCCGAAAGGCCAGCGGATCATCTTTCGCTTTTGCGCAGAGCTCGTCCATAAAGCACTCATTGGCGAATGTGTTCTGAATTCGCGCCGGTGAGCGCAAGGGGCCAGTGAAGAACGGCGATGGAACAGTGTGAGTCAGGGCGCGTTCGCTGCGAATCGTACCTCCGCCCTGGCAGTTACCGCCAATGCATCCGGCGAAGTACGCGGGAACGGCGTTGCCGTGGTTGTTCAGCTTCCCCCTGGGGGCGCTGGCTCGCTCGCGATTCAACGGCTCAGGTTCGTAGCCCAGGAGAACTCCGCTGATTACGTTGCCCGGGCGATCGTAACCGGATCGAAAGCCGAGTGACGCAATCCAGTTTTCGCGATCCCATGCTGCAACCGTCCCATCGGAGCCCAGCGCGGCACGATGCTCCACGACGCAAGCTGCTCCGAGGTTCTCCCATTTCATCTCGTCCTCGCGCGAGAATTGAAGCCGGACCGGCCTGCCCACAGCCTGCGACATCACGGCGGCGTCAAACGAAACCGCATCAGCACCATTGAGGCCATAGCAGCCCGAACCGCGAACGAAGATGACGCGAACATTGTCGATTGGAAGCCCAAGGATCTTCGACAGCACACTCCTGGTCGGATAGGCCGATTGCGTCGCAGACCATACTGTTGCGTGGCTCTCTTTCACATCGGCTACTGCGCAGGAAGGGCCGATCGAGCCATGCATCTGGTAAGGGTAGCTGTAACGTGCGCGCAAAACATCACCGCCGGCAGCCAGCTTTGCTCCGACGTCTCCGGAGTCGACGCTGAGAAAATCTTCGCCTGACTGCTTCTGAAGATAGTCGAAGAAGCTGCTTTGCGCAGGAAGCTCGGGGCCCGGATTCCACTGAACTGCCAGCCGGCGCGCCGCGGTAATCGCCTGTTGTTGCGACTCGGCGACGACTCCCACGAAGTTCTTGCGCGCCACGACTTTCACCAGTCCAGGAATGCCTCTCGCAGAACTCTCGTCTACGCGGACGAGCGTGGCTCCCATGGCAGGCGGCCGAACCACGCGGCCGTGGAGCATCCCTGGTACTCGAATCGATTGTACAAACTCGAAACGGCCCGTCATCAGAGATGTCCGGTCCAGCGAAGGAACAGGCTGGCCCAGCACCTTCCATTGCGCTACAGGTTTGCGCTTTGCATTCGGATTCAGCTGAATGTTGAACCGCTTTTTGGCGACCAATTCTTCGTACTTTACCGAACGTCCCGACCTGCCCGTGACAAGTCCGTCGACAGCACTCAGTTGTTCCACCGGTTCACCAAGCTTCGCGGAGGCCATGCTGAGCAGGGCCGCGCGCGCAGTGGCCGCCGCCAGTGCAAGACCCTCATCATTAAAGTTGGTCGGTGTCGACTGGCTTCCCGACGTGGTTCCCTCGTCGGGCGTGCGATCGGTATCGCATTGAATTAGCTTCACGCGACTGAGCGGCACGCAAAGCTCTTCCGCTACGAGTTGCGTCTGTGCGGTGAAGATGCCTTGCCCGAAATCGCATTTCCCGGTGTAAGCGGTGATGGTGCCATCGGCGGATATGGCTAGCCAGGAATCGAGCTTGTCGGGGTCAATATGAGAAGGATGGGTGCCAAACGGCCCTTGTGCGTTCACCCATAGTGGCGTCAGCGAAGCTGCGTTGAAACTTACAACGAGAGCTCCGGTCGCCTTCAGGAATTCACGCCGCGACTGCATCATTGCCGGTTAGCCTCGGCGTACCTGAGAATGGCTCGCATCATGCGTAGATGGGTGAAGCAGCGGCACATCACGCCGCTCATGGCGTCGCGTAGTTCCTGGTCAGAGGCACGCGGGTTGGCGTCAAGCGTGGCTTTTGCGGTGAGGATCACGCCACTCAGACAGTACCCACACTGGGCAGCGACTTCGTCGATAAACGCTTGTTGTAAGGGATGGGGATGCTCCGGCGTGCCGATACCCTCAAGCGTTGTTATTTCGCGTTCGCCAACCGCACTCACCGGCGTCACGCAAGAACGCACAGCCTGCCCGCGAACAATCACAGTGCAGCAGCCGCATTGGGCCATTCCACACCCAAACTTCGGCCCACGCAGGCCGAGCTCTTCATTCAGTACAAATAGCAGAGGAGTTTCCGGATCAACCGATACTCTATGCTCCTGGCCATTCACTCTGAGTTGAATCTGTTTGAGCAAGCCGGTGTGCACCTCCTCGTCAAAACAACGTCCGCAAGCTTAGATGCAGTTGAGGCCACACGCAAACATCGCGTTTTGGGAGGGGCGGGGAACTTGTTCCAATCTTTGGTGGCGGCGGTTGGACTCGAACCAACGACCTACGGATTATGAGACCGTCGCTCTAACCACCTGAGCTACACCGCCACGGTGCTAAATCGAGAGAGAATGCGGAAAAGCGCGCATCCGCTGCGTGCAGACGGCAGCCGCGCCTTTCGCCCGTATTCCATACTAAAAGTGAGTCGCCAAATAGGTCAACGCGCTGGCGGAACGAATCCGGATATACTCTGGAACGTGATTATCGGAACACATTTTCTCCTCTACAGCAGTGACGCGGAGGCTGACCGCGTTTTTTTTCGCGATATCCTCGGCCTTCGTTCGATCGACGTTGGCGGTGGCTGGCTGATTTTTCAAGTGCCTCCTGCAGAAGCGGCGATTCATCCTCTCGACGGCGTGGTCTCGCAGGAGGGTGGTCACCGTGCGCTAAGCGCTGAGCTCTACCTGATGTGCGACGATCTCAAATCGCAAATCGCTTCACTCAAACAGAAGAACGTCGAATGTACTGAGGTAGTGGTAGCGGGCTGGGGCCTGAAGACGAAAATTCCTTTGCCCAGCGGCGGCGAGATCGGCTTGTACCAGCCCAGGCATGCGACGGCATTCGACCTTAAGCCGACGGCGCTGAAATCGAAAACATCGCCGAGCAAATCGCGGTCGCCCAAGAAACGCAGGCCAGAGAAAAAGAATCGATGAAGGCCATTGCCGTCATCCCGGCGCGACTGGCTTCTACGCGCCTGCCACGCAAGATGCTTCGCGAAATCGCAGGCAAGCCGCTGATCGGGCGGGTCTACGAAGCTGTTCGTTCGTCGACGCTTCTCAGCGATGTGATCGTTGCGACTGACTCCGAAGAGATACTGAATGTCTGCCGCAACTGTGGCTGGAAGGCACAAATGACCTCGTCTGCGCACCGCAGCGGCACGGAGCGAGTGCACGAGATTTCCAAACGCGAGCTGGCCGACGTTTACATCAACGTGCAAGGTGATGAACCGCTCGTGCGCCCTGAGCATATCTCGACGTTGCTCGGAGTGATGGAGAATCCTGCGGCGCAGGTGGGAACCGTGATGACACCTGCAGCAGAGGTTGACATCGGCAACCCGAGCGCGGTGAAGGTGGTGACGGGGCTGGACGGACGAGCGCTGTATTTTTCGCGCGCGACCATTCCCTATGATCGCAACGGGCAGCGACCACGATATTTCAAGCATCTTGGGCTCTATGCGTATCGCAAAACCGCGCTGGACCGATTTGTGAAGCTGCCGGAATCATCGCTCGAAAAAAGTGAACGCCTGGAACAGCTGCGTTTTTTGTCAAATGGGATTGACATCTATGTCGGCGAAACGCCCTACGACAGTGTCGGCGTGGATACTGAGGAAGATTTGCAGCGGGTGATCGAACTGCTGCGCACGCGATAGTAGCAGTCTCAAATGATTTGGCAGAATTGATTGTGTTAAGCCTGCGACTTAGCGCCCTGCGCTCGACTCCACGATTCAGCGGCCGCCAGACGTCTGGAGATCGAGGGATGCGAATGAAAAAACCATTCCACAAATTTTGACGGAGTGCGCTCGGCCAAATTCTGCTCGGCCAATTTGTTCATGGATGAGATAAACGGGTCGATGCTGGGAATCGACTCGAAGGCATAGCGATCCGCCTGGCGTTCGTTATAGCGGGAGTAGGCGTTGAGCGCGGGCATGAGCAGGAACGAGAGCACGATGGAAACCAGCGCCAGCAGCGGCAGGTTGGCGAAGTCAGAGATCGAATCGAAATCGAAGAGATGGTGGTCGATGGCGTAGTGGAGCGTCCAGTTGGCTGCGAAGAAGCCGCCAAACGTGATGCCGGCCTGCACGAGAATGCTCTTCACAATGTGACGGTGCACGTGGTGACCGAGTTCGTGAGCAAGGACGGCTTCGATCTCGTCGGCAGAATAATTATCGAGCAGGGTGTCGGCGAGAATGATCCGGCGGGTGGCGCCCAGACCGGTCAACGCGGCGTTGGCTTTCTTGCTCTTTTCTGAAAGCCGCCAACGGTAGACCCCGCGCACATGCGTGCCGGCACGCTCGCTGAGTACCACAAGTCGTCGTCGCAACTCTTCGTTGTCGAGCGGTTCAAATTTATAAAAAATGGGAAACAACACCACCGGCGCCAGCTGCGCGAGCAGAATAAACAGGACCATAAACAGAGCCCAGGCCAGCAGCCACCAATTTTGCGGCCATTGCCGGATGGTGAAATACAACAACTCGACCACAACGCCGCCCATCACGATGCCGAGCAGAAATCCTTTGCACTCGTCCCACGCCCAGGAGCGAAATCTTTGCGTGGAGAGTTTATATCCGCGTTCCAGGCGAAAACCGTAATAGTCGAGACCGACGCCGAGCACTTTACCAATCAGCATCAACAGCAAGAAATAAATGAAGACGGAAAGCGAATAATTGTTGAATCCGAATCGATAAGCGACATCGCGGAGCCAGCCCGACCATCCTGTCAACAGAAGGACGAGAAGGAATACGAATCCGATAACTAAATCGCCGATGCCGAGCCAGCGGCGCACGCGATTATAGCGGCGGGCCTCGGGTGAATCGACGTTTGTGGTTGCTGCAACATCTGCCATAAGCACTTAAAGTTTAGCCATTCCCAACGAAATTCTCGCCGACCGAAAGTAACTCGGCGACCAACTCGGGTGAAGATGCCTCGGTGTAAAGCCTGAGCAGCGGCTCGGTTCCTGAGGCGCGAAAGAGCACCCACGCTTCCGCGCCATTCCCATTCGTCGGAGCGTCGAGAAAGAATTTGACGCCGTCGAGATGTTCCTTCTTCAATATGCAATATTTGCCGAGGCTTTGCGTACTCTCGGCGCGAGCGCGCTCAATAGCATTTTGCTTCACGTCTTCGGGAATGTGGAGATCGCGGCGCCCATAGTAATGAGGCCCGAACTCCCGCTGCACATCGGCTACCAGCCGGCCCAGCGGCTTGCCCTCCTCTGCCATTGCATTGGCCAGCAGCAGGCAATTAAGAACGCCATCACGTTCCGGCAGAAAGCGGGAGTAGCCAATCCCGCCGGATTCTTCGCCGCCCATGAGAATTTCGCGTTCCATCATGAGGTCGGCGACGTATTTGAATCCGATTGAGGTTTCGTGGAGCCTGCGCCCATATTTGGCCGCGATGCGGTCGATCATGCGGGTGGTGTTAAAGGCGCGCACCACATCTCCCGGCCACTTCTTGCACTCGAGAAGCCAGTGCAGCAGCACGCAGAAGATTTTGTGAGAATCAACGAAGCTGCCATCTTCAGCGACGGCGCCGATGCGATCAGCGTCGCCATCGGTGGCGAGTCCGGCATCGCACTTCTCACGCACAACCGTTTCCTGCAGCATCGCAGTGTGCGGCTGAATGGGCTCGGGATTGATCCCGGGAAAAAGTGGATTCAACTCCTGCCGGATGGCGACAAATTGCACTCCGCGATCGGCGAGTATCCCGGTCAGAACGCCGCGTCCAGAGCCATACATGGCGTCGACAGCGAACTTGAATTTTGTCTTGGCGATGCGATCCATGTCGGCGAAGGCGCAAACCGCCGCGACATACGGCTTCTTGAGATCGACCTCTTCTATCGCAGCATTGGCCCCCTTGGGTGCAGCGCCGGCAGCCAACTCGTCCTCGATCTTTTTCATAATCGACGGCGTCGCCGAGCCGCCGAACTTGCTTTTGAACTTTACTCCGTTCCAGTTCCACGGATTGTGGCTCGAAGTCACCATCACCCCGCCGGCGGCGCCCTGATTTTTTACGGCGTAAGAAACGGCGGGAGTGGGCGTGTAATCGTTTGCGAGCTTCACGGGAATCCCGGCCGAGGCAATCACTTCGGCGACGATTCGCGCTGCCTGTGGCGAAGCGAAACGGGCATCGTATCCCACAATCACGCCGTGCTGCGCCTCCTCGTACTTCAGTACGTAAGATGCAATCGCTGCGGCAACACGCCGTACGTTCTCAAAAGTAAAATCGTCGGCGATGATGCCGCGCCAACCGTCGGTTCCGAATTTGATCTCTTGCGGCATGGGTGGCTAGGTCAGTTTATGTAATTTTTTTTGGTCCAGATACTTCACAATTTTGCCAACATCTTGCGCGGAGTGGCGAGTGGTGATGAGCAACGCGTCAACAGTTTCGACGATTACGAGATCGTCTACGCCGACTGCAGCTACGAACTTTCCCGGTGCATGAATGTAGTTCCCGTGCGCGTTTAACGAAAACAAGCCGGAAGCTGCGACCAGATTGCGTTCTGGCGGTTGGCGCCGGGCGGCGTGATGCTCGTGCAGAGCCGTCCAAGAGCCGAGATCGTTCCAGCCGAAATCGGCGGGCAAGCAGAAAATATTCGCGTCCAGCTCGCCCTTCGCCGATCTCGGCTCGAGCACCGCATAGTCAACACTGAGGTTTTCGCATTTCGGATACAAATTGCGGAACGTACTGGCGAACTTTCGCGTGCCATAACTTGCGGCGATCTTCTCAAGAATCGGCGCTGTCTTCGGAAGATGCTCGCGAAGCGCGTCGGCGAGAGTGCGCGCGCTCCACAAGAACATGCCGCTGTTCCAGTAGTAGTTTCCGGCGGAGATGAATTCGGCGGCGTGTGCGGCATCCGGTTTTTCGGTGAAACGGCGCACCTGGCGCGCATTGCCTTGAGCCATTCTGCCGGCTTCGATGTAACCGTATCCGGTCTCGGGGCGATTCGGCTGAATGCCAAGGACCACAATGTTCGATCCGGCTGCGGCGATCTCAAGGCCTTGCTTCAAAGTTTCCCGAAATCGCTTCTCATCAGCGATGACGTGGTCGGAGGGGAACATTCCAATCACCGCTTCGGGATCATCGCGCAATAGCAAGAATGCTGCGAGCCCGATGGCAGGAGCGGTGTTACGGCCGACCGGCTCGGCCAGCACCTGTGGTCGCGAAAGTCGAGGAAGCTGCTTCAGAATCGCAGGCCGAAGATCTTCGTTGGTGATGACCCAGAATTTCTTCACGGGAGCGAGCGGGAGCAGGCGCGCTACGGTCTGCTGCAGCATCGTGTGTTTGCCATCGAGCGCGAGCAGTTGTTTGGCGCGCTTCTTTCGGCTCAATGGCCAGAAGCGCGTGCCGCGCCCGCCTGCCAGGATCACGGGATGGAAATTGGGATTCTTAGACAAAGTCGTAGGATTTCAGAATTCCAGATTTAAGGTGACGCAGGCCCAACTATCAATAGTCTCGGCATAACAATCTGCAATCGGATCTCGAATCTGTATTGATTTCTACATTCTTGTTTCCGGTTCGGGCAGCGCGATGGCCGGCACAAAGGCGCGCAGGAATTCCACGGACCACTGCGGCCGGACAGTGAGTTCTTCCATGCATGCCGGAACAACCACGGCATCGCCTTTGGCAAACGTCACCGGCTCGGCGCCTCGTGCCTCCACCACGCCACAACCTTCCAGGCCAACAAGAATCTGCACAGAGCACCGTGTGTCCTTACCAAACACATCGACTCGGCTGAGGTCACGATTGTCCTCGTCGCGGGTAGGAATCCAAAGCGTCTCTTTGATGTCAAACTTATCCACGACAAAATATGGCGCGAAAACAAGTTCCTCTTGCCGGCTCTTGCCGGAATGGAGTTGCACCGGCGCCGGGCGCACGACCTTCCCCGAGTTTACTTTCTCCTTCACCGCTGCCAGACCATCTTTCAAATGCAATTCCCGCGGACGCCCGTAATCGTACAACCGGTACGTGGTATCGGATTGCTGCTGCGTTTCAACAATGATCGAACCGGGCCCAAGCGTGTGCACGGTGCCGCCCGCGACGTAGATCATGTCGCCGCTATACACATTGATCCAGTTGAGCAAGTCCTCGGCGCGGTTCTGATGAATCGCGGCTTCAAGCTGGGCCGTGCTCACCCCGGGCTTGAGTCCGAGAGCAATCTGCGATCCCGGCGTGGCATGAGCAACATACCAGCATTCGGTCTTGCCCCACGGCTGACCAACACGCTGTGCCCGCTCGTCATCGGGATGAACCTGCACAGAGAGTTTCTCGTGCGGAAATAGAAACTTCAGCAGCAAGGGAAACCGCCTGGGATCGCGCGCCGCATCGCCAATCAGCTCACGCTGATATTGCTCGCTGAGTTCCGCCAAGGTCTTGCCGGTGAGCGGACCGTTGGCCACTTTACCCTTGTCGCCGGTGAGCCACGACTCACCGATCTTTTCTGCGAACTTGTGATTGGGATATATCGGAGACAGGTCCAGTGTGCCCCAAGGCCGCGGGTCAAAAACGGGCGACATGAGGAGTGGGTAAAGGTCGGTCATTATTCGAACGTGCAGTGTTTGGGTATGAGAGGTCTGTTCCGGTCCTCGCGAGACCAAGGAAAACAGAGGCAGACTCGCGACTTTACTTAGTCACTTCATTACAGCACGCCAAAAAACTTCCGCATGCGCTCAAGGCCGCGATCCAGTTCGGCCTTCGAGGTCGCGTAGGATACGCGAATGTGTTCGCCGGTGCCGAATCCTTCCCCTGGAACTGTCGCAACATGCGCTTCGCGTAACAATCTTCCCGCGACATCAGATGCGGATTTCAGGCCGCCGCGTCCAAGAAATGGGGAAATGTTCGGATACGCATAAAACGCGCCCTGCGGCATAGTGCAGCTGATCCCGGGGATGGAACGCAAACCTCCAACGACGTGATCGCGCAATTCGATGTACTCACGACGCATCTCGTCAACGCACGCTTGCGGCCCCTTCAGCGCAGCCACGGCCGCTTTCTGCACGATAGAAGTCGCATTCGAAGTCGACTGGCTCTGCAGCTTCGACATCGCACTGGTGATGGCGACCGGCGAAAGAGCATAGCCCAGACGCCAACCAGTCATGGCGTACGTCTTCGAGAGTGAACCAAGAACGACGATGCGCTCCTTGTACTCACGCAGCGAGCCAACCGAGAAATTCTTCCCGGTGTAATTCAGGTAGACGTAGCACTCGTCCGAGAGCACCCAGATGCCGCGCCGATGCGCCAGGCGTACGACCTCGGTCATATCTTCAGCGCTCATAACCGCACCCGACGGGTTCGAGGGAGAATTGAGAATGATCACCTTGGTGCGTTCCGTGATGAGTTCGGCCACCATTTCCGCGGTGACACGAAACCCTTGCGCTTCGTCGGCTTCGAGCAAAACGCAGTTTCCGCCCGCATAACGAACAATGTCCTTGAATGACACCCAGTACGGCACGGGAAGAATGACCTCGTCGCCATGATCGACCAGAACCTGAATAGCATTGAACAGGGCGTTCTTGCCGCCGGTGGAGGCGATGACTTCCTCGCGCCGGTAGTCGGAGTCGAAGTCGACCGCGTGGCGATGCACAATCGCATCGCGCAATTCAGCCGTGCCGGGGACCGCCGTGTACTTGGTGAAGTTTCCTTGAATGGCGGCAATGGCCGCATCTTTGATGTGCTGGGGCGTGGCGAAGTGAGGCTCGCCGGCGCCGAAGTCGACGACATCAATTCCCTGCTGCCGCAGCTTGTCGGCTTCCGCCACGACTGCCATGGTGGCGGAAGGCTCGATGCGATTGATGCGGTCGGAAAGTTTCAAAGCTTCCTGGGTCGATGCAGAAACGGTTGCCGTGGTCATGCCTTCTTTTTCCTTCGTTTCGGGACTTCCATCAAAGTCGGTTCTTGCAGCTTGTACGCCGGGTCCAGCTTCTCGCGCAGTTTTTGCTCCACCAGTTCGGGAACCAGCCCTTTTACGGGGCCGCCGACCTGCGCCACTTCGCGCACCAGCCGGGAGCTGACGTACGAATATTTGTCCGCCGGCATCATGAAGACGGTTTCGAGCGTCGGCTCAAGTTTCCGGTTCATCAGAGCCATTTGCAACTCATACTCGTAGTCGCTGATGGCGCGGATGCCGCGCAGCACGCACATCGCGTCGATCGATTTGGCGTATTCGACCATCAGGCCGTCGAAGGTATCAATGCGTACGTTGCTCAAATCTTTCGTCAACTCGCGCAGCATTTCGAGGCGTTCCGGCAGGCTGAACATCGGGCTTTTCTCCGAGTTCCGCAGAATCGCGACCACCAGTTCCTCAAAAATCTTGCTGCCTCGCTGAATCAGGTCGAGGTGCCCGTTGGTGGGCGGATCGAAGGAGCCGGGATAAATCGCGATGCCTTTGTTCAATCGTCCTCGCTCAAGGCTGCGCAGTCAACAAGCCGAGCAATAGGAGATTCTATGCGGGCGGGAGCAGGGATGGCAATGCGGGAATCACGCAGGGAGGGGATGCGGCAGCGGGCTGCCGCATCCGATGGCAACGAAGTTAGCGGCGCGCGGCAACGATCGGTGCCTTTGCCGTCGCCGTTTCCGGCATGGTCGCCACTTTTCCGCTAGCGGATGGCGCGGCACCGTTCGTCGGCTGCGCCGGTGCAGCAATCAATCCCAGCGCCTTGCGGACCTCTGTGTCGAGCTTCGCCATGACGTCTTTATTGTCTTTCAGGAACTGGCGGGCATTCTCGCGTCCCTGGCCGATGCGCTCGCCCTTGTAGCTGAACCACGAGCCAGACTTTTCGACGATATTGTTGTTGACGGCGAGATCGAGCAGATCACCTTCGCGCGAAATCCCTTCGCCATACAGGATGTCAAATTCTGCCTCGCGAAATGGCGGCGCAACCTTGTTCTTCACTACTTTTACTTTCGTGCGCGATCCGATGACGACGTCGCCTTCCTTGACGGCCGCGATGCGGCGGATATCGACACGCACCGAAGAATAAAACTTCAGCGCCTTGCCGCCGGTCGTCGTCTCGGGATTGCCGAACATAACGCCGATCTTTTCGCGAATCTGGTTGATGAAAACGAGACACGTTCTCGACTTCGATACCGTTCCAGTCAGCTTGCGCAGAGCCTGCGACATCAGGCGCGCCTGCAGTCCCATGTGGCTGTCGCCCATTTCGCCGTCGAGTTCGGCCTTGGGCACAAGCGCGGCGACCGAGTCGACCACCAGCACGTCCATGGCATTCGAACGCACCAGCGCTTCGGTGATTTCCAGCGCCTGCTCGCCGTAGTCAGGCTGCGAAACCAGCAGGTTGTCTACATCGACGCCCAGTTTTTTCGCATAACCAGGATCAAGCGCATGCTCGGCATCGACGAAGCCAGCCATGCCGCCGGTCTTCTGCGCCTCGGCAATAACTTGTAGCGTAATCGTGGTTTTGCCCGAAGATTCCGGGCCGAAAACTTCAATGACGCGGCCGCGGGGAAATCCGCCGACGCCGAGCGCGGCGTCGAATGAGATGGAGCCGGTGGAGATGACCGAGATGGGCAGGATCGCGTCTTTCGATCCCAGCCGCATGATCGATCCCTTGCCGAATTGTTTTTCGATTTGCGATACCGCGAGGTCAATAGCCTTGGCCCGTTCGTCCGCCATAAAGGAGGCTCCTTAGGATTGCAATGACAAAGTTAAGTGCTTTCTAAGTCTCGTCGGATTATACAGAGGAATGAAAGCGAAGAAAAGGCGAATTTGCAGATTTCAGTGGAAAAACTTCCCGAAATGGTTCAAACGACTATTCGGCAGCAGGCTTGGAAAGAGTCGTGCCACTGCGCACCAACCAGGAATCTATGTCGCCTCAGAAAGGCAAAAGCGTGGCTTTGAGGCGCCGAGGGTTCCAAGCCATTTCGTGACCAACACAGCACTTAATTTCTGGTTTCATATCGATTAGACGCTCAACAAGCGCTCCCCCACTCGACTCTGCAGCGTGCCCCCATGTATATCCATTAAATTCGACTTCGCAGTTCTCTTGACCGCATGGATGTTCGACTTTCCAGACTGCAGCTGGATATTTGATGTTTGGTTGTATCTCGAATTCGATTCTCTCAATTGTTTCCGGGAAACAATCGCATATCCGTTCGTGAGCTGCGCAAATCCATGAGATGGGCCATGGCGTGGAACCCAAGTGATATTTCTCATTAATGTAAGTTCCTAACTCACTTAGACGGGGGAGCGTGATCGACTCCTCACAAAGCGGACACTTAAATCTGAACTGAATGGAAGCCATAACGGGCATTGACTGCCTCCTAGTGTGAACTTAGATTTTGCGGGATGGCTCGTTGAGATCCTGTTATGGCGAGGAGCCAGTTTACTGCAAGCCGGGAAACAGGGAGGATTAGCCTTAACCCTCAACTACAGTGTAAAGGATCAGTCAAGCGCCGCTCTATCTCTGCAGCAGATCCACCGGCGCGGTCACATCATGCACCCTGAAATATTTCGCCAGCGCGGGATACTTCCTCGCCACCGCCTCATACATCGCATAGGCCACGTTGCGATAGGAAATATGTCCCGCGGGACCGGTGCGCAGTTCGGAGATGTAGACGGCTTCGGCGAAGTCCATCTTGAACAGTGCGCGCTTCTTGAACGCCAGCGGAATGGCATACTGCGAATTCTCTTCCGCTTCGAGAGCGGGCACTCCGGCCGTCTTGCGCGCAGCCAGATTTTCCACCGTCGATTGTGCCCGCCGCATCGCCGCGTCAAATCGAGACCGCACGCCCGCGTCTTCCAGATCCATCAGCATCTCGTATCCGTGCTGCGTGGTGGACTGCTGCATCACCTGAATGCAGCGGCGATGGCGGTGCATGTCGCGGAAGCCTCCGGTGTCCATGAGGATGTCGAAGCGGAACTGCTGGCCGGCACGGAAGCCGCGCAGCATTTCATCATGCCTGCCGCGATGCCGAAGGCCTAGATCGATGATCTCGCGACGGCGGCGTTCTCCCGCAACCTGCACCGCCTGGCGAATCTGCCGATACGAATGATGCGAATGCTCGTACAGCAGCGTAGTCGCAATTTCGACTTCGAGCGGCTCTTCGTCGAGCAGGTCGACGATGGCCTTCGAGGGCGCAAGCTGTTCGTGGGCCATCAATTCACGCGCGGCCTGCCGCAGCTCACGGCGAGTTTCCATTTTGTACAAATTGGGATCAGCGTATTTGACCAGCGTGGGCGCGACACGAACTTCGCGCAGGAGTTCTTGCTCAGCGCGAGCGCCAAGTTCAGCATCGACGGCACGAATGCGGGAGACAAGATCTGCGAGGGATTCCGCGTTGACGTTGTAAGCCGCGCCGGTGGCCGCTTTCTTCAGCGACTCGCCGAGCGTTCTGACTTCTTTATGGCTATGACTAAGAAGGTGCGCCACCTGCGTTTCGAGCGTGCGGGCGTTGACGATCTCGCCGAGCGAAGTGTTCGTCGCCAATGGCAAAAGATAGCGTGTGATGTCGAACGCCCTTGCCTTCAGCGTGCGCTCGTATGCCTCTTGCTTCATGTCGGCCGGCTTGGGCGTGATGCTGATGAGATGGTCGGTCATCACCGCCGAGAGCGCTTCATACTCGGTGAACAGAAAGTCGAGAGTTTCGTGATAGAGCTTGCGAGCTTCGTCATCCGAGCCGAAATCGGGCGTGTAGTAACCGCTCTTTTTGAAATCCTGATAGCGCGTCGAGCGCTCCTGCCCGTCCCAGCGTTGCTCGTCGGCGAGTTCGATCGCAGCGAGGATCGACAGTCGCTCGATGGCGAGCGCGATGTGGGCGAGGTCGGCGATCGACCGATGGCCGTACTGGAAATAAAAAGTGTTAAGAAACTTTTCCGCCTTCTGCGTCGAGATCTCGCGCAGAGATTCTTTCATCGACAGCGCCGAGCGCGAATATTTCGCCATGGCGTAGGCCTGAATCTCGGGCTCGACGCCGAAGACGGCGTAGACTTCGGTCGAAGGCTCAGCTTCTGTGGCGTGGGCACTCATGCCCGCGTCGACTGCTTCAGTCGCGGGCTTTTCTGCCGACGGCCGCTGCGTCGAGCGGTGTCCGGAATTACTGTCCTTGTCGCTCGGATTCTTGTCTGAAGGCCGGGGCATCATGAGAACGTTCGTGGCAGTCTGCGACATAAGGAGTGTCATGTTACGCGCCGTCGTTGTGGATTCGCAATGTGAAAACTGAGTCGTGACTGAGTCGTCATCATCCGCGAACTCGGGGCTGCCTCGTCGACGACGCACATCAACTGATCCCGCGTATAATGCAGCGTTTCACCGAATTCATTCGACGCAATCAGAACAGCATCGGGAGAACTTCCATGTCCCTTTCCGGCCACGTCGCCTTTATCACCGGCGCCTCGCAAGGCATCGGACGCACTTGTGCCCTGCGTCTTGCCAAGGAAGGCGCGACGGTCGCTGTCGCCGCACGCAATCTGGAAAAGCTGAACGAACTGGTCAGCGAAATCGCCGGCGCGGGGGGCAAAGCCGCCGCTTTCGCCCTGGACGTCGCAAATGAAGATCAAGTCAAAGAGACGATCAAAGCCGCGATTGCACAGTTTGGCAAGATCGACATCCTGGTCAACAACGCCGGCATCACGCGCGACCAGCTCGTCATGCGCATGAAACGCGCTGACTGGGAGGCGGTGCTGCAGACGAATCTTACCTCGGCCTATCTCTGCATCCAGCAGACAATTCCCTCGATGCTAAAGCAGCGCTGGGGACGAATCATCAACATCACCAGCGTTTTCGGGCAGATGGGACAAGCCGGCCAGGCGAATTATGCCGCCTCGAAAGCGGGTCTGATTGGGCTTACCATGGCCATTGCCCGCGAAGTCGGGTCGCGCAACATTACTTGTAACGCGGTCGCACCAGGCTTCATCGAAACCGCCATGACCGCCGTCTTGAGCGATGAATTCAAGCAGAGTGCGATCAAGCAGAATCCGCTGGGACGCGTAGGATCGCCGGAAGATATTGCCGGAGCCGTGGCGTTTCTCGCTTCCGACGATGCCGCTTACGTTACCGGCCACGTGCTCAACGTGAACGGCGGCATGTTGATGGGATAGACAACGCTCTTACCACGGAGCACACCGAGAGCGCCAAGAAGGCAAAATACGGGATTGTCATTCCGAGCGCAGCGAGGAACCTGCTTTTCGCCGAACCGATCATGAACCTCGACACACACAATCACCAGTTCTCCTCGGCGCACTCTGCGATCTCGGCGGTAAAAGGTGTTTCCTTCGCACAAGCGGAGTCCGCGGCGCAGATCACCCACGCCCGAGGACTCTTCCTCGAATATGCGCAGTCGCTCGTGTTCAGCCTGTGCTTCCAGAACTTCGATAAAGAATTAGCGAACCTGCCCGGTGAGTATGCGCCTCCGGATGGGCGTCTCCTGCTGGCCGAATACGAAGGCCAACTCGCCGGCTGCGTCGCATTACACAAACTCGGCTCCGAGGCCGGTTCCGACGTTTGTGAAATGAAGCGCCTCTATCTGCGCCCGCAGTTTCGCGGCAAGGGACTGGGACGCGCGCTTGCCGACCGCATCATTGCCGAGGCGCGAATCATTGGCTATAAGCGCATGCGTCTCGACACGGTTGAGCCCGTCATGAAGGATGCGGTCGAGATGTACCGGAAAATCGGCTTCCGGGAAATCGCCCCTTATTGCGAGAATCCAATCGCGGGCGCGCTGTATATGGAGTTGGAGTTGTAATTCCTTCGCACTCAGGCCACAATACGGTCACGATCGACAAGAGGGGTCTCCTATGAAGCGCCTGTTCTGCATCTCTCTACTGCTGTCGCTCTTAGCCATTCTTGTTGTCGCATCCGCCTTCGCTGCCGAAAGTAAAACCGTCTCTTATAAATCCGGCGATGAAACAGTCCAGGGCATCCTGTACACGCCTGCGGCCAAAGGTCCATTTCCCGCCATCATCGTGATCCACGAATGGTGGGGCTTGAATGACTGGATTAAAGAGGAAGCATCGAAATTGTCAGATGAGGGTTATGTCACGCTGGCCATTGATCTGTACCGCGGAAAAGTCGCGACAACGCCCGACGAGGCACACGAGATTATGCGCGGCGTACCGGAAGACCGCGCCCGGCGCGATCTTCATGCGGCTTTTGACTTTCTTGCTGCGCAGCCCAACGTGAAGAAAAACCGCATCGGCGCGATCGGCTGGTGCATGGGCGGCGGCTATTCGCTTGGAGTCGCACTCGAGGAGCCCACGCTGGCCGCGGACGTCATCAACTATGGCCATCTGGCGACCGATCCTGATGCGATCAGGAAAATCAACGCACCGATCCTGGGATCGTTTGGCGCGCTCGATCGCGGCATCACTCCCGACGACGTTCACAAATTCGAGGCGACGCTTAAACAGCTCGGCAAGACGGCTGACATCAAAATTTATGACGATGCCGGCCATGCGTTCGAAAATCCCAACAACAAAGACGGCTATCGTCCCGCGGATGCTGCCGACGCGTGGAATCGAACCGTTGCGTTCTTCGCCGCGAATCTGAAAAAGTAGACGTGCCGGATTTTTGTATGCTTGAAACACGCCTTTGAAAACCGAGTTCAAGGGCATGCGTTACTAATACGCTGTATAAGAAAAGTCCATATTGCGCCTGCGGGCTGCCTGACGCGCATGGTCTGCCATATGGCACGAATGTCCGGTCGATGGCACAAATTTCCCACTTGCCAGAAGTTGCCGATGTGGTTACCATTGCCCATCCTGAAATGCTCCCTACCATGAATATCGGCGAGACCATCCGCAACTACCGGCTGCAGAAAGGCATGTCTCAGGGCGACATTGAAAAGCGTACGGGCCTGTTGCGCTGCTATCTCTCGCGCGTGGAAAATGGGCATACGATTCCTTCGCTCGACACGCTCTCGAAAATTGCCGGGGCGATGGAACTTCCGCTTTCGCAGTTTTTCGCCGAACCGGGGCACAACAACGGATCGAAGGGACTTCCCCAACTCTCCGACGATGAAGTGCGCTTCCTGAGCCAGATCCGCCGCTATGCCACCAACCTCAATGACAGTGACCGCAAGCTGGTCCTGGCCATGGTGAAGAAAATGGCGGCGAATTCCAAGTAGTCCCGAGTCTTGCGTCGCAGGTCCTGAGCTGCGAGTCCTGAACAAAACAAACGCTCCCGTGATCAAGCCTGCACTTCTCTTTTACTTCCCTTTCCCGCTAAGAGCTCCTCTTTGGATGCCGCTCCGCTCGGGACCCAGGACTCACGACCCGGGACTCGTTGCACTTTCGTACCATGCCTCGTGGTGACCGTCAGGCACCTCGCGACCCTGGTTCGACCTCACTAGACTGTAGGTGGAGACGACTGTGACCACCGACGAGGAACTGACAGTTCTCGATGGCCTGCTGCGCCGGTTAAAGATCGAGTACGAGATCTTTTTCAGCAATCCGACCAAGCGCCCTCCCACCGATATCGAGTGGAAAGTGCTGAGCATGCTGCGCAAGTTTTCCGACGGCGGCCGCATGAATTTCTCCCAGCGCTATCGCTATAACGAAATGGCACAGCGCTACGCGGTCTACAGCGATCTGTGGCGCAAGAAATCCCGCATCCGCGAAGAAGGATACCGGCGTCCACAGGACGCGCTGCTCTCGGTGCAGGGAGTGCGCACTACCGAAGAGGAGCTGAAGCCGCATCATCATCCCGTCTATGGAGTGGCGCATGCCGCAGCGGCCGGGTCCGACGGAAATTCGTCTCAGCCATTCTCATTCCACAGCGTTGATCAAGGCGAGCGGGAGCAGTTGGAGCGGCTTTACAACACACTGGTCGCGGCCAAGAAGAAAACAGGCGAGAAGGTGAGCGGCAACGTCGACTCTTTCGCTCAATTTGTGCAGAAAAAGACCGAGCAAATTCGCAAGCAGTACAAATGCGAGAATGTCGAATATTCGGTCGAGCTCGCCGATGGCCAGGTGAAGCTGAAGGCCAAGGCGAAAACTTAGGCGGGATGAGAGCCCGACATCCTGGCTTCATTACCTCTCATCACACATCTGCGCCATACCGTAGCGACCTAGTGACTTTCTTCTCAAGTCTTTATCCCGCATTGACTTCTCTGCCATTGTGAATACCATGTCCCACGCAGCCTCGGGGCATTCGGCATCGCATCCCCTGTCGTGTGTAGCCAGATGTCTCCCCATGATGCAACGGCTCTCCCAGGGCCACACATCCGGGGCGTGCTGCGATCAAAAATCAAGTGGAGGACACAAAATGGTAGTAAAGCGTGCGCTTGGCTGCTTCGTTCTGTTGATGCTCGCCTCGGGCTTGCTTTGGGCGCAAGGCCCGAAGGTAGCTCACACCACATCTCATGGGACGGTGGTTCCCTTTCAGCCGCCCTCAACTCCGCTGAAGACCATCTACAGCAACCTTGGACCCACTGCATCGAATTCGTACTTTGATGAGTCCGGCTACTATGTGCTCGGGCCCAACAACTCGGTCGGCGATGGCGAGCAGTGGATCGCTACACCGTTTACTCCGGCGAGCAACGCCCATGTTTCGGAAATCTCGGCGGCGGTCGGCTGGATCTCTGGTGAAAAGGCATTTTTCCTCGGACTTTACAGCGACGACGGATCGGGGGATGTTGGAACTCTGATCGCACAGGGTGAGACCAACAAGCTGCCGGTTTTCGGCACTTGCTGCGAGACGGCCAACGTTTCCATCACCTCTTCGGCTGTGACCGCGGGAACGCAGTACTGGATCGTCGCGCAGACCGACGACACCAATGCTCCCGCCTTCACTGGCGTGTTCATGTCCTCCAACTCGTCCACCATTGCCTACAACCCGGAGACCGAGGGCTGGTTCACCTTCAGCGGCAACGTACCGGCCGTACTGGTGCGCGGCACCATCCCATAATCGATTTTTCGTTTGATTGTTGCTTCAGGCCGCGAAATCTTCGCGGCCTGTTTTTTTGCAGCGCCGACTGTCGTCGATTCGGTCACGAACGGGCGGAGGCTCAGTTTTGAATTGCCAGCGGTCCAGCGTCATCCCGAGCGGAGTCGCCTTCCAGGCGGAGACAGCGATCTCCCTCAGCATAAAGTCGTGGTGCGGGAGAGCTCTAGGCCCGCCGGTGAAAAGCGCGGGCTTCGAGATGACGCCGGCTCGTTGCAGATTTCAAACTAATGCACTACTCGCGAGCAACGGCCGCAACGTAGACAATCCGCAACTGCTAGAATCGTCGGTTGCGTTTCCTAAAACCCCATGTCTTCCCGCATTCAACGTGCCATTCTCAGTGTTACCGATAAATCTGGTCTCGTCGAGTTTGCCCGCAGGCTCGCCGCGCTGGGCATCGAATTGATTTCAACCGGAGGGACGGCGAAACTGCTCCGTGAATCTGGCGTCACGGTTAAAGATATTTCCGTGCTCACCGGATTTCCCGAGATGCTGGATGGGCGCGTGAAGACGCTTCATCCCAAAGTTCATGCTGGAATCCTTCATCGCCGCGACGATCCCAAACACGTGGCCGCCGTTGCCGAGCATGGCATCGCTCCCATCGACATGATCGTGGTGAATCTTTATGCCTTCGAGAAGACTGCGGCCACGCCTGGAGTACATCTTGAGGAATTGATCGAGAACATTGATATCGGCGGGCCATCCATGATTCGTTCGGCCGCGAAGAACTTCAACGATGTCGCGGTGGTGACTTCACCGGCCGATTACGATTCGGTTGCTGCCGAACTCGAACGCGAACACGGCAGCCTGTCTCGCGAGACGAAATGGAACCTGGCGCAGAAGGCGTTTGCGACAACCGCTGCGTACGATTCGGCGATCGCATCGACGCTGGAGCGAATTCGTCCCGATTCGACTTCGCTGGAAACGCAAGGGACAGAATTTCCCCGCTCGCTGCGATTTAGCTTTCACAAAGTTCTCGACCTGCGTTACGGGGAGAATCCTCACCAGAAGGCCGCCATGTACTCCGATGGCTCAGGAGTGGGCGTGGCCAACGCGCGTCAACTCCAGGGCAAGGAACTTTCCTACAACAATATCGTCGACCTGCAGGCAGCGTGGGATCTGGCGCAGGAATTCGACGAACCGGTGTGCGCCATCATCAAGCACACCAACCCGTGCGGCACGGCCACGGGCAAGACGCTCGCGGAAGCTTACAAACGAGCCCTTGAATGCGATCCCGTATCCGCGTTCGGAGGTGTGATCGGAGTGAATCGCCCGGTCGATGCCGAATCCGCTGAGGAGATGCACAAGCTCTTCCTGGAAGTAATTGCAGCTCCATCTTTTGACGACGCAGCCAAGGCGAAGTTCGCTTCGAAGAAGAACTTGCGCCTGGTCGAAGTCCAGGCTGCAGATCAGAAATGGGTGCTGAAGAATGTCTCTGGCGGCATGCTGGTGCAGGATGCCGACGTGCGTCCCTTGCGGGAAGTCGACCTGAAAGTAGTCACGAAACGCGCTCCGACGCCGGAAGAAATTCGCTCCATGCTCTTCGCCTGGAAAGTTTGCAAGCACGTGAAGTCCAATGCCATTGTCTACGCGCGCGATGGCCAGACCGTTGGCGTAGGAGCCGGACAAATGTCGCGCGTCGATTCCGCCAAAATTGGAGCGATGAAGGCGCAGCTTCCGCTCAAGGGAACAGTCGCCGCCTCAGACGCATTCTTCCCGTTTCCCGATGGCGTTGAAGAAATCGCCAAAGCCGGAGCGACGGCGATCATCCAACCCGGGGGCTCGCAACGCGACCCCGAAGTAATCGAAGCTGGGGATCGTCTCGGCCTCGCCATGTTGTTTACCGGCGTGCGCCACTTCCGGCACTGAATTTACGTTAATTGACACAATCGTCCGTGTACTTCCGGTCTGCTTGCGATTTTTCCCAACCGGAGACCCCTCGCGGTAAAATAGGAGCACCTTTCCCCCGGCGGCTTTGCATCCAATTAGCTGACGCTTCGGAAACGCGCGGGAGCGCAATCGAGTACATGAATAGAATTTTTCGCCTCTTTTTGACGATCGCTTTAACGGCCACTGCGGCGAGCAGTTTCGCCCAGGACGCTCCTGCCGCTCAGTCTGGATCCAACGAAGCATCTCAGCCCGCCCAGACGCCGCCGGCGCCACCGACTGCGCGCAAGGCTCCCGATCGCTCGGCATCGTATTACCACTACACGCTGGCGCATTTTTACGAAGAGATGGTCACCGCCTACGGGCGCAGCGATCTGGCCAACAAAGCCATTGAAGAGTATCGGCTTGCCATCGAGGCCGATCCGTCAGCCGAGTACCTGACTTCTGCGCTCGCGGAACTCTACGTTAAGACCGGTCGAATCCGCGATGCTGTGGTTGAGGCACAAGACATCCTCAAGCGCGACCCGAACAATCTCGAAGCTCACAAGCTGCTGGGACGCATCTACCTGCGCTCGCTTGGCGATATGCCGGGCGGATCGGGTTCCGACAACATTCTCAAGCTCGCCATCGAACAATACGAAGAAATCGTTAAGATCGAGCCTGACAGTGTGGACGATCACTTGCTTCTCGGAAGGCTTTATCGGATCAACAACGACATGCAGAAGGCAGAGTCGGAATTGAAGACGGCAATCAAGCTCGATCCGACTTCGGAAGAGGCGGTCACCTCGCTGGCTCTGCTGTATACCGATGAGGGCGACACCGCGCAAGCATTGAAGGTGCTGGCCTCGGTGCCCGACTCGGCGCGGTCCGCCAAACTGTATTCCGCTCTCGGCGCGGCCTACGAGCAGCGCAAGGATTACAAGAGCGCCATCGATGCATACCGCCATGCCGTAATTCTCGATCGCGATAATCTGGATGCGATTCGCGGTCTCGCCGAAAATTATTTCAATGACGGGCAGTTCGATCAGGCGCTCGAACAATATAAGGTCATCATCGATTCCAATCCTGAGGATGCGCAGAGTTACGTTCGCATCTCCGAGATTTACCGTCGCGAGGCCAAGTACGACGAAGCTCTGGAAAGCCTGAAAAAGGCAGATGCGCTGGTTCCCGACTCGGCAGAAGTGGCATACAACATGGCCGCGGTTTATCAGGTGCAAGGACGCTACGATGACGCGATCTCGCTGCTCCAGGACCTGCTGAAGAAAACGGACGCGAACCAGGCCGATCATACCAACCGCGCCATTTTCCTCGAACGGCTGGGCATCATTTATCGCGAGCAGGGAAACTACACGGCCGCGGTCGACACTTTCCGCAAGATGCTGACTCTCGGGGACGACAACGCCCGAGGCGGTTACCAGGAGATTATCGACACTTATCGCGACGCCAAAAACTGGCCGCAGGCCACAGCAGTCGCCAAAGAGGCCGTGCAGAAAATGCCCGACGATCGCGATCTGCGCATGGTGCTGGACGCGCAGTTAGCCGACACCGGCGAATTCAATAAGTCGATTGCCGATGTGCGCTCCATGCTCACCGGCAAAGGCGACACGGATCGCGAAGTCTATCTCCGCCTCGCCATCATTTACACGCGAGCCAAGCGATGGAGCGAAGCGGAAGACGCCCTGGCGCAATCCGAGAAACTTTCGACCAAGAGCGAAGATAAAGCATATGTGTGGTTCCTGCGCGGTGATCTCTACCAGCGGCAGAAGATGTACGACCAGGCCGACGCAGAATTCCGCAAGGTGCTGGCTTCAACGCCGCCGACCGATCCGCAGGCCGCAGCCACATTGAATTATCTCGGCTACATGAACGCCGACCGCGGCGTAAAGCTTGAGGAATCGCTGAATTTCGTGAAGCAAGCCCTTGCTCTTGAGCCCACCAACGGCGCCTACCTCGACTCGCTAGGGTGGGTTTACTTCAAGATGGGCAAGTACGATCTGGCGGAAGAGAATCTGACCAAGGCCGAAGCTCACATGGGCTCGGATCCGACGATTCAAGAGCATCTGGGCGACATGTACCAGAAGACGGGACGCCTGAAACTCGCTGCAGCACACTGGGAGCGCTCCGTGCAGGAGTGGAACAAGACCGTTCCTGCCGAACAGGACACCGAGGCCTTTGCCAAGGTGCAGCAGAAACTCGATGCGGCGAAGGTCCGGCTGGCCAAGGAAGAATCAGAGAAGCACTAACGGAGCTTTAGCTCGAACATCAGCCCCTGCAGACTTTTCGGGCATAATGCTTGGTAGACTCCCGGCATGCCTCTGCAAGGAATCACCATCCGCTCCGCCTCGCTTTCCGACATCCCGGAAATTGTTCGCCAGCGCCGCAAAATGTATGAAGACATGGGCGAGGCTGATTCCTTCGCACTCACCGCCATGGAATCGTTGGCCGCCACCTACCTGGCAAAGGCTTTGACTGACGGCTCCTTCCACTCGTGGTTCGCCTGCGATGGAGAACGGCCGGTTGCCGGAGCCTCGGTCATCATCAATCCGTGGCCGGCGCATCCTTACGATTTGGAATGCCGCCGCGCCACCATTCTCAACGTATACACCGATAGTGAGTATCGCCGCCGTGGCATCGCCCGAGAGCTGATGCAGACGGCGATCGAATGGTGCAAGCAGGAAGGGCTGGCGCGGGTCACGCTGCACGCCAGCGATGACGGACGTCATCTTTACGAATCACTCGGATTTGAGCCGAGCAATGAAATGCGCCTGAGTCTTCGGTAGTCTGCAAGTGTCCAGTGGAGGTTCGTGATCACGATGCGTATCGCACGGATTTCTTTGTTTGCAGCCTTGGCGGCTTTCTCCAGCTCAGCAGTCGCTCGCGGGCAGGAGCCAATCAAGTTGAGCGCAGGTTTCACGCAGGAACGAACCCTCGGCGCAGGTGACAACCACGTCTACACCGTTACTCTGACGGAAGGATATGCAATCCTCGGAGAGGCCGACCAGCACGGAGTCGATCTCGTCATCGATGAGTTTGCCCCGGATGGCAAGCTGATCCGCACCGTCGATAGTCCGAACGGCACCGAAGGTCCTGAACCGATCGATCTGACCGCATTCACAACGGGTGAGTACAAGCTCGTCATCCACACGCTCGATAAGGCAGCCGCGCCCGGTAAATACGTCATGAAGATTGAGCGGGTCGTGACCGCCGAAGAGAACGGTGCGCGCCTGGCAGAGAAGAATTATCCGGCTGCCATTCAGGCCCTCTGGAAAGACTACATCAAAGACCCGGCGGCGCTGGAACGATTCGTGGCCGGCCGAAAAGGCAAAGGGCCGATCATTGAAGAAATCAAGGACGACGCGAAAGATGTCAATGTGATCTACCTCTATTTTGGAGACGAAAATACAGCGAGCGTCCAGGTGTTCGGCGGCACGCATTCCTCAGTGGGCGGGATTCAGCTGGACCGGTTTCTGCATACGCCGCTTTTCTATGGCAGCGAGACCGTCCCTAAGGATTCCCGATACCGTTACGGCTACACCGTCATTGAAAGTCGCTCCTTTGGAACGAAACAAACTGTCCAGATTTCGGACGAGCTCGATACCACTGATCCTTTCAATCCCGATATTTTTGGCGGTCTTTCCATTCTGACCCTGCCCGATGCGCCTCCACAACCTTATGTTGCCGAAAACAACTCTGTGCCGCATGGAAAGGTAAGCGCAACGAGTTTCAAGAGCACATCGCTGAACGAGGACCGCAAGATCAGCATTTACACTCCTCCTGGCTACGACAGCGTGAAGGCTGCGGATTTGGTGATCGTCTTTGACGGTGCAGTCTACGACGGAGAAGCAAGCAGTCTGGTTCCGACGCCAACTATCCTCGACAATCTTATGGCAGCGGGCAAGATCGGACCGGCAGTGGCGGTTTTTGTCAACAACAATGTCCAGCGCAACCGCGACTTGGGCGGCTACACGCCATTCTCCGACTTTGTGGCGTTGGAGCTGATCCCGTGGATGCGGAAGAACTACCGGATCAAAGATGGTCCCAGCCACGTTGTATTGGCCGGCTCGAGCCGTGGCGGAGTCGCCGCCGGCCATTGCGCATTCTTCCACCCCGATGTTGTGGGCAACGTTCTTTCGCAGTCGGGAGCGTTTTGGGTCAGAAACGACGAGCCCTATTCTCCACCCTGGCCGTTGTCCCTCGATTCGGGGGACCTGCTCCTATCCTTCCGAAACAGCCCGCGCCTGCCAATCCGCTTCTATATGGAAGTTGGTCGCTTTGACTCTCTCTACTCGCTGAATCGGGAGCTGCGCGACATTCTTATGCTCAAGGGTTACTCGCTCGACTATCGCGAGTTTGATGGCGGGCACGATTATTACTATTGGCGCGGCTCGCTTGCCGATGGTTTGATCTCTCTCCTCGGGCAAAACGCTGCGGGTCAAAAAAGAGATTGATCGGGTCGTCGCCCGTGCCAAGGCGACAATGCCGTGACGCACACGAATCCGAATCCCGTGTCTGATATTCTTCCCTCATGCTGGCGGCCTACGCGGTCGAAGTCACGCAATCCCGTGGACGCCGCTTTCCGGAAGCGCAGCATCCCTACCGCAACGATTTTCAGCGCGACCGCGATCGCGTCATCCACGCGCGCGCCTTTCGGCGCCTGGAAGCCAAGACGCAAGTTTTTACCCGCCGTTACTCCGATCACTTCCGCAACCGGTTGACTCACACGCTCGAAGTCTCGCAAATCTCCCGCACCATCGCCGGCGCGCTGCGGCTCAACGTCGATCTTGCCGAGGCCCTCGCTCTGGTGCACGACATCGGTCATCCCCCGTTCGGCCACGCGGGAGAGAAAGCTCTCGATGCAGCTATGCGTCAACATGGGCTTTTCTTCGATCACAACCTTCACGCGCTTCGCATCGTCGAAGACTTTGAGCAGCGTTACGCCGCCTTCCGTGGGTTGAATCTTACCTTCGAAGTCCGCGAGGGAATCATCAAGCACTCGCGCGATTACGACGAAAGTGAACATCCGGAACTGGCGGAATATCTTCTCGATCAGCGTTCTCCACTCGAAGCGCAACTCATCGATCTCAGCGATGAAATTGCCTACCATACCGCCGATCTCGATGACGGCTATGAAGCACATCTTCTTTCGCTGGATGAAATACGGGATGGCGTTCCGCTCTTCGACCGTTTCTATCGCGAAGTGATGCAGATTTATCCCAGCGCGCCGGAAAAGCTGAAATTCAATGAAACGGTCAAGCGCATTCTCAACCGTTTTGTCGACGATCTGATCCGGAACACGCAAAAGAGAATCGATGCCGCCGGTCTTCACTCAACGGAAGATGTTCGGCGCCAAAACGAGCGTCTCGCCGCGTTCAGTTTGGCAGTCGACGCGGAGCGCAAGGCCGGCAAGGAATTTCTCTACGAGAATCTTTATTTCAGCCCGGCGCTCGCCGACGAAAAAGACGATGCGGAGCGGGTTATCAGCGAGCTGTTCTCCTTCTGGATGAATCATCCCGAGTCTTTGCCGCACAATTATCAGGAAAAAGCAAAAGAAGAGGGTCCGCCTCGCGTCATCTGCGATTACATCGCGGGTATGACCGACAACTTCATTTACGAACAATACGAAAAGTATTGCGGTGCATGATGGCAAAGCATTCGCCGGCAGACGATCAGAGTACGTGACCGAGGCGATGAATGCCTTCGCGGATGCGGCCTTCGCTCATGCGCGCGTATCCGAGCATGATGCCCGAGCGGCGCGGCGTCTTGAGAAAGTATTTTGAAATTCCATAGACACGAACTCCGCGAGCCGCGGCGGCAGCAATCACGGATTCTTCTGCAAGGTCCTTTTGCAGCCAGAGGACGACGTGAGCGCCTGCGCCCCCGCCCGTCACATCAACGCGATCGCCAAAATTAACGCGAATTGCATCCAGAAGCACATCGCGGCGCAAAGCGTTTCGGCGCCGAACCCGGCGCAGATATCGTTCATAGGTTCCGCCGCTAATGAATTGCGCCAGAGTTTCCTGCTCCAGAGTCGCGGTATGCCGGTCGCACAGCCACTTGGCCGCCGAAAAAGAATTCACCAGGTTCTTCGGCGCGATCAGATAGCCGATCCGCAAGGCGGAAAAAATAGTCCGCGAAAACGTTCCGACATAAATCACGCGGCCTTCGCGATCCAGGCCTTGCAGCGAATCGAGAGATTGTCCTTCGTAGCGGAACTCGCCATCGTAATCGTCTTCCACAATCATCGCGCTGCACCGTTTTGCCCACGCCAACAGCGCCAGTCGACGTGCAAGAGGAAGGATTGCACCGGTTGGAAACTGATGCGATGGCGTGACGAACGCGAGCCGGACCTTCGCGGGAATCCTGGCAGGATTCAATCCCTCGCGATCGACGGGCACCGGCAGCAAACGCGCTCCCGCGGCACGCAGAACTTCGCGCGTGCCCTGATAATTCGGATCTTCGAGCGCCACTGCAGCACCCGGCGCGATCAATACTCGCGCGATCAGGTCCAAAGCCTGTTGCGATCCATTGACGATCACCACTTGCGCCGCATCGCACACCACGGCCCTTGACCGGCGCAAGTGAGCGCAGATGGCTTCCCGCAGAGCGACATTTCCAGCCGCCGAAGCGTAGTCCAGAGATGAAACCGGCGCGGATCTCGCGCACCGCAGCAAAATGCGCCGCCACATCTCAAAAGGAAACATTTCCAGATCACTCTCGCCATAGGAAAAATCATAGGGGAGCGATTTCTTCTCGCGAGAAGGAAAGTTGACCCTCGACCATGCAGCCTGTGCAGCCATTCCAAAGCGCGACAGCCGCACCTTCACGGGAGATTCCGCAAACGTAGGAGGCCTTGCGACGATTCCGCTCGACACGTATGTCCCGGAACCGGGACGGCCCGTCGCAAAACCCTCGCTCAACAGCTGATCGTAGGCAAGCAGCGTAACCGTTCTAGAAATACGGAGTTGATCGGCCAGATCTCGCGTCGAGGGCAACCGTTCGCCGCTGCGAAGTGTTCCAGAAAGGATGCCTTCCCGCAAACCGAGATACACCTGCCGGAACAGAGGGCCCTTGCGCTTCGAAAGTGGTATCGCGAATGACACACAAAGTGGTGCTTTTAAAATACCATGCCGTGGGTCATGCTGAGCCGAGACTTTCAGATGCAGGTTGTTCAGGCTCGTGCGAGGTCATTCAAACTCGGCAATTCAAGAGATGGAGGTCAACAATGCACCTTTTCTCGACTGCTCACAAATGTCTGTTGCTATGTATTCTTCTCGTTCCGGGTTTGGCCGTATCGATGATGAACACGACGGCATCGGTTCCGGCAGATGCCCAATCCGCCCTCGCCCACGATGGCAGCCACGACTTCGATTTCGAACTCGGCACTTGGAAGATTCATCTGAAAAAGCTCGACCATCCTCTCACCGGTTCTACCACGTGGATTGAATTCGACGGTAGCTCGGTCACGCGCAAGGTCTGGAACGGACGCTCGCAGTTGGAGGAGTTTGAGACCGACGGTCCTTCCGGCCACATCGAAGGAATGACGCTGCGCCTGTACAATCCGCAGTCGCATCAGTGGAGCCTTTACTGGGTCAACAGTCGGGACGGCAAATTGGCCCAGCCCACGATCGGCGAATTCAAGAATGGCCGCGGAGAGTTTATCGATCAGGAGCCTTTCAAGGGGCGCGCCATCCTGGTTCGTTATGTCTGGTCCGAGATTACGCCAACTTCAGCCCATTTCGAACAATCGTTCTCCGATGATGGCGGAAAAACCTGGGAAGTGAATTGGATCACCGATCAGACGCGAGTCGGCGACGAGCCGGATGTGAATACAGGCGCTCAGAAAACTGGACCGAAAGACGTGTCGGCCGAAGAAGCGGCACACAGTTTTGACTTCGAGTTCGGAACGTGGCACGCACACCTCAAGCGGCTGGTGCATCCTCTTTCCGGATCAACGACCTGGGTCGACTACGACGGCAGTTCCGTCGTGCGAAAGATCTGGGGCGGTCGAGCCAATCTCGGGGAACTCGAGGTTGACGGGGATGGCGTCCACATCGAGGGCCTGACCTTGCGGCTCTACAATCCAGAATCCCACCAGTGGAGCCTGTTTTGGGCGAATAGCAAGGATGGCAGCCTGGCTGTTCCAACCGTCGGCGAATTTCAGAACGGCCGCGGAGAATTTCTTGATCAGGAGGAATACGAGGGAAAAACCATCCTCGTGCGTTTTGTTTTTTCAGACATAACATCTTCGTCGTTCAAGACCGAGCAGTCATTTTCCGCGGACGGAGGCAAAACGTGGGAGCCGAATTGGATTGCGACTTTCACCTGCCAGGGCCAATCCAACTAGCCTGACGACAATGGAGTTTTGGTCCGCGGAAGAATGCAGAATCTTTGTCGCTTGTCTGGCATGCCTGGTGGCGTGCGGATTGGCGAGCAGCCAATCATCCTTCGGCCAATCAGCGCCGGGCTTTCATCAGTCGCTGGATGACGCCTGGTGGACCGGCCCGCTGCTGGCGCCTTCGGCGAATACGCTGCCGCGCGGCCACGTGCTGGTCGAGCCTTATTTGTTCGATGTCATCTCGCAGGGTATTTACGATTCGCAGGGCACACACCATAGCGCGCCGCATGCGAATGAATTCGGATCGCTCACGTATATCAACTATGGCTTGATCGAGAAGTTTACCGTCGGCCTGATTCCGACTTTCTACTACAACGATGTGAGCACGGGGCCAAAGAGCCTCGGCGTATCCGACCTTACGGTGCAGGCGCAATATCGTCTGCATTTTTTTCATGAAGGCGGTTGGGTTCCAACTACATCAATAGCGGTGCAGCAGACGTTTCCCACGGGCAAGTACGATCAGCTTGGCAATCGGCCTAGCGCCGGGCTGGGCGCCGGCGCCTATACGACGACACTGTGTTTCTATAACCAGACATTTTTCTGGATGCCCAACGGCCGCATCCTGCGCACCCGCTTCAATGTGACGCAGGCGTTTTCAAAAGGCGTGAACGTGCAGGATGTCAGCGTGTACGGCACATCTCAAGGATTTCGCGGACATGCCGATCCCGGTGCCGCGCTTTTCGTGGATCTCGCCGCGGAGTACAGCATCACCCGCCATTGGGTGCTCGCCTCAGACGCTACTTACCGACATCAGTACAACACCCCTGTAACCGGATATAACATCTCGGACCCGTCACAGACTCTTTTCCTTAACTCCGGTTCAAGTCAGGCCTTCGCGCTCGCCCCCGCCATCGAATACAACTTTACGAATAAAGTCGGCGTGATTATGGGCGCACGCGTCTTTCCCGCTGGCAAGAACACCTCCAATTCGATCACGCCCGCGATTGCGGTAAATATCGTCCACTGATGCCTATGAGGCTTGCATTCCTTACCTAAGTCCCGCAAACTTTGGAACTTGAAACGTTCTTCGCGTGTCCATCTAGATTAGGCTGGAGATATCACCATGCGCCTGCCAACTGCGTTTCTATGGTGTTTTGTTTCTCTTGTGATTGCGACCGCGATTCCATTTTCCTGTGCGGCGCAGAGTTCCGCGCCCGCGCCGCCGCAAGCATCTCCCAGCGACTCCGTTCCAAAGAATGATTCCGTCCGCGTTAACGCGCTCGAGTTATACCGCGCCGGCAAGATGGTCCAGTCGATGCCGCTCTTTGAGAATCTGTGCACTACATATCCCAAAGATAATGCCATGTGGGAAGCATGGGAAATGACGACGCTCGGCTATGCCGACACTCTATCCGATCCCGACCAGCGCAAGAAAACCCGGGCGCTGGCGCGTTCACGGCTGGCCAAAGCCAAGGAACTGGGAGACAACAGCAACCTCCTCCAGATTGTTCTTGCCAACCTTCCCGAAGACGGCGGCGAAGGCAGTTACTCCGCCAGCAAAGAAGTCAACGAGATCATGCAGCACGCGGAAGCCGACTTTGCCCGAGGAGACTATGATCAGGCCAAAGATGGCTATCTACATGCACTGCTGCTGGAGCCCAAAAACTATGAAGCTGCTCTCTTCATGGGCGACGTCTTTTTCAAGCAGCATGAGAACGGCAGTGCAGGTGACTGGTTTGCCCGCGCGATCGAGATCGATCCCAACCGCGAGACGGCGTACCGCTATTGGGGAGATGCGTTATCGGCAATGGGAAAAAACGCTGAAGCCCGCGAGAAATACATCCAGGCCATCGTCGCCGATCCTTACAACAACCGCTGCTGGGTCGGCATAAACCAATGGGCGCAGCGAAATAAAGTTAAGCTCAATTGGGTACGTCTGCAGGACAAGAGCAAATCATCCACCGGCGAGCAGGGCGCGACCATCACGATCGATGCGTCGATTCAGAAAGATGATCCGTCGCTGGGGGCATGGCTGATTTTACAGCGGCGACCGCCTGACGTGGCAGAGAGAAAAATTCAAGCAGGAATTTCCGAGCGAGCCAAGATATCGTCACACGCTGAGTGAAGAGGCCGACGCGCTGCACCTCATGGTCGAGGTTTTGGCGCGTCCAGAAAACATGCCCAAACTCGACGCGTCGCTCGCTGCCCTCGTCAAAATCGACCAAGCTGGTTTCCTCGAGCCCTTCGCGCTTCTCAACCGCGCCGACAAGGAAATCGCGCAGGATTACGCGCCCTATCGCAGTGCCCACCGCGACGTCCTCTATCGCTATTTCGACGAGTACGTAGTTCCAAAAGCACCTTCACAATAATCCGGGCCCATCCGCGTGGATTTGTGGAGACGAAGTTCTATCTCCCAGCTACTTCCGCCACGACGTCAAACAGAATTCGAGGGCCGCGGCGAACCTCTTCCACGCGAATACGCTCGTCGTTGCCGTGCTCGGTGTTGCCCTCCTCGTCGGTCGCGGTATACGGATTGAACCCATAGGCGATAATTCCCAATGGCCGGTAGCGCTGATTTTCCGTATATCCGCTGGTGATGTGTGGCACCACGGGAGTTCCCGGGAAATACTTCCCCGAGACGTCTCTAATTGCCGCAAACAGCGAGTTATCGGTGCCGGAATAATTGGCCACTCGGAATTCCGGTTCCAGCGGTTCAATCGTGATATTGGGATCGTTCACGATTTTGCGCAGCGTCTCTGCAACCGCCTTAGGATCGCCCCCGGGAAGAATCCTGACGTCGAGATTGGCCCAGGCTTCGGCGGGAATCACGTTCGTTTGTTGCGAGCCGCCCAGCATGGTCAATGAGATCGTGTCGCGAAGCAGAAAATTCAGCGATTCGTCCGACTCGACCATCTCCTGAAACTTCTTATCCTCAATGGCGTTGTTCACGTCACGATAATAGGCCGCGCGTTCCGGCGGCTCGTATGGGGCCATATCGCGCAGAAACTCATCCACCACGGGCAAGACCCGCAGCGGCGTTTGATAGGCCTGAATACGCTTGAGCGCGCGCACCAGCCGGTTTGGAGCAGAATCCACATTGGGCCGCGATCCGTGCCCTGGCCGGCCATGCGCCACCACGTGCAGCCAGTACGAGGTTTTTTCGCCAACATCCACGCCAACGTACTTCACCTTGGCGTCTTCGAGCAGGTTCTCACCGCCCTCGTTGATCAGAAATTCGGCGTTCTCCAGCAGATCGCGCTGATTCTTGATGAACCAGTCCGTGCCCGTTCCATTCGCCTCTTCATCCGCCACAGCCAGAAAAATCACGTCGCGATCGAGCGCAACCTTCTCGCGCTTCAACATCACCATGACTATCAGTTGCGCGAGTCCCTCATCCTTCATGTCCTGCGCGCCTCGTCCCCAGATGTAGCCATCCTGGATCTTGCCGCTGAACGGAGGCACCTTCCAATGCGACGCGTCGCTGGTAACGACGTCCATGTGATTCAGCAGAACGATCGGCCTTTTTGCCGGCTCGCTCGAATTCCCTGGGGAAGACTTGCCGGACGAAGACTTGCCCGGCGACTGGGTATGCGGGATCCGTGCCCACAAATCTCCTCGACCGGGCGCAAACTCAAACGTGCGGTTCTCAATTCCCTCCTGATCAAAGATCTTCTTGTAGAAGGCGACCGCCCGCATCTCATTTCCCGGCGGATTCGTTGTGTCGATGCGGAGATACTCCTGCATCCACTCCACGGCTAAATTGGAATATTCCCGCAGGTGCTCACTCGACAAGTGCGCGGAAGCTGTTCCTTGCACTGCAGCTTGCTTGGCCCAAGTTGCCCCACAAAGGATTACCACTGCCAGTCCCAACCATGCTCCACCCCGACCTGCAAGCTGTATCCAGTTCCAGCCAGAACCCCTTTTTCTGGTGCGCAAATTTCCTCCGATGATGATCAATCTGATGATGGGTCGACCTCACGGCGCATCGACCTTTAAGCTCAACTCCATCATTTCGCAGAGCTTCCCGAACCGTCCTTTCCTTGTCTAAACTGAACATCCTACTGACCGAAGCAAGCTGCTCCCAACCGACGCTTTTTTATACCAGCTTTCCCAAATTTACCCTGCCGCAACGGACCCCACTATCCTTCGGCCGCCCAAGAGTACTATAATATCTATAGAAATCAATCATTTAGCTCGTAAACCCTGCATTCGCCTTTGGCATCAGAACTGTATTGGGAGTAGGGGTACCTGTGGGTGCCCGGCATCAGGTCTGGCGGCGCGTCAACGCCTGACCGGCATAGCCAAACAGCTTGCCTTTTCAATTTTTTCAGGGGACGCAGTCAAATTTTCGCACGCATAAGACGTGCATGGCGGAAGAGCTGAATCTGAATCGCTCCGCCAAATAATGGAGGAACTCAAATATGAACCATCGTCTCGTCATCGCCCTGCCGCTGGCTGCCGTGCTCGCCATGCCGGCCCTCGCGCAGACCACCTCCTCGACCCAGGGACAAACTCAGGCCCAGTCGAGCTCGACCGATAACGGCACCGCGACTGGGAAAGCTCCTCTTACCCCACCTTCACGGGAAGGTTTCTGGGGACGCGTGAATCCCTTTGCCCGCAAGAAATATGTCCAGCGCCAGACCGAACCGATCCGCGATCGCGTCAACGAACTTGACGACCTAACCGCTGCCAACAGCAAGGCGATCAAAGATACCGACGCTCGCGCCCAGGCTGGCATCAAGCTGGCTTCTGACAAAGCCGACGCAGCGGATCAGCACGCCACGGACGCCGGTAACAAGGCCAACCAGGCTCAGCAGACGGCGCAGCAGGTCACGACGCGCGTGACCACGGTCGAGAATGTGGTCAGCAATATCGACCAGTACAAGGCGCAGAACCAGACCGAGATCCGCTTCCGTCCCGGCCAGACCGTGTTGAGCAAGGCTGCCAAGGATGCGATCGATCAGATGGCCACGACCGTTAAAGGCCAGCACGGTTACATTTTCGAAGTTCAGGGATTCTCGTCCGGCAGGGGCCAGACGGCGATCACCACTTCGCAGAAAATGGCGGAGTCGGTTGTACGTTACCTTGTGCTGACGCATGATATCCCGGTCTACCGGATTTATCTCGTCGGCATGGGCAACGCCCCCACCGGCGCCGATGAAGGCAAGCACGTCAGCGGTGGCCGCGTCGAAATCAGCCTGCTGAAGAATGACCTGGAACAGCTCTCGGCCAATAGCGGAGCGCCGGGCAGCATGGATCAGCAGCAGCAACCCAAGTAAAGAGTTAACGATTCGAAAGCATGGGCACGTCGCCCGGAGCCTTCCCCAAGAGCCCCTCGCGCAAGCGAGGGGTTTTTCATTCTCCGGAAACTCTCGTCATCCGTTCTCTGAATGAACGCCGGTTTTTCCTCGCCCTCCATGAAACGCCTGCCGCTCTATTCTCACTATCGTTCAAGAAGATTGCTGTTCATCCACCGAGATTTCAAGGAGGGGAAAATGCCGCCAGCGAAGTCGATCTCACTCAGTCAATTCACCAAAGCCGTTCAATCCGCCGTGAAAGCCGCGGTGAAGCGGCATCCCAAGTTTCAAGTGCCCGTTCCGGAAGAAGTCACATTCTCGTATCTGATTCGCGGCTTCCCGGTTCCGCCAACCATCCTGAACAATGTCACCTTCGCCGAAGCGCAGTCCTTCGTGAATGACGTGGCGACCAGCATAGCAACCGAAGCGGGCACTGTCGATAAAGCGCTGATCGGCCAGGGCGTCATCTACTCCGGCGGCGGACACATCATCTGTGGAATGCCCCCGGTGGAAACAATCGAACTGAAACAGTAATCGGAGGCGACCATGTCGAAGCTTTGTCCCAGTGCCCAGCCCGGCATGGAGAACTGCAGAGTTCTGGGGGTGGTCGAAGCGCAGGACGAACTCGCGCAACCATCCCCAGCACAATCCCCTAAACCAGCCGCCAGAATCGTCTATCTGAACCAGATCTTGCCCGCAACCGATGAGGTGCTGGCGCTTTCGGCTCCCTTGAAGCCGACCGAAGTTTTCCGACTTTCCGCGACTTGTGCCGAACACAAGTGCCCGCACTTCGACGGCATCGACTGCCGCTTGGCCACACGAATTGTAAAGATGCTGCCGCCCGTGACGGATTGCCTGCCGCCCTGCACCATTCGCAAAGACTGCCGCTGGTTCTCTCAGGAGGGCGCCGAAGCCTGCCGCCGCTGCCCGGAGGTCACGACGGTCAGCTACGATCTCTCCGCCAAGGCAAGAGAGGTTTCCGGCCTGCCAGTGATCCACGACGCATAATCGATTTTTTTCGCCGCGAACACGGTAACGTCCGCGATGTTGCACATTCGTAATTTGAATGTGGGCACGAACCAATGCAGAATGACTTTGCCCACCACTTCATCCAGCATTCGTTGTTCTCCCCTGAAGCAACGCCGCTGAAGAATTCGCTCTGGCCGGATGGGAATCAGAGTCATGTATCGCGCTAAAGCAACGATCCTCTGCATCGATGATCACCGCAACGGGCTCATCGGCCGAAAAATGCTCCTCGAACAGAGCGGCTATCAGGTTCTCGAAGCGACCAGCGGAGAAGAGGGAATGCAGTTGTTCCTCTCGCGCGCGGTTGACGCCGTCATCCTCGACCAACAAATGCCCGGCATGAACGGAGACGTAGTTGCGGCACGGATGAAGTTCATCAATTCGCAAACCCCGATCATGCTTTTGTCCGGATACACCACTCCACCGCAACGAAAATTGCAGTCGGTCGATAAATTTCTCTCCAAGTCCGAATCGCCGACTGCCCTTTTGTCGGCCGTGCACGAGTTGCTGAACCTGCGTCCGAATTCTTTCTTCCACCGCTGGCTCGATCGCTGGAGGGTGCAGAACCAGACGGTGACCAAATGAATCTCCTGCGCAAGCTCCTGGGGCAAGGCTGCACCCACCGCTTCTCATGGCCGCGTGTGGATGAGCAAGGGCGTCACTACCAGATCTGTCTGAGTTGCGGAATGGCGTTCGAGTATGACTGGCAACAGATGAAGCACACCGGCCGAGTTCTGAAGGCAACAACCGACGCGAAAATTTCGCCACAGGGCGCCTTTCATTAGCGACGTGTCTTGCCGGCAGTTTCTCATATCCATAACGTCAAGTCATACGCGCCAGTAATTCGTCGAACATCTTATGACTCAGTTTTCTCAATCGCGACCCCTGCGACGCGCACCCCGTGCCACTCTGCGGCAACCCATTCCAGCAACGATCTCGCTCCAAAACGGCCGCCAGCTCTACGCCAAAGTGAATCAACTCTCGATCACCGGCGGCCTGCTGGAACTCAATCCCTGTCTGGAGGAAAGAGTCTGGGTTGAGCTGAAAATTCCTGCGGGATTCGACATTGTGCAATTGACCGCCGAGATGATGTTCCCGATGCGCGGCGCAAGCGGATATCTGCAGCCCTTTCGCATCACCCGTATTTCGCCGGAAGAACTCTACAAGCTCGACAACGAAGTTACCGAACTGCTGAAACAGAAAGTTGCCTCAAAACTCGCAGATCACGGAGCCAACTTCCGCCCGCCGCGCTATTACCTCGAGTCATTTTGAAAACGAGTCATTTTGAAAAACGAATCATCGTGAGTAATGGCGCGTTTTGCATATCGACTGGCGACGAGGTCCTTAGTTCTTGAGGAGCGCCATCTTCACGAGTAATCCCGCCAGCAACGCGAAGGCTCCGAGCAGAGCATTGTATTCACGATGCTTCAGATACAAATCGAGTGAGAACTTCCCGTCGTTCTGCGAAGTGCCGGAAGATGGATGCCATGGCCTAATCCGTGGCAGCATGCACGGTACATTCATTGCATACTCGTCGAACTCAGGGAACGTCGACCGCAGGTATGCTTCTTCAGAGTGAATGACCGGCAAATAGATGGCAAGAAACATCACGACGATCGCCACCACCATCCACCAACTTCGCGCCGCGACGGCAAATCCGAGCGCGATCAATAAAGATCCGAGGTACAAGGGATTGCGGGTGTAGGCATAGGGTCCGGTTGTGGCCAACGTCTCGTTCTTGCGCACGTGCCCTGACGCCGTCGCCCGAATGGTGAGACCCACAACGATGAGAATCAGACCGAGGCCGATGACCCGAATGCTTGGCCGTGCCAGCCAGAAATAGAGAACGGCCAGCGCAAATCCCAGCGGCACGCGAATACGGCGGGCGACGCGCGACCATTCAGCCATGTGCGCCTTCCGTCAGATGTTCGGCCAGCAAGCTGCGCGCCGCCTCGACCACTGCCTCCACACTGATCTCCAGCATTGCCTCGTCGGGCTTCGGGCGTCGCGCGTGCGAAGTCAAACTTTTTGGATTGCGAAGCACAACGCTCCGGGTCGCGTGTGGGCCGTTACGCGCAGGATCGGTTGGTCCGAAGATTGCGACCACGGGAACCTGCAAAGCGGCTGCCAGATGCATCGGTCCGGTGTCTCCCCCAATGAACAGGCGCCCGCGCCGGGTGAGCGCGATCAGTTCGCTGATCGATGTCTTGACCGCCTTCGCCTTTCCATTGCTCGCGGCCTCAACTTCTTCTGCGAGACTTTCCTCCCCCGGCCCATAATTGATGATCGAACGGATGCCGCTCCCGGCAAGCGCTACAGCGACGCGCCCATAGTACTCCGCCGGCCAGCGCTTCGCTCCCCATCCTGCGCCTGGATTGAGAATTACCAGCTCACAAGAATGCAGACCAAGTTGTCGCAGCAGATCATCAACTTTACCTTCCGACTCACGATGATGCGGAAGCTGCACCGAGGGCGATGAAAGTTTCGCACCGACTACCGCTTCTGCTATCGAAAGATTTTGTTCGACGACGTGCGTACCGCGAGCGATGATGCGCCGCGTGTAGAGCAAGCTGGCCGGCGATTCCCGTGGTTGTGCCGCTCCATAGATAACCGGCGCGCGCGACCAACGAACGAGCACTGCGGAACGAATTGCACCCTGAAGATCAAGCGCAACGTCATAGTGCACGCTGCGCACGTCGTTCCAGACTCTCGCAATCTGCTGGGAAGTTGAGAGGGTGAAGAACGATTTTCGCCAGTCGCGCAAGTTGACGGTGTGCACCCAATCGACGAGCGGACGCCCGGGCGAAGTCGGGCCGCGGCGCGCCGTCTCAGGCGCACATAGAAGTTCCGCCCAACGTTCATCGATCAGCCAGCCGATCGTCGCCTGGGGAAATGCCTGCCGCAGAGCCTCGACAGCCGGCAGAGTATGGATGACATCTCCCATCGCGCTCAGACGAACGATGAGGAGACTCTTGGGTTCAGCGGCGCGCGAGTTGCCTTCCGCCGAGGCGATCAAGATTTCCTCGGTGCGAGGTGCGCGCGGATGATTTCGCTGGTGGAATGATTCTTGGGATCGCCAACGATGGCGACGCGGCCTCCGTATTCGGCCACGACGTCGCGTTCGGGAACGGAATCGGCTGTGTAATCGGTGCCCTTGGCCTGAATGTCGGGGCGAATCTCGCGAATGATGGCGCGGACATCGAGTTCCGGAAAGATGACGACTGCATCCACGTCCGCGAGCGCGGCGACAATCTCAGCCCGTTCGTCCTCGGGCGCAATCGGCCGGCCCTCGCCTTTGAGCGCTCGCACCGACGCGTCAGAATTTATCGCCACTACAAGCTTCCCGCCCAGAGCCTTCGCTCCCCGCAGATAGCGCACGTGGCCGACGTGGAGAAGATCGAAGTTGCCGTTGGCCAGAGTGATGCGTTCTCCGCCGTGGCGCCATTCCCCCACGCGTTGCCGCAATTGTTCGCGGCTCAAAATTTTGCTCTGTGTATTCAATGGGGTCGCGTGGCCGGCGGAGACTGTTCAAGAGCGTGCAGCAACTCTTCCCGCGAAACGGTAGCCGTCCCCCGTTTCATCACAACAATTCCGCCAGCATAGTTCGCCAGTTGCGCCGCTTCCTCGGTGGTTGCACCCGCCGCCAAGGCAGCGCTGAAAGCTGCGATCACCGTATCGCCCGCGCCGGTAACATCGGTAACCTGGTCCGAACCGAAAATCGGAATGTCTACCGGTTTATGGCGTCCATCGAACGCGACCATGCCGTCGCCTCCGCGCGTGATCACCAGGGATTCGAGCTTCATCCGCTTCATCAGTTGCTCACCCGCGCCGACAACTTTCTCCCACTCTTCGCCGATGCGGAGGCCGAGGGTCGCTTCCACTTCCGGTTCGTTGGGAGTCGCGGCTGTGATTCCCGAATATTCGAGCATGCGATAGCGCGAGTCCAGAATGATGGGAACCGTTCCGAGTTTTCCTTTTTCGCGAAGCGTCTCCACAATCGCCGGAGTTGCCGCGCCGTACCCGTAGTCGGAGACGAGCAACGCGTCGGAGGCATGCGCATAGTTTCGCGCTGCCAGATAAAGTTCGCGTGTCAGGTGAGAATTCGGTGAGGCGGCAGGCTCACGATCCACACGAACCACCTGCTGCCGCGCTGTGTGTGTCATCCCGGCAAGAATGCGGGTTTTCGTGACCGTCGTGTAAGACTTGTCTTTCAAGATTCCGCTCATCGCCATGCGCTTGTGGCGAAAATATTTCATGAGCAAACGGCCCGGTTCGTCATCGCCGACAATGCCGACAGGAAGAACGTTGACTCCCAGATCAGCGAGATTATTCGCCGCATTTGCGCCGCCGCCAGGTACGACCGTCCGCTCGCGGTGCTTGAGGATAAGAACTGGCGCTTCGCGCGAGACGCGTGAGATTTCGCCGAAAATAAATTCGTCGGCCACCATGTCGCCCAGCACCGTGATGGTGAGCTTGGGGAACGACTCGACGATCTTCTTCAGCCGCTCGGCTTCTTTGGGATGTTTGGTCATCTGCGACAAGCAGATTTTCTCATGCGCCGTGCCTTCGTTCCGCGATCTTATGCAGGATGGTATCCACGGCGTTAGCTGCGTTCTCCAGTTCCATCTTCACCGGAACAACGGCCAGAGGATCGAGCGTGCAAAGATATCCGGCCAGATTGACCGCATCTTTCTCCGTGGTGACAAATCCGCCGGCTTCGCTTTTGTCGCGCAACGTCAGCAGTTCTCGGATGTCTTTTTCCGTGTAAGCGTGATGGTCGCGATAGAAAGCTTCCGCCGCCGGTTCCACATTCGCCGCCCGCAGTTGCAAAACGAAATTCTGCGGACGAGCGATTCCGCAGAACACCACCGGGCGCAGCGGAATCCCCCCTGGCGAAATGCCGCGTCGGACGCGCCAAGCCAGCTGATTCTTAAGCGGAAAAGCATCGGCGGAAGCGCCACTAGTCAGCACCACAGCGTCAGCACGGCGCAGCGCGTGCCTTGGCTCGCGCAGGCGTCCTGCAGGAAGCAGTTGATCGTTGGCGTCCTGCGGCGTGACCAGCACTATATCGAAGTCACGGGCGAGAGCGCGATGCTGAAATCCATCGTCCAGCAAATGAATTTGCGGCCCGAATTTCTTTTCAGCGAGAACGCCGGCCGCATATCGATCTTCGCCCACAATCACCGGAATCTGCGTCTTGCGCGCGATCAGCAGCGGTTCATCGCCAAAATCCCGCGGCAGACCGGCAGGATCGACCAGTAATACTCCTCGACTCTTGCGGCCGTAGCCGCGCGACAATACATCGCATCGTATGCCGCGCTTGGTGAGCAGATCCGCAAGCAGGATCACAAACGGCGTCTTTCCCGACCCGCCGGCGGAGAGATTCCCGATGCTGATGACCGGTCCTTGCAAACGGCGAGCGCGCAACGCTCCGCGATCGTAGAGCGCATTGCGAACTGCAACCACTCCGCCGTAAATGGCTGCGAGAGGATTCAATCGGTGTGCGCGGCCTGCACGGAAAGGTCTTGGGGAGTGCGGTGCTCGCGATTTTGCTGGGCCAGAACTCCGTGTAACGCTTCCACGGTGCGCGCCGTCGCGCCCGCCTGCGAGCGCATTGTTTCCTGCGCGCGACGCCCCAACTCGTGGCGCTCGGATTCATTTTCAAGCAGTTGCATCAGCGTTAACGGCAGTTCTGACATTGTGACGATTCGTACCGCATTGCGGCTCTGGAACAGAGCGACGATATCACGAAAATTTTCGGTGTGGTTGCCGACCACGATCGCAACTCCACGCTGCGCGGGCTCAATAATATTGTGGCCTCCGCGAGGAACCAGGCTTCCGCCCACAAAAGCGATGTCGGCCAAAGCGTAGAGCGCTGCCAATTCGCCAATCGAGTCGACGAGCAGCACCTTGCCGGCGAGCGGTTCTCGCGTCCAGCGGGAACGCCGATGGAAACGAATATTCATCTTCTGTGCCAGTATGGCAACATCGTCAAAGCGCTCGGGATGGCGCGGTGCAAGCATCATCACCGCGCGGGGATGCCGAACCAGCACGTTTTCAAACGCTTTCAGCAGCAGGGACTCTTCATCTTCGACCGTGCTGCCACAGACCAGAATCGGGCCCGCACCTTCCGCCTGCAGCGAACGCCGCAGAGCTTCAATGATCGATGGCGGAGTGGACGAACCGAGATCGAATTTGAGATTGCCGGTGACGCGCACCCGGCCAGCCGGCGCTCCAATGGACTCCAGCCGAGCGGCGTCTTCCGGTGTCTGCGCCAGGAAGAGGTCAATATGGGCCAGCATCCTGCGAAGCGCCCAGAGAAATCGACGATAGCGCGGCAGGGAGCGATCGGAAATGCGTGCGTTCACAACTACGATTTGTGCTCCGCTCAAGTGTGCCAGATGCAGGAAATTGGGCCAGAATTCGGTTTCCGCAAGAACGACCAGCTTGGGCCGCAACGCCCGCAAATACGGACGGATGGCAAAGGCAAAGTCCATCGGAAAATAAAAAACGTCGTCAGCTCCAAATCTTTTGCGCGCGAGTTCCTGGCCGGTGTCAGTTGTAGTGGATACGACGATGCGATATTCGGCGAAATTCCGTCGCATCTGCTCGATCAGGCCGCTGACCGCCAGCACTTCCCCGACTGAAACCGCGTGAATCCACATGACTGGGCCCGATGCTTCGACTCCGGCCAGTCGCGGCGGAACGGCGCCCAACCGCTCGCGCAATCCGCTGCGATATTTGCCGTGACGCAGTATGTGATAGAGCCAATAAGGCAGGCTCAGAACCATGGCTGCGCCCAGCATCAGGCTATAGAGAAAGTAGCTCAACCTGGAGTCATTCTAACCCCGGCATGCTTGCCGATTGAACTGCGCTCCATGAACCGCCAGTTTTATAATTGCGCGTATGCGAGTTCGACTTCCGCTCACGTCGTTGTCTGTATCTGGGTTGCGCGCATCCGGCTATCTGGCGCTCACCGCCCTTTGTGCTCTTTTACTGGCTCCCCTTGTGAGGGCGGGCAAAGGTTTTGTGAAGCCGGTTGCGGAAGCCGCCGGCAAATATCCCGCGCACGATGTGCATAGCGACGAGAAAGTCGGCATTGCTGCCGATCCCTATGACACGGCCGAGAAAGCAAAGATTTTTTCCGTCAATTTCAAAGATCACGGATGCCTACCCGTCTTTTTTGTCATTACCAACGATGGAAATCAACCCATATCCATCGCCCACATGGAAGTCATGCTGATCACCGCCCATCGATCAAAGCTCACGCCCATCGCCATGGAGGACCTGTACCGCAAGCTTTCGAATCCCACGGCCAATACCGGGCCCAATCCCTTTCCCATTCCGCGCAAGACGGTGAAGTCGGGAATCAGCAAAAAAGAAATGGAGGAGATCGATTCTTCGCAGTTTGAGGCGAGAGCGGTCGAGCCGCATGGGACGCAATCCGGTTTTCTCTTCTTCGACGTGGCCGATATCGATTCTCCCTTGGCCGGCGCCAACATGGATATCACCGGTGTCACCGACGCCAAAGGTCACGAGTTGATGTACTTCGAGATTCCGATGGATAGCTATCTGAAACCCGGCGCCAAACCGTAAGCGTTACGGATATGTGTGGCTCAGAATGATTTCAGTTTTTTGGTCGTCATCCGAACGGCTCGCGTTTTCAGGTAGCCCCTCGACTTTCAGTCGGGGGCGAAGCCGCCGGGCCGGAGGGGTCTCCCGTGCAACGGTCCTTGCCCAGGGAAATCCCTCGTTCTGCCTGAAGAACGGCTTCGCTCGGGATGACGCAACTGATAGGAGTCATGCGTTCTTAGTAGAGTTCCGACGCGCACCCGAGCTTCCACCAACCACCGTCGCATTCCCCTCCCGCTTTATAATCCTAAGTTCCATGGCGACACGCTCCGACACCTCTGCCGCAGTGCACGCGAAATTCGAACCCGTGATCGGACTCGAAGTGCACGTTCAGTTACTCACGGCGACAAAGATTTTCTGCTCGTGTTCCACTCGCTTCGGCGCGCCGCCCAACAGCAACGTCTGCCCGGTCTGTCTCGGCATGCCGGGAGCCCTGCCCGTGCTGAATAGCAAGGCAGTGGAGTTCGCCGCGCTCGCGGCCTCGGCGTTGAATTGTCGCATTAACGAAACGTCGATTTTTGCCCGCAAGAATTATTTTTATCCCGACCTGCCCAAGGGCTACCAGATCTCCCAATACGACAAGCCGGTGGCGGAGTTCGGATTCATTGAAATTCCCTCCGGCACGGGTCGAAAAAAAATCGGCATCACCCGCGTCCACATGGAAGAAGACGCGGGCAAAAGCCTGCACGAAGGCTTTGCCGACTCCGACGAGAAGACGGCGATCGACCTCAACCGCACCGGCGTGCCGCTAATTGAAATTGTCAGCGAGCCGGATATTTCCTCGCCCGACGAGGCTTATGAGTACCTGACGCGGTTGAAGGAAATCATTCTCTACACCGGTGTCAGCGACTGCAACATGGAAGAAGGATCGCTCCGCGCCGATGCCAACGTGAGTGTAAGGCCGCGCGGTCAGAAAGAGTTCGGAACCAAGACGGAAATTAAAAACGTGAACTCCTTCCGATTTATTCGCGAGGCTCTGGAGTATGAGATCGCGCGGCAGATCGAAGTGATTGAAGACGGCGGCAAGATTACGCAGGAGACCCGCCTCTACAACGCCAACGAAGGCAAGACCTACGGCATGCGCTCGAAGGAACAGGCGCATGATTACCGATATTTTCCCGAGCCCGACCTGCTGCCATTGGTGATCGACGAGAAATGGAAGGCCGAGATTGCGCGGCAGTTGCCCGAGTTGCCCGAGGCCCGGCGCGGGCGCATGGTCAAAGAGTACGCCATCACCGAATACGACGCCCAGGTTCTTACATTCTCAAAGTCTTTGGCTGATCAGTTTGAAGAGGCCGCGCGAGCTGCAAAGAATCCCAAGCGCGTCGCTAACCTCGTCCAGAGTGAACTGATGGGAAGACTGAAGGCCAAGGGAATTGACATTGCTCAGTCGCCGATTTCCATGCGAGGGGTAGCGGCATCCGCGGATCTGGTCGAATCGGGCACGATCTCCGGAAAGATGCTGAAGGACCTCTACGATTTATCTTTCGAGCGGGGAAAAGATTTTCCCGTTGTCTATGAGGAAGAAGGCCGGCCGCAGCAGTCGACCGACACATCGGCGCTGGAGAAAGTCATCGACGAGATCCTGGCCGCCAATCCCAAGCAACTCGAACAGTATCGCGCCGGAAAAAAGACCATGCTGGGATTTTTTGTCGGTCAGGTGATGAAAGCCTCGAAGGGGCAAGCCAACCCTCAGATCGTGAACGAGTTGCTCGCCAGGAAACTGGGCTAGATATGTGTGCGATAAACGAAAACCCCGCGGCCTTTCAGGCCGCCCGACCGGGTCAAACTCGGTCCCACACAAAGACCCAGCCCGCACACAGACCCGGTCCCACACCTGATGTGAATGTCACTTTAGTTACGTGATAGAGCCTTCGTTGCCGACTACCATGACATGATGAAGCTGGATCGCATCATCAGTCTTGCCACGCTGGCCGCGGCCTTGGTGGCGATTATCCTGGCATTAAGAAAGCCAACGCCTGCACCGCAACCGCAGGCTCCGGCCGCGAACAGTTCGCATGCCGAAACTGCCGCACCGAAAACCCCGCAACCGGATTCTTCGCGCCCGCAGCAAGCCAGCACGACAGTAGAATCTGCAAAACCGGCTGCAGCACCGGCCAGTTCGACAGTCATCCCCCAAGCCGCAGCTCCGAACCAAAGCGCGGCAACAAGTTCACCGAATGCCAAGGCGAACGCAGCCGCGAATTCCGATGCGATCAGCGGCATGGTCGCCAAGATGCTCGGTGGCGGGGGCGGGAGTCTCACGCCCGACTCGAACGTGGGCAGCGGCGAGCCCAACATTAAAGATCAGCAGGTCACGATGGATGGCGACATCGTCCACGGCAAGTTCCTGACGGAAATTAACGGCAAAGACGTCTGGGTCACCATTTCCGGCCGTATGGGCGAAAAAGACGGCTACGCTACCTTCGATCCAACCGAATTCAAGGTTGGCGATATGGAAGTTCCTGTCGAGCTGGTAAATCCGGAATTGCAGAGGAAGCTTGCCGAAGAACGCGACCGGCTTAAGGTTCCAAATGACTCGCACTAGACGTGCTGCTATGTGGAACGGTGCCCGGGCTAGCAGAGCCCTGGTGGTCCTCGAAAAAGGGAATTTGAAGTTACCTAGCTGAGTTTATTCTCCGCTGCGACCTTCGCATACCAGCGACCCGAGTCTTTGATCGTCCGCTTCTGAGTTTCAAAATCCGTGTAAGCCAGGCCAAAGCGCTGGCTGAATCCTTCCGCCCACTCGAAATTGTCCATCAGAGTCCACGCGTGGTATCCGCGAACGTCGGCGCCCTCGACCATCGCGCGGGCCAATGCCGCGAGATATTCGCGGTGATAGGAAATGCGGCGGCTGTCGTGGATTGCGCCCGTCGCATCCGGGCCGTCGTTATAGGAGCATCCGCTTTCGGTGATCTCGATGGCGGGCCGGTTATAGTCGCGGGTAATGCGCGTAACCATGTTGTACAGAGCCGCGGGCCAAACCTCCCATCCGAAATCGGTTTTGGGGCCTTCTTTGCCGCCCTCCATTCGCACCGGAAACAGCCAGTTCTGGGCGTGCGCGGCGCGGTCAACCGCTCCGGGATCAGAAGCGATAATGCGGTAGTAGAGATTGATGCCGATGAAGTCCAACGGGGCGCGCACTTTTTCCATGTCGCCGGACTGGACGCCCATGGCAGTTTCCGGAAGAAAGGTCAGCGCTTCCGGATAGCGTCCACGTAGCGCGGGATCGAGGAACCAGATATTGCTCATGGCGTGGGCGCGCTCCGCGGCGAGTTTGTCGTCGTCGGAGTCGCTCGCCGGCTCGCACCACGACATATTAAGGGCGCTGCCCACGCGCGAGTTAGGACGAACCGACTTGACGGCGCGAAACGCCGCACCCTGCGCCAGATTGACGACGTGGGTGGCGGCGAGAAAGTCGAGCAGGCTCTTGCGTCCGGGCGCATGGGTTCCGATCAGATAGCCAAGGTCGACGAACGAAACGGCCTCATTGAAGATGACCCAGTCATTGACGCGATCGCCCAGCGATTGCACCACGAGTTGCGCGTAGTCGGCAAAGCGCGAGGCCGTGTCGCGGTTCGTCCATCCACCGGCATCTTCGAGAGCCTGCGGCAGGTCCCAGTGATAAAGCGTAACGAGCGGGCGAATGCGGGCTTCGAGCAGAGCATCGACGAGACGACTGTAATAATCGAGCCCTTTCTGGTTGGCTGCGCCCCGTCCATTCGCCTGAATCCGCGGCCAGGAGATGGAGAAGCGATAGCTGTTCAAGTTCATCGTGCGCGCGAGCGCAATATCTTCCCGCCAGCGATGATAAGAATCACAGGCGACATCTCCCGTGTCGCCGTTCTTGATCTTGCCGGGCGTGTGCGCGAAATGGTCCCAGATGGATTCGCCCTTGCCGTCCTCGTTCCACGCGCCTTCAATCTGATATGCCGCCGTGGCCGTGCCCCAGAAAAATCCTTTAGGAAACGTAACGGGAGAAGACGGCGTAAACTGGCTGACCGGAGCCGCGTGCGTGGCCGTGCCCGCTTTCGAAGAAACACTGCAAGCCGGGAATACTCCGGCGGGCAGCGCCGACACTGCTCCGGCAGCAAGAACCGATCGCAGAAATTTGCGCCGAGTCAAAGGCAACGGAATTCTCGCTCTTTCATAATTTCAGCATTCATACTGCAACATCATGTGGATCGCGATGACGCGTCTGAGACGACGCGGTTCTATTGCACCGTTTCCGATGCACCGGAAAAATATTCTAACGGAAATCGGGTGAAGTGCGGACTTACGAAAGAGTGACAGCCGATCTGGTAACTGGCTCTGTGAGCAAACGCCTTACTCCGGGTTCAGGCTGTCAAACATCTTCCAGAGCTTGTCGCCGGTGGCGCGATAAATCGCCCAGCCCGTGCCGGCATCCGAAGTTTCTCTGAAAAGCAGCTCGCCCAGACCGTCCCCGTCGGCGTCCAGGGCGTCGACCAGATCAAGCCGCGGCGTCAGATCCAGGTGATACTTGTCGGTCACCCCGACATACAGCTTATGCAGGTTGTTGTAGATGTCGGGAAACGCGACCAGGGTCACCGAATATCGCAATTCGGCATCAGTCTCCGAATGAGCAGTTCCCGCCGCTGGCGGCGGAAGATGAGCCTGGGCGCTGAAAACGATAATCGGCTGGTTCGAATTCCACAGATCGTAAGCGATCATCTGAACATTTTCGAGAATCGGTTCCGGCGATTTCGCTCCCGCTTTGGCCGACGCATGACGAGAGCTTGACGCGCTTGCCGTCTTCGGCCCGTTGACCAGCGCAATTCTGGATTTGGCCTGCGCGTCGAGATAGGCGCGCACCTGTTCCTTGGCCAATGCAATCATCTGCTGCTTCTTTTCCCCTTCTTCGTCCTTGAGCCACTCGAAATTGAAAGAACGCGGCTGCGGTCCCTTTGCGTCCGAAATGGCGGGGATGGACTGGATTGCACTCTCATCCGCAGCGGTCGCAACCTTTCCCGCTGTGGCCGAGGGTTTTGCGCCGACCTTGCTATATCCGGGTATGTCTTCGTCGTCGGGCAGTGCGGTCGCTGGCCTTCCGCGGCGCAGTCTCGGTCTGGTGGCTTCGTTGACGCCGCTGTCCGAGGCGGGTTCTTGTACTGGTTTTATCGGGGGAGTTTTGCTGTCTGATGCGGGGTTGCTGGACTTTTGAGTACTCGATCCGGTATCGGGCGCACTCGATCCGGAAGGCGCGGACGAACCCGGCTTACTGGCTGGTTGAGACGAACCCGTCTGCGATCCTGCCTGAGTCGAACCTGTTTGAGTGGAACCAGATTGACCAGATCCCGGTTGCGCCGATCCGGATTGCGCAGAGCCAGCCTGCGATGACCCAGCCTGTCCTGCTCCAGTCTGTGATGACCCGGCCGGTGATGACGAATCCGGAGTCGTTGTCGAAGCCGGTCGATTAAGCCGCGGCGGAGAATCGGGATCTGACGATGCTGGTGGCGAAGCGGGTGAGGCAGTTGAAGGGGCAGACGCTGGCGGCGCCGGTGTCGGAGAGGCTGGATTCTTCGTGAGGCGCGGAGGTTGATCGCTCGTATCCATTCCGACCGGTACGTTGTTGGCCTTCATCGGCGCTTTCGTCGTATCCGCCCCTCCAGGAACCCAGCTTCCCGTTCCCAGCCACGGATTCGCCACGTTGACTGCATTGCTGTGCAAGGCGCTGCCAACGGTGAATAATCCTAGAGAATTTCCGCTTCGTTCGGCTTCATAGACGGTCCCGGTCTCAAGGGCCATCGGGACGGGGTCGGCCTTGTAGGAGCTTGCATCCCAAAACTTGCCATTGATCAGAATTGCAATTGGGACGAGCGAGGCCTTTCCCTTCGCGTCGAGCCGCAGCACGGCTACCGCGCGCGGCCCGTTATCTGTCTTGCGCTGGCTTTTGCGCTCAACCGTGATTTGGGGGGTTGGGTCCTGCGCAAGGGCGGTCTGGACAGAAAGAACTCCGAACAAGAGGAGGCCAGGCAAGGCCACGCCGAAAAACCACGCATAGACAATCCGCCCGAACTTACTTTGCTGGCGGCATGGATTTCCGGGGAGCGTGCGCCTGTATAATTCCTGCTGCTCAGAAGTCGTCCGCTCGCCATCATCGTGTTGCATTTGGCCTGGAGAGATCCCCATGAATATCCATGATAAAGCTCCCGAGTTCACTTTGCAGGATGAGAACGGCAAAGAAGTCGGATTAAAGGACTTTCGCGGTAAGACGGTCATTTTGTTTTTCTACCCGAAGGCAAATACTCCCGGTTGAACGGTTGAGGCTCGCGGGTTCCGCGATACATATAGAAAGATTCAAAAGACGGGCGCCGTGCTGCTTGGCATCTCCGCCGATACCCCAGCAGCCCAAAAGAAATTTCAGGAAAAGGAAAAGTTGCCCTTTACTCTGCTCGCCGATGCCGAAAAGAAAGTGGCCGGGATGTTTGGCGTGATGAAAGAAAAGAACATGTACGGTAAGAAAGTATGGGGTATAGCGCGGACGACCTTTGTCATTGGGCCGGACGGCAGAATTGAGCACATTTTCCAGAAGGTCAATCCAGACGGCCACGCCGAAGAAGTGTTGGTTTATTTAAAGCAGTCATCCGCGGCATAACATAGAAGCTCTTCTGGAGCTCGTTTGGCCACGACGAAGTGCAACTGGAATCATCAGGCTCGCATCGACTGTCCCGAAAGGAGAACGCCATTCCTAAGTTGATCAAGACCGTCTGAACTCTGGAATCCTGATTGCCGCCGCCTGCGCCGCTTCTGCCTATGCACAAGAGGCAGAACAAGCTCCAATAGGGCCCAAAACGCTGGTCATCACCTTCAAAGACGGCCATCAGCAGAGATTGCCATTCACCACCAGAAGGCTACCTTGCGGATCGGACCCATCGGCACAGTTGGCCTGCGAGCAGAAGTTGTAGAGCGTGCTGAACGCTCCTTCCGGTGTGACCTGGAAGACCATGCCGCATCTGCCGCTGGGATTACAAAAGCTCCCGTCTCCGGTGAACTCCGTGACCCCATAAAAGTCGCCGTTCGGCCCTTGGACAAGTTGTCCGCTTCGCGCATCGCTGCCAGCTGGCTAGTGCCGTGTATGTTTGCGCCTGCGCGGAAGCCGCCGCCACGCAAGAGGCGAACACAACGACAACCGACCTTACCAATCCGGTCTTTTTCATAGTGGTCCCCACATTCTGAAGGCAAAGTGCGAACCTGGGCCCAATACACATTGCGCTTCTACGATAATCCTCCTACGGCAAAACCTGAAACGCCATATTGCTGTTCAGCGTTCCCGACGGCGTCGTAACCTGGATTGGGCCGGTTGTTGCGCCGGTTGGAACTTTTGCCTGGATGAGTGTGCTCGAAACGGCGTCAAAATAGGCCGGTACACCGTTAAAGGTGACGCTCGTGGCGCCTGTCAGGTTGTTTCCCATAATGTGAACGAGCGCCTCCACTTTGCCAAAGCTGGCGGCCGGTTGAACGAATGCACCCAGCCCTGTGGACAAACTGAAGATGGTCCCACAGCTCTCGCCGAAGCAGGCATTAAGACCGCCCTGTCCGGTCGTGCCGTAAAAGATCCCATTTGTGGATTGCGCCATTGCGATCGGGTATAGGCCATCCGGGCAGCCCGATTCAGCGCAAAAGTTGTAAAGGGTGGTCAGTTCTCCGCCGGGTGTAAGTTCAAACGCAGTACCGCACCCATAAAGGCAATGCGAAGTGTGCCCGCCCAGGGTGGTTGTACCGTAAAAGTTTCCATCCGCTCCTTGTACCAGTTTCGAAACGGGTTCGGCTCCGTCGTCGCAGTTTGTCACAGAACAAAAGCTGTAAAGAGTGGTCAGCTGACCGGTCGCAGTAATGGCGAAGACCGTGCCGTCGTTTAATCCCGTCCCGCCTTGGTATGTTGTTCCGTAGAAATTTCCATCGTTCGCCTGGATGAGCGGTCCGACCGGAGAGGATCCATCGACGCAGCTTCCACCCACGGATTGAGCACAGAAGCTATGGAGGACTGTCAACTTTCCGGCGGCGGTTATTTCGAATACCGTTCCTGCGCCGTACGCGCCACTACTCTCAGTGACTCCGTAGAAATTGCCGTTCGTGCCCTGCACCACGCCTGATACGGGAAGCGCGCCATCGGCGCAGTTGGTTTGCGCGCAAAAGTTGTAAAGCGTGGTGAACTTGCCGGTCGGCGTTAACTCAAAGAACGTGCCACAACCGTCCTCGCAGGTATGGCTGCTATTGGCCCCTCCCTGGCTGGTTGTGCCGTAGAGGTTCCCATTCGCCGCCTGGATGACGCCGGCCGCAGACCAGCCGTCAGCGCATCCCGATTGCGAGCAGAAGTTGTAGAGCGTAGTCAGCTTGCCTGCACTGACGTTAAAAACCGTTCCGCAGCCCAGGGAATTGCAGTATTGCCGGTTGTTATTAGCGCCCCCGTAGAAGGTCGTGCCGTAAAAGCTTCCTTCGCTCCCCAGCGACAACGGTGCGACGGGGCTGCCGCCGTCGGCACATTTCGCCAGCGAACAGAAGTTGTAAACCGTGGTCAACTTCCCGCTCGGCGTGATCTCAAAAACCGTTCCGCAGCCCATCTGGAAGTGGCAATTGCTGGATTGCCCGCCGCCGGTGGTTGTCTGATAGAGATTGCCGTTGAACCCTTGGACGAGCGGGCTGTTGGGTCCGGCGCCGTCCCTGCTGTTGAAGCTGAAAATTGAGGTGAATGTCTGCGCAGATGCCGACACCGCGGTTGCAGTGCAGAACAAAGCGACGATGGATGCGATCCTGGCGAATTCCATTTTCCTCATGGTTTCCTCGCGTCCAGCTGCACGCTAGGATGAAAGTCGACCCTGTGTTTTCACGAAGGCGCCGAGAGACTTAGCTGGATTAAACGAACCTACGGCAAAACCTGAAACGCCACATTGCTGTTCAGCGTTCCCGTCGGCGTCACGACTGAAATCGTCCCGGTCGTGGCGCCGCTCGGCACCGTCGCCTTGATATAACTGCCGGACACAACCGTGAACTCTGCCGCCACACCGTTGAAGGTCACACTCGACGTCCCCGTCAGATTGTTCCCCAGAATGAAATTGTGTACCCCACTTTGCCGAAAGCAGGAGTGGATTGAACGAATGACGCCAATCCCACAGACAATTTGAAAACAGTGCCACAACCAAAAGAGCAGCTCGTACTGCCTCCCTCAGAAGTCGTTCCGTAAAATGCGCCATCGGTGCCCTGCATCAACTGAGAAAGCGGTACTCCTCCATCGCTGCATCCCGGCAGAGAGCAGAAGTTGTAAAGGCTGGCGAACCCACCCGTGGAAGTGATTTTGAAGATCGTTCCGCAAAGCGCGCCCTCGGTGGGGCAAATCGTTCCCGTGCCGAGCTCATTTGTTGTGCCGTAGAAGTTGCCGTCGGTGCCCTGCACCAACCCTGCCCCCGGGTTGGCGCCGTCGGCGCAGCCGGGAGGTACCGCAAAAATCGTGCAAATCGTTCAGGGTTCCGCTCGAAGTGTATTGGAACACGATGCCCTGATCATTGGCGCCACCGATAAGCGTCGTGCCATAGAAATTTCCGTCGGATCCCTCGATCACACCATTCGGTTCAGATCCGAGCGCACTGCTAAATGAATACGCCAGCAGCAACGTTCCCTCCGCCTTCATACGGAAAAGCACGCCGCAGCCAAAAATTCCGCAAGCGCTGCTGGTTCCGCCCTCCAAGGCAGTTCCGTAGAAAGTGCCATCCGTGGCCAGCATCAGGGTGCCGGGGAAAGAGCCATCCGCACAGGTTTTGAAGGTACAAAAATTATGCAGCGTCGTAAGCGCTCCTGTTTTCGTAATTTTGAAAAACGTCCCGCAGCCGGAATTACCGTTGTTGCAGTGGTTGCCCGTGTCTCCCGCCGCGGTTATGCCGTACAGGTTCCCGTCACGGCCTTCCACCAACACCGTGGAATTGGACCCATCAGCGCAATTAGGCAGCGAACAAAAACTGTACAGCGTCGTCAGCTGGCCGCCGGTGCCGACCTTGAAGACAGTTCCAGGCAGGCCGACGGTTGCGCCATTCGTGGTTCCGTAAAAGTTTCCGTCGCCGGCCAACAGTAGCGGTGCCACCGGCCCTCCTCCGTCGGCGCAATTGGGCTGAGAGCAAAAGCTGTAAACCTCAGTCAGATTTCCGGCAGGCGCCATTTCATAAGCTGTGCCGGACATGTTTTTCCCGTACTGCTCAGCGGTTCCATAGAAATTACCGTTGGTGCCCTGGGTAAGCGCGTTAGCGTTGCCACCAGTCGAAGAAGTGAAAGTCAAAATCGTGCTGACGGTTTGAGCGCGCGCAGCAAGCGCAGATGCCACGCAAAACACAGTCAACAAAAAAGTAGCTTTTTCGAGTCGAGGCATCATCATGAAATCCTCAAGGGCTTTCGCCACAGTTAGATCGAACTGGCAGAATCGCGGGAAGCCGCCGGCACAAAAACAACTTCCCATTCCGCGCTGCGATTATTGCAATACTTGGAACCCCACATTGCTGTCCAATGTTCCCGTCGGCGTCACCACTTCAATCGTTCCACTCGTCGCGCCCGTCGGCACTTCCGCCTTGCTATAGCTGGACGAGACGACCTTAAACGTAGCCGATACTCCGTTAAAGGTCACGCTGGTTGTTCCCTTCAGGTTGTTTCCCAGGATGTTCACGACGCGCCCGACTGCGCCGAAATTCGGGCTGGCTTCCACGAACGGGGTGAGGCCCATCGATTCGCTGAAGAGGGTGCCGCAGCTCGCATCGCAGCTGGATGCGCCACCAAAGGTGGTCGACCCATAGAAGATCCCATTTGTGGCCTGCACCAGCGGAGCGGCCGGCCAGGCGCCGTCGGTAAAGTCGAACGTGTGCAGCGTCGTCAGCGTTCCGGTTGGGGTGAGCTGAAAAACCGTCCCATCGGTTGTCCGCGATCCCGCCAGTACTCCGTGGGTCGTCCCGTAGAAGTTTCCATCGGTGCCCTGCACCAGTGCATTTGGATTTTCCCCGTCCGCACAGTTCGCCAGCGCGCAGAAGGCATAAAGCACCGAGAACCCGCCTGACGGCGTCAGCTTGAAAACCACCCCCTTGCGGTGTGCTCCGCCTTCGCCGCTGGTGCCGTAGAAGTTTCCATCGCTTGCCTGAAGCAGGCCGCTGTCGTCACCGCAGCCCGCGCCGGCTTCGAAGCCATAGACAATACTCAGCGCGCCCGCGGGAGTGATTTCGAAGACCTCGCCGCAATCGTCGGGCCCGCCCTCAGAAGCGATGCCGTAGAAGTTCCCATTGGTGGCAAGCATTAAGGACTGAGGGAGATTCCCGTCTGCGCAGTTTCCATTTTCGACATCAGAGCAAAAGTCGTGAAGGATGGTGAGCACGCCGGCCGCCGTGATCTTGAATACCGTGCCGAAACCGTTGGGGTAGCCGACTCCCCCCGCGCCCGTGATCCCATAAAAATTTCCGTCAGCACCCTGCACCAGCGAATTCGGAACCCAGCCGTCGGCGCAGTTCGCCTGGCTGCAGAAACTGTAAAGCGTGGTCAGAGCGCCCGCGGGGGTGAGTTTGAAGACCGTGCCGCAACCTGGATTGACCAGATCCTGACAGTTAACTCCGCCGCTTCCCGTGGTTCCGTAGAAATTTCCGTCGGCGGCCAGCAGCAATTGGTCGGGGCCGGAGCCATCGGCGCAGTTCGCCAGCGAGCAAAAAGAGTAAATCGTCGTTAACTCACCCGCGGGCGTCATTCTGAACACCGTGCCTCCCGGGCTTACATCTCCGCCCCCGGAAGTGAGTCCATAGAGATTTCCGTCGGTGCCCTGCACCATTGCGGCCTGGGGATGTTGGCCATTGGTCCCGTGAAAATTCACCAGCGTGGTGAAGGTTTGCGCAGACGCCCCAATCGCCGTCGCAGCGCAGAATATAGCCATCACCCGGACGACTCCGATCAACCGATGCGCTTGCATGTTTGCTCCTCTTCTGATTTCCTTTTCGAACTATTTTGTTCCCGGCCGGTCTTGCCCCACTCAAGCCCGGCCGTCCCCAGACCGTGCAGTGATCGCGGGTGCGGTGGGGCCCGGCTTCAGCTTGGCGCGGACTAACTACTCCACCACCTGAAACGCTACATTGCTGTTCAGTGTTGCCGTCGGCGTCACGACTGAAATCGTCCCCGTCGTGGCGCCGCTCGGCACCGTCGCCTTGATATAGGCGCCGGACACCACCGTGAATTCTGCCGCCACTCCGTTGAACGTTACGCTCGTTGTTCCGGTGAGATTGTTTCCGAGAATATTGATCGTGTATCCCGCCTTCCCAAAAACCGGATTGGACTCGACAAACGGCCCCAGCCCCGTCGCCAGCGAGTACAGCGTCCCGCACGATCCTCCCGAAAAGCACCCGTTATGCGCCGGCCCGCCATCCACTACAGTCCCGTACAACGTGCCATCCGTAGCTTCCATCAGCCCGGAAGTCGGACCCTCGCCATCTTTGCAGTACGGTTCCACGCTGCAGAAGCTGTAGAGAACGCTTACTCCACCGGTCAGACTGTATTCGAAAACGACGCCGGCAGTGTTCGCACCGCCCTGATACGTCGTGCTGTAAAAGTTTCCGTCCTGCGCCTGAATCAACGGCGACGACGGATCGTTCCCGTCCGTATTTGCACAACCGGTCGTCCCCTGGCAAAACGTATAGAGCACATCAAACGCTCCATCGCGCGAGAACCGCCACAGCACGCCCTGGTCATACGCGCCGCCGCCGTACGTCACTCCATAAAAATTCCCGTCCGCGCCCTGAACCAATCCCGCCTTCGGATACCATCCATCCTCGCATTCACTTAACGAGCAAAACTGGTGCATCGTTGTGTAGTGGCCTTGCGGACTGATTTTGAACGCTGTGCCATATCCGCTCGAAACCTGATACGAGTTGAGGCCGCCAAAGCCCGCGGTTCCATAAAAATTTCCGTCGGTGCCGAGCACCAGTCCGGCCACCGGTTGGTCGCCATCGGGGCACGTCGTCTCCCCCGGACAGAAGCTGTACAGTGTGCTCAACTTGCCCGCAGCCGTGATTTCGAAAATCGTGCCGCATAATCCTCCGCAATTTCCGCCCTGAAACGTCGTGCCATAGAAGTTTCCGTTCACGCCTTGCGCCAGCGTGCCAAACGGCACGGCGCCGTCAGAGCAGCTCGCCTGAGCACAAAAACTGTAAAGTGAGGTGAATTTGCCCGCGGGCGTAATTTCAAAAACCGTTCCACAACCAGTCTTGCAGATTGCGGAGTTCGAATTCGCTCCTCCGCCTCCAGTCGTGCCATAGAAATTTCCATTCGCCGCCAGCACCAATCCATACGGATAAGCTCCGTCGGCGCAGTTCGCCTGCGAACAGAAGCTGTAGAGCGTGGTCAGCTTGCCGTCGGCCTGCTGCTCATAGACCGTCCCATATCCGTACGCACCCCCGCCGCCCGTCGTTCCAAAGAGATTCCCATTCAAACCCTGCACCGGCGGTACCTGCGGATTTCCACCGTTCTTTCCGTTGAAGGCTTTATACGTGAAAGTCTGCGCCGCAGAACTCGCGGTCACCGCCACGAAAAATGCAGCCACGATGCAAGCACTCTTCACATTTCCAGTTGATCTCATCGTTCCTCCGTCCTCTGAATGGACCTGTGTCCTCTGCGGTGAAAGACCTTACGGCAAAACATGAAACGCCACATTACTCGAGAGCGTTCCGCTCGGCGTCACCACTTCAATCGCTCCACTCGCCGCACCCGCCGGCACCGTCGCCGTGATGTGGGTGTCGGATACGACATGGAACGTCGCCACCACTCCGTTGAACGTCACACTTGTGGTGCCCGTCAATCCATTGCCCAGGATGCCCACGGTCGCACCGGCCCTGCCAAAATTGAAAACCGTCTCGACAAACGGGCTAAAGCCGAGCGCCTCGCTGAATACCACGCCGCAACCCGAATTCCCATGCACATTGCAGCCTTCCTCGAGCCCGGTGCCTCCGAACAGCGTTGTGCCATAAAGAATTCCGTTCGTAGCCTGCATCAGTCCACTGGCCGGTAACGCGCCATCGGCGCAACCCGACTGCTCGCAGAAGTCGTAGAGGAAGTTGTAGGTGCCCGAACTCTGGAACTTTAAAATGTCCCCGCACGGGCTGCCTTCGCTGCACTTGGCGAGCCCGCCCCATTGCGTGGCATAAAAATTCCCGTCCGTGGCTTGAATCATCCCCGAGATAGCAGGTATCCCGCGTCCGTGACGAATAACGGTCAGCTTGTCCGTGGGTGTGATCGAAAAAATGTTCCCTGCCGTTCCATACAGATTTCCGTCCGTCGCCTGCACCAGCGTCGTCTCGGGATTCACACCGGACAGGCACGGATTCGCTTCGTTGGCCAGCAGGCAAAATCTGTACATCGTCGTAAGCTCTCCGGCTTGCGACATGCGGAAGATCGTTCCGCATCCCGGCGTCACACAGATTGAGGTGGCAATCGTGTTTCCCCCGCCATATGTCGTGCCGTAGAAAATCCCGTCAGATCCCAGCGTCATCCCCGTATATGGCAGGTCTCCGTCCGTACACTTGTCCTTCGAGCAGAACGAGTAGAGGGTCTGCAACTTCCCGGCGGACGTAATTTCAAACACCGTCCCGCATCCGCTAACCGGAGGGTCGTAATACCACGGCACGCAGATGCTCGTATCTTTTCCGCCTCCGCCGATCTCCGTCGTGCCGTAGAAATTTCCGTTCGCGCCTTCCACCAATCCGCCGTTCGGCAATGCGCCATCGGTACAATTCGCCAGCGAGCAGAAACTATAAAGAGTGGTCAGTTTGCCCGCAGGCGTAATTTCGAATACCGTGCCCTGGTTGCTGGCTCCGCCAATGAAAGTCGTTCCATAGAAGTTCCCGTTCGTCCCCAAGACGAGGCTGCCGATGGGATAGGCGCCATCCACGCAGTCCGTCTGCGAGCAGAACTCATACAGTTCGGTCAGTTGTCCCGCCGGCGTCACCTTGTACACCGATCCGCAGCCGGCGCCGATCGTTCCGCTTTCCGGCTGTGGGCAGACACTGTTGGTGTTCCCGCCCGTTTCCGTGACGCCGTACAAATTGCCATCGGTTCCTTGCACCAGCGGCCCCGCCGGATTCTCCCCGTACGTCGGGTTGAAATCCGCGACCACCGAGTAGCTTTGCCCCTGCGCGGCGATCGCTGCCGCCGTGCCCAGCAAAGCCACGAGGCAAAAGGTGAAAAGTGTAGTCTTCTTCATGGCAAGCTCCTCTTTCTTTGGCCAAAATATTCTTTCTGTTCAGAAAGGTTTGGGGAGGCCCGAAAAGGCCTCGCGCTTTCCTGTTTTCGCGGCCCACGAGGCCTTACGGCAACACCTGGAACGCCACATTGCTGTTCAGTGTTCCTGTCGGCGTGGTCACAACGATCGTCCCTGTCGTCGCCCCCGTCGGCACAGTCACTCGAATCTGCGTCGCCGAAACCACAGTGAACGTCGTCGCCGCCGTTCCGTTGAACGCCACGCTGCTTGCGCCCGTCAGATTGTTTCCGAGAATGTGGACGTTCTGCCCGGCCTTGCCGAACACCGGATTCGATTCGACGAATGGACCCAGTCCGTTCGCGATGCTGTAGATCGTGCCGCACCCCGGCGTGCCGTCATTGGAGCAGTCGGAGTCTTTCCCCCCCGCGCTGGACGCGCCGTAGAACGTTCCGTTCGTGGCTTGCATCAGGCCCGAAGTGATGTACTCACCGTCGCTGCAGCCGCTTTGCGAGCAGAAGCTGTAGAGCGTGGTTAAATCGCCCGCCGGAGTCAATTCGTATGCCGTGCCGAGGGTGTGGGCACCGCCCTGGTTGGTTACCCCGTAGAAGTTCCCATCCGTAGCCTGGATCACTCCGCCTTGCGGATCCACGCCGTCGGGGCAGCCCGACTCGGCGCAGAATTCGTAAAGGACCGAGAATTTTCCCGCGGGGGTTATCCGGTAATCGAAACCGCCCAACGAACTCGCGTTTCCTCCCGTTTGTACGGTTCCATAGAATGCCCCATCGGACCCTTCGATCAGCGCCCCCGCCGGGTTGGCGCCATCTGTGCAGCCCTTTTTCGCGCAAAAATTGTGCAGCGTGGTCAGTTCGCCTTCTGGCGTGATTTTGAAGATCGTTCCACAGCCCGACGGACAGAACTGGTTCACGTTCGCCCCACCCTCGGTAGTGGTCCCGTAGAAATTCCCATCGTGTGCCAGCACCAGGCCATTCAAAGGTTCGGCGCCGTCCGTGCAATTGGTTTGCGAGCAGAAGTTATAGAGCGTGGTCAGCTTCCCCGCCGCCGTGATCTCAAAGATCGTCCCTCCGCCGCCGGCGGTGCTTCCGTTCCCTCCGCTCTGCGTCGTCCCGTAAAAACTCCCGTTCACGCCCTGCACTAGCCCAGCCATGGGATACGCGCCGTCGAGGCAAACCGGACCGCTGATCTGGGTGCAAAAGCTGTAGAGGGTTGTCAACGTCCCCGTCGCGGTGATCTCAAAGACGGTGCCTTCCGGTGCAATAAATCCCGAGTTGCCGCCGCTGCCGCCGGCAAACGTCGTCCCATAAAAGTTTCCGTTGCCCGCCAAGATCAGGCCGTTCGGGCGTTGGCCGTCGGCGCATTCGCCCTGGGAATTTACCAGAGAACAGAAATTGTAGAGCGTAGCCAACCCGCCATCGGGCGTGATCTCAAAAACCGTGCCATCGCCGGGGTCGGTGGGCCCGCTTTCGCGGAAGGTGGTCCCACCCCACTGTGTCGTCCCGTAGAAGTTCCCGTCGAACCCTTGCACGAGTGATGATGCGCTCCAGCCATTCGTCCCATTGAATGCGCGCAATTCGGTAAAGGCTTGCGCGTTTAGTGCGATCGATGCTGCCAGGCAGAATGCGGCTGCAAGACAAACGATCTTCGCGAACGTAATTTTCTTCATGAGAATCTCCTTCTGCGGCTATGCTGCCGCGTCGCAAAGGTTAACGTTACCCGGAACTACACATCTGGAAATGGAGTCTCCCGTTCAGGTCTACTCGGTTGTCGTGAACTGAATCGTTCCAGTCTTAAATTCGCTTGCCAGCTACAATCCTGCGATCGGATGAAGATCACTTCGCATGCGAAATGATCGGACTACGGCAGAGCAAGTCTGCGGGATAAACTCGAAACCTGCCAGGCTTCAGACTTGCGGAGGAGGGTCGACTTTGGCGAACCACGGCATTATTCTCGAAGCGTATTTTGGTTGTCAATTGTGAGTATCTTTTTGCACGCCCCAAATCAATACTGATAGGAGTGAAGATTCTTGCATATGTGCGAAGCGCCGCGGTTGACGATCTTTGTGGCGCGAAGCTAAGATGGCGCCCGCAATCGCAACCGCGCTGCGACTCACAATCCGCGATCGGATTCGTCTATATCATCAGTCACGAGGCAACATGAAAAAAACTGCGATCCTGCTTGCCGCCTGTGCCGCACTGACCATCGCGGCACTCTGCCAGACGGATATGCCCAAGCCTGGCCCTGAGCACCAAAAACTTGCAATCTTTGCCGGCACCTGGACTCTCGAGGGAGATATGAAAGCCGGGCCGATGAATCCGGCTGGCAAGATGACCGAAAATGAAAAGTGCGAATGGATGGAGGGAGACTTCTTCCTCGTCTGCCACTCGAATTATCAGAGTTCGATGGGCAATGGAACCGGGCTATCGGTGCTAGGCTACTCCGCCGACGACAAGGCTTACACCTATCGTGAGTTCAACAGCTGGGGCGAGTTCGACGACTCGCGAGGACAAGTGAACGGCGATACCTGGACCTGGACGAGCGACGAGAAGATGGGCGGCAAGACGTTGAAAGGCAAGTTCACGATGAAGATCGGTTCGCCGACCTCCTATACTTTCACCTTCGAAATGTCGCCGGACGGGACAAACTGGACCATGGTGATGGACGGCAAAGCCAGCAAAGAAAAGTAATCGAATACGAAAAAATCACGAATTGACCCTGAATTCAGGCCGCCTCAGCCCATCGATCCCAATCCAATCTCCATCCCATGGGAAGATATTTCGCGTCCTGAAGGGGATACAATAACCACGATTCGTTCTCATGCGCAGGCTCTTCTCCCTACTTTTTTTCTCGGCAGCGCTGGCTTCTGCGCAAGTCACTCCTCTCAAATCAGCCTTGCCCAAGACTCAAATCAGCAATCCATCTTCTCTGCCTCATTTTGAAGACATCGCCCGGCAGGCCGGGCTGACGGTTCCGCATATTTCTTCTCCCGACAAGCGTTACATCATTGAATCGGTCAGCGGAGGCATCGGCCTGTTCGATTGCGACAACGACGGCAAACTCGACATCGTCGTGGTCAACGGATCGACCGTCGACCGTTATCGCCAGCACGGCGGCGATCCGCTGGTGACGCTCTACCATCAGGACGCGGATCTCAAGTTCACTGACATCACCAAACAAGCTGGGCTGAATCGCATTGGCTGGGGCATGGGTGTTGCGGTTGCCGACTACGACAACGATGGTCTGCCCGATCTTTATGTCACCAGCTACGGCGGCAATGTGCTTTACCACAATCTGGGCGGATGCAAGTTTGAAGATGTGACCGAGAAGGCAGGGGTCGCCGTCGGCGGGCTGAGTCTGGGAGCGGCGTGGGGCGATTACGACCGTGACGGAAACGTCGATCTGTTCGTTTCGCGCTATGTCCACGTCGATATGGACAAACTGCCCGAACTCGGCAGCAACGAAAAGTTTTGCCGCTTTCGGGGCGTGATGGTGCAGTGCGGTCCCTGGGGATTGCCGGGCGAGTCGGATTTTCTGTTTCACAACCGCGGTGATGGAACGTTTGAAGATGTATCGAAGAAGGCCGGGGTGGACGATCCCAAGCACTATTACGGCATGGGCGTGGTGTGGGGCGATTACGACAACGATGGCTGGCCGGATTTATACGTCGCCAACGACGCGGGCCCAAATTATCTCTATCGCAACAAGCATGATGGAACGTTCGAAGAAATGGGGCTCATGCTGGGCGCCGACCTGAGCGGAGACGGGCAGGAACTGGGATCGATGGGCGTCGATTTTGGCGATTACGATCACAGGGGCCGGCTCGATTTGATGGTGACCGAGTTTGTCGATCAGTCCGACACGCTCTATCACAATAATGGCGACAATGGATTCGCCGACGTGACCTGGCATGCGGGCATCGGGCAGCCGAGCCATCCGTATGTGGGGTGGGGCACAGGATTCGTGGACTTCGACAATTCGGGCTGGACCGACATTTTTGTTGCCAACGGGCATGTCTATCCGCAGGTCGATACGATTCCCAACGCGGCGCACTACAAGCAGCCGATGCTGCTATTCCGCAACAAGCATGACGGAACGTTTGAGGAAGTCGGTGGGTCGGTGGGATTTTCCGACATGCCCCTGCAATCGCGGCGGGGCGCGGCATTCGGCGACATTAACAACGACGGCTGCGTCGATGTTGTGACGCTTAACGTTGGTCAGCCGCCGTCGCTTCTGCTCAATCATTGCCAGAATGGAAATCATCGCGCGCTGTTTCGTCTGCTGGGAACAAAGAGCAACCGGCTCGCCATCGGTGCCCGTGTGACTGTGAAGGCCGGTGGCGTGACGCAGTTGAGCGAAGTGAAAGGTGGCTCGAGCTACATTTCTCAGAACGATCTGCGGCAGCACTTTGGGCTGGGCAAGAACACGAACATGGACGAAGTAACCGTGCGTTGGCCGAACGGCGAAATCGAGACCCTGCGCAACGTGCCTGCGGATTTCATCTATACGATCGTTGAAGGTCAGGGCATCAAGGACAAAGTAGCCCTGCCATCGTCCGAAGCTGTTTCTCGCTAATCGAATTTATAGGTGATCAAGAATTGGAGTGCACCATGACTGACTCCTTGGAGCGCATGAATCGTCGAGCATTTCTGGGCACGTCGGCTGCCGCCATCGCAGCGACCGCGGTCCTGCCCCGCACTGCCCTGTCTTATGAAAAAATTATCGGCGCCAACGACCGCATTTCCCTTGGACATGTCGGCATCGGCAATCGTGGCCGCGAGCTTGACAGGATCGCATCCAAACTGAAATCGAGTCACAGTGTAGAGATGGTCGCCGTCTGCGACTTGTGGACCGTGAATCGCCAGAGAGCGGTCGCGACCAACACTGGCTATTACGGTCGAGTTCCTCGCGCTGCCGCGCAGATAGAAGAATTGCTTGCCATGAAAGATGTCGACGGGGTGCTGATCTCCACGCCCGATCACTCCCACTCCACACTCCTGAGAATGGCGGTTGAGGCTGGGAAAGATGTCTATATTGAAAAGCCGATGGGAAATGTTCTAGACGAGGCAAAAGCAGCGCGCGACACCGTATTGCAATCCAAATCGGTCGTGCAGGTGGGCACGCAGCATCGAAGCGAGCCCCATCCTCGAGCGGCACACGACGTCATACAAAGCGGCGCTCTAGGAGACATCAGCAAAGTTGAGATCGTCTGGAACTATCACGGGCCGCGCTGGCGCGGGCGCGAAGAGGTGAAGCAAATCCGCCAACAGGAAACTGATTGGAATAAGTGGCTGCTGACCAAGCCCGCGCGGGCGTTCGATCCCCAACTCTATTTCGAGTTCCGCCTGTACAAAGAGTTTTCAAGCGGCATTCCAGATCAGTGGATGAGCCATGCGATCGATCTGGTGCACTGGTGTATGAATGACAGCTTTCCCAAGTCGGCCGTGTCCCATGGCGGAGTCTTTGCCTGGCACGACGGCCGCGAGAATGCCGACACATTTCAAACGCTGCTGGAATATCGCAAAGGATTTCTGGTCAGCTACTCCACCAGTTTCGGCAACGACGCCCCAAGCTTCACGCGCTACATGGGCAAGAAAGCGACGCTGATCAACATCGGCGGCGAGGGTAGCCCGCGCTATCAGTTGATTGAAGAGAAGGGCACGCACGAGGATGACGCCGACATTGACGCAAAACGCGGGTCGAAGTTCATTCTTCTGCCCGGCGAAACCAAGCTCCCACCCATGGGAATTGACGATCTGTCGCTGGAACACATGGGGAACTGGTTCGACTGCATGCGCTCGCGCCAACAGCCGAACGCTTCTGTGAACGACGGCTTTGCGCATTCCGTCGCCTGCATGATGGCCGCAGAGTCGTACTGGTCGGGCCGGAAGGTATATTGGGACGCGGCCTCTGAAACGATCTCAGACACTGCCTCCGCTCAAGACCTAAAAGCGATCTGACTCCAAGCGAGCGCGTCAATGAATCATCTGCTCGCTCTTGCGCACCGGCGGCGCAGTCGCCGATCCCTGGAATTTTGCCTCACCCAGCTTTGCGATCCACAGTCCGGAGTGAATATCATTGAAATACATCAGGCTGTTGAGCAAATCGCTGTCGCACTTCACCGAGCACGGCTGCCCACCCCAGGCAAACGGCAAGTTCGGACGATATCCCTTCGGGTCGCCGGTCCAGAAACGCGCAATCTCGCGTCCTTGCCGATAGAGGTCTCCGCGCAGCTCGCCCGAAATATCGAGCACGCGCGCTCCACCGCTGTAATAGCCCTCATACAGCATGTCATTCGCAGCCCAGAAATTATGTGAGCCGCCTTCCGGCACCTCGTACTGCGCAACTTCCTTCGGATGTTTGATGTCAGTGACGTCCATCACGTGGCAGATGGCGCGGACAGGAATGCGATCGCGATCTTCCAGATTGAAGATCGCAGGGAAAACTTCATCGCCGACGAAAAGATAATTCTTGTAGCGGAACACGCTATGCGTGCCCGCGAGCCATCCATCGCCGTAAAGCTCGTAATGGTTGTAGTGATATTGGCTGATGACCTTGGGATTTTCCGGACTGCCTCCGGCCATGCCGTTGCCAACATCGAGGATGACCAATCCGTCGCGCCAATACGCGATATAGGCAATGCCATCTTTGACCTGCAGATCGTGCAGATAACGGCCACTTGAAATCGAGCCCTCGCCCGTATTGATTGTTACCGCCGTCGGATTCTCCACCTGGTAGCGTGCGACTTCTTTGGGATGCTTCGGATCGGCGAAATCGATGATGCGCAGCGATCCAGTGGCGTCGTCGGTGATGTAGACGTAGTGACCATCGATATAGGCGCTGTGCACGCCGCCGGTCACGGTCGCGGTGTACTCCGAGAGAACTTTCAGGTGAGAAGGATCGGTCGTATCGAGGAAGACGATTCCGTTCTTTCGATTAGACGCGCCTTCGCGCGTGAAGACTCCGATCTTCTCATCGGGAGTGGTCGAGATGTCGTTGATGATGCGGGCATCGACCTTGAGGCTGTCAAGCAGCTTGGGATTGGCAGGGTCGGCAATGTCATAAACGAAAACTTTGTCGGCGACCGTCGAGAGATAGGCGTGATGCCCAATGATCCACTCTTCCGACATCTGCAGATCGGGCATGGGAACGTGGGCCACGACTTCAACTTCACGCTCAACATTGCGCGGGCGGACGACAACCGATGCCGATGCCGTGTGCTGTCCGCTGCTCGCCGTAATGACATAGGTCCCGGCCTTTTCCGCGACAAACGCTCCGTCATCATAAACCGCCGCGCCGCTGCCGCTGATCGACCAGCGAACCGGCGGATTCTTGACGGCTCCCGAAGCATCGGACGCGGCAAAGTGCACCACGTCGCCGGTGCGCGCATCGGTCGACGCGGGCGTGATTTTCAATTTGTGAACTGCGTCGCGCAGAACCTCAACGGTTGCAGTCGCGCTTACGCCATCCGCCGTCGCCTTGATCGTCGCGCTGCCCGGAGCCACGCCGGTCACGAGCCCGGCGGCATCAACCGTCACGACGGTAGTTTTGTCAGAACCCCACTTGATTTCGGCATCGGTGCGCGGATTGCCATTCTGCGTGCGCGCGATGGCGTTCAACTTCTCGGCGCTTCCCGCAACCACAGCGGCCGGTTTCTCGATCTCGATGCTTGTGACCTTCGAGTTCAGCACGTTGACAGTGGCGTATCCGGCTTTGCCCGCGATCACGGCGCCAACAGTAACGATTCCGGGAGCATGAAACGTAACTTCGCCCGCATCATCGGCGCCCGCCAGATCGAAGGGAGCCGCGAACCAGACGGAAGGCTTGGCATCGATCGGATTGCCCGCGGCGTCTTTGGCGGATGCGCTGAACTTGACCTTCTCGCCCACGTGCGCGTCAAGAGTTTTCGGCGTGATCTCGACGCTGGCCGGAGCCACCGATGTAGTCGGAGCCTGCTCCTGAGGCTTCGCGGCATTCTGCGCCGATAACATCGAAACCGAAAACGCCAGTACCCCAATCGTCGTAACCCATGCGCTGTGCTTGAACATTACCCCTCCGAGAAAGTTTCTTTGTGTTCGGAACTCTATTGCTTGCTTGGTTCCGTCTTCCAGAAATCAATGCCCGCGGCCTGCGATCCCACATCGACCGTCGCCACGGTTTTGTAGCTCGCAAGGTCGATGACTTCGACCGTCCCTGGCTCCGCACCCACGCCTTCGACGGTGATGAACGCGTAGCGATCATCAGGCGTCACCACAGCCCCATGCACAACTTTTCGAAGCGTCGGAATCCTCGCCAGTTCTTTCCCGCCGACCGGATCGAATACCGAAACCGATTGCCCGCGCTTGTTGGTTGCGATGAGGCGCCCGTCTTTGGTCATCGCCAGATTGTAGACACCATTACCCGCGGGAAAGCGCCGCGAAAGCGTCCAGCTATCTGTGTTGATGGCGACAATCTCATTCGACTGATTGCAGGCCACGTAAATGGTCGATCCGTCATTGGAAGGCTGCGCCCAGGTCGGCGTGCAGATCGGTTTGTGATCCATCGCTTTGTGATCGCCCATCGATTGCGGCAGTTCAGGATATGGCGCTCCCATCATTCCCATTTCTTTTCCCGCCGCCAGCATGAAATAACGATCGACAGCAAACTTGCTGGTATCGATTTCGACCAGCATGTCGTCCATCATGCAGACGGAATAATGCTTGGTTCCTGCGTGATTCAGCCGCGACCCGTGCGGCATGGTGCAGGTTTGAATCCGCTTCACCTCGATCATCTGGTCGGTCGCGACCACGGAAATCGACGAGGGAACCATGTCGCCGTGGAAGTTGGCGTTGGCCACATAAATAAAATTGCCATCGGGAGTAACGTCAGTAGTGGCCGGAAACAAGCCCAGGCTCGTGTACTTGATGACGTCGTTCGTTCCAGCCCTGTATTTCCACGCCGATCCGTCAGGACGCCCGTGGCCCTCGGCCACGTAGAAATATTTCTGGTCGGGCGACACGATGACGCCGTGCGGGCCGTTGATGTCGGTCACTAAGAGGCCGGTATGCGTCTGACTCTCGATGTGCGCGCCGCCGGGCCCAAAACGAAGCAGCACGATTTTGTCGGCCGACTCACACACCACGTAGACGAGATAATCCTGCGTGGGTGGATTCGGCGGCGCAGCGGATGCCGCAGAAGCTGGAGCATTCTGCGCCGCGCCCTGTAAAACAAGGCTTGCCATGTACAGCGTTAGAAAATAGACGGTGAATCGGGATCGAGATGCCAAGAGATCTCCGAGAACCCCAGCGCTACACCGACGCACGAGAATCGCCAGCGCCCAGAATTGAGTGCAAATTGTTTGTGGTGGTAACGACTCTCAGTTACGCACGAGTGTCGTCGCCCGGCGCCGAAGCAGTATATCTCCAAAGCTGCAAAGGCGCACGGGCGAGTGCAGAAGGATCAACGAGAGGAGCGGAAAATCTGAAGGTCGCGAAAACGGTGGGCCCGAGTGGATTCGGGTCACCGAACTTTTCGCGTCAACCTACGACTGTGCGGAAGATTAACACTTTCGCGAGGCAACCGTCGTGGAAACAGCATTCGCACATTTGTCCGCGTACTGTGGCGCCCCGCTACGGGCGCCGAAGGAACAGTCGAGACTGAATTGCAGGGAACCGCGTTCCGGCGCCGAAACCAGTCGCCCGATTTCCTCTGTTATAAAGAGTCGGACGGATGCGCTATCGTGCCCAGGTCCAAAACGCGAGACCTGCGGCACCCGAACATTTCAGGCTCCAGATTTGGCTCCGGGGTTCGTATCCGTCCTGGAATTAGAACTGAGGAAAGACATTTTATGTTGGAGCAATGGAGCAACTTTTTTTTCATGGTGGGAAGCGGCGCAGCGGCGCTTGCCGGCTTGATTTTCGTCGCCATGTCGATCAAACCCGAAATCATCATTCGAAATACGACACATAAAAACCGGGCCATTAACATGCTTACTGGCTTCACCGCAGTTTTTATGGCATGCAGTTTTGCGCTTATCGGAAATCAACCTCTCGAAGCGCTCGGCTTTGAGTGGCTTGTTCTCTGGCTTATCGCAACAGCCATCTTCATCAGAGGCTATGTGATAGCTATCAGATCGAGCATGAGTTCAATTGGATTGAACACGCCGCGGCTTGCGGGCGGCACAATCTGTTACCTCGCGGAAGTCATAGGCGCAATTTTTCTCATTCTCGGGCATAGCGCCGGGCTCTACCTCGCCGCTATCGCAACCATTGTTTTATTCGGATTCCTCATTTCGGGCGCATGGCTTCTTATGATCGGTACCTACGAAGACGAAGCTCAATAGATGATAGGCAAGGCTGTCTAAGTTGTGGAGGGAGGATGGTAGGCCCGAATGTCCTGCCTCGGCTGGAAATGGAGAAAGCGTTCGTCCGTTAAGATAGCGGAGCGAACGTATGAGGAAAGAACGGAAGCATTTCACCCCAGAAGAAAAAGTAGCCATTCTGAGGCGGCATCTTGTGGACAAAGTGCCGGTCTCGGAGCTGTGTGAAGAACTGGGCCTGCGGCCAACGGTGCTCTACCGCTGGCAGAAGGAACTGTTCGAGAATGGAGCCGCCGCTTTTCAGTCTCAGGAGCGACCCCAGCGCCAAGTGGAGGAGAAGCAGAAGCGGATCGAGTTCTTGGAGAAGAAGGTGCAGACCAAGGACGAGGTACTGGCTGAGCTAATGGCGGAGCACATCGCGCTAAAAAAAAGTCTTGGGGAACTCTAACCGGTGTGTGGGTGCCGCATGATGTGCGGGATCTAGTCGTGGATTTCGTCCGACGCTGGTCGGAGAAAGCCGAGATCGGCGTCGGACGTTTCATCCCGTGGCTGGGCGTGAGCGCCAGCAAGTTCTATGACTGGCGGCAGCGGTACGGGCGCGTCAACGAGCACAACGGTTGGGTTCCCCGTGATTTCTGGCTGGAGCCGTGGGAGAAAGAAGCGATCATCGGGTTCCATCTGAAGAACCCGCTGGAGGGCTATCGACGGCTGACGTTCATGATGCTCGACGCTGACGTTGTGGCGGTTAGTCCGGCGAGTGTTTGGCGAGTATTGAAGCAGGCTGGATTATTATCCCGATGGAAGAGCAAACCATCGCGCAAGGGAACCGGGTTCGAACAACCGCTGGAGCCGCATCAGCACTGGCATATCGACGTGTCCTATATCAACCTGTGCGGCACGTTCTATTACTTGTGCAGCATTCTGGATGGGTTCAGTCGATTCCTCGTGCATTGGGATCTGCGGGAGTCCATGCGAGAAGCCGATGTCGAAGTGATCCTGCAGCGAGCCAAGGAGAAGTACCCGGAAGCGAGGCCGCGAGTCATCTCCGACAATGGCCCGCAGTTCATCGCTCGCGACTTCAAGGAGTTCATTCGCATCTCGGGCATGACGCACGTCCGAACCTCCCCTTACTATCCACAGTCGAACGGCAAGATCGAGCGCTGGCACAAATCGCTGAAAAGCGAATGCATTCGACCGGGAACGCCGCTGTCACTGGAAGATGCATGGCGTCTGGTCGAGGGCTACGTGGGGCATTACAACAACGTCCGCCTGAACAGCGCCATCGGCTATATCACGCCGAAGGACATGCTGGCGGGGCGTCAGCAGGAGATCCACGCGGAACGCGACCGCAAGCTGGAAGCCGCCAGACAGCAACGTCAGAGTCGCCGCCAGCAAGCCGCGTGAAGAGCGAAGCGACAGATGCCGCGAAGGCGGACAGACTGGTGAAGTGGATAGTTTCTGGCTAATCGGCAGGTCATCTGGCGAGTCTTCGGCAATTCTGGGATTGTGAGTGCTATGGCGATTAACGACAGTGAACGCCGCACCATCTCTCCCATAACTCCTAAGATTTTAGTTGACAGAGATCAGAATGAAGTTTAATCTCCTAACTGCTTAGGAGGTGCGGTCCGTGCCGAAAGCCCAACTCACTCGACTGGAACTTCAGATTATGCAGGTGCTCTGGAACAAAGGCCCGAGCACAGTTCAGGCTGTTCAGCAGAGCCTCCCCGGCGAACCATTGGCATACACCACGGTTCAGACGATCCTCAACATTCTGCAACGCAAGGGCAAGGTGAAGCGGAAACTCCTGGGCAAAGCATACGAATATCGATCCGTGCTGAGCCGCGACAAGGCCCTGCGCGAGGCCACTAGCGACATGCTCGATCGTATGTTTGGCGGATCGGTCGAAGCTCTTCTCATGAGTCTGGCCAAGAGCAACCAGTTAGACGCTGACAAGCTTGCCAAAGTGCAGAAACTCATTGAGAAACAGGAGCAAGCCGAAACGGAGGAACAGCATGGCGGAGACTAGCCACCTGCTTGCAACTTTCGTTCTGAATGCGATTTGGCAGATTACCGCGATCACCGCTCTCGCCCTTTTGTGCACGAAGCTTTTGCACAGAGCGCCGTCGCGGTTCTCGCACGGAGTCTGGATCGCAGCACTCGGTGCCTGTTTGCTGATACCGACAGCAACCGTCCTGCTTCAGCACAGAGAGACCACTGACGGAGCGTCAGAGGTTACCCCAACTGCTCAACTAGATCCTGGCGGGGAGCCGAACGCCCGAGCGATTGCGGCGTCGCTCCATTCGTTTAGCCGTGCGGTTTCATTTTCTCCCGGGATCCTTTATGCGCTGCTCTGGGTGTACGGTATTGTTCTGCTTTTTCACGCTGCTCGGCTCGCCTGGTTTGGCTATCGGACGCGGACTGTGTGTCAGTCGGCCTATCCGCGTCGGTTGCCTCCCGCTCTTGCGCAAATCGTGGAACATTGTGCGCGCTCGTTCTCGTTTCCGTGTGTTTCCGTGTTGTGCACGGCAGAACTATCGGGGCCGGCGACGTTGGGGATCGGACGCCCCGTCCTCCTGCTCCCAGAGACATTCTTTCTCGACGGTGTTCCCGAGGACGACCTCTTCTCAGCCATATCGCATGAACTGGCACACGTAGTACGGCGCGACTTCCTGTTCAATCTGATATACGAGATCGCATCCCTTCCGTTGTGTTTTCACCCTTGCGCGGCGCTGATCCTGTCGAGGATCGCGCAGACCAGAGAGTTGGCCTGCGATGAAATCGCGGCGCAAATGCTACCGACTACCCGGCGGTATGCCACTTCGCTACTGCACATGGCACAGTCCATGTTTATCCGGGCGCGATCGAACTACGCATTGGAACTCTTCGATACGAACACTTTGGAGGAACGAATCATGAACATTCTCAAAACCAATGACACGCGCAAAAAGACACGGGCCTCAAGATTAATCGCCGTTTGTCTGATCGGAGCCGCATCGATTGGCCTTTCGGCCTTTTCCTTGCGGCTCAGCAATGCAAGTCACTCAGAGGATCTTGCGCCGTTTGCGGGCACGTGGGAAGCAAAATATAAGGGAACAGCGTTCTTCACGGTGCATCTCACCTTAGCGAATGGAACTCTCGGTGGGACCAGCGTTCTTGGCGAGCGGTGGGCAATACTCGAGGATGGCGAATTGATCCCCGACGGCAGCGAGCTTTCAACCCACAAAATCTTGGAAGCGACAGCGACCGGCAAAAAGCTCCTCCTCAAGATCTCGGGGAATAAGGTCGGGGAGGATAACTCCTCAGAGGTTGTGGAAGTTGAACTCACACTCACCGGCGGAGATCAAGCGGAAGGGAGAGTTGTCCCAATAGGGTCTCATTCCGGTACTCCTTCACCTCAGAAGGTAGCTTGGCTGTTCCACCGCATCGGTCAGTAAATGCATCAGGCCGTCATCGGGGGATTCGAACCATCGACCTCTTCCGTGTCAATTCGCTATGCGAGTTGGCACTGAGGAGGACGCGCTCGCACAGAGCAGGCGACAAATCCCGTCTATTCATGGCTGAGGGCAACGACTGTTGCACTGAGTTGGCATCGGTGGGACAGCGTTGCCCCGGCTTGCATGCCCCGGTTACGTCACAGTCCGTGTCACAACTCCCCGCCGCTAAGACAGGTTCAAAAAAAGGATTCCTCGCCTGCCCCGACCACCCCCTACCGGTTTTCCCTGCAAAAGCATTCCTGGGACTCCGGCGCGGGCGCGTGTCGGGCGAGAGGCAATTTTGGGAGTTTTCAAGCGACGCCGATGATGAGTGTAATGAGATTTTCGCCAGTCCCACAAGTTCGCAAGCCCACTCATGTCCCGAACTAGGAGTGGTGCAACCGGCTGGCCTGAGAGGCGTTGCTCACGCGGGGAAGAAGCAAAACCGCCACCAATGCAAAAGGGCCGAAGAATAGGGCCAGAAGCGACCATCTCGATCGAGAATGGCCGCGATTGATGGCAATCTCAATGCAGAACCACGCAATCACGAGCCAAGCTCCTAATACCAAAATTCCTTCCATAATCCCACCTTTCTTACAATTTTACGCCAATCTCGAATGAAGGGGAGGTAAGCTGACCTTAGGCTCCGCTCCCGAGGTCTTCATCACCGCGACATGACCAATACGTAAAACGGCAGAAGAGCAAGCTATCAACGAGGACCCATATCGATTCGTTACGGAGTCCGGCTATGACGAAATTCCAAGAATCTTGCGCAACTTTAGCCTGCCCTCGGTGTTCCCGCCCAAAGCGGGTTGAATATCCGGGCAATTTGTTTCAGGCCGAACCTTCCTGGCACCCGGACGCGCTCATGAAGGCGAAATTCCGCTGCCCGCGCGGGCATTGTTCAAGTTGGGAGATGAACTGCATGAAGACACTTCTTAGCTTGTTGTGCTTCGGTCTTTTCTGCGCTGTCGCGTCCGCTCAAGACCAGATTCCGTCTCTTCAGCCGACTCCGATGGAAGCGTTCGCCGGACAATCTGCGACACATGTCGTATGGTCAAAGGAAGTCGGTCGCATCGAGAGCAGCGAGTCCCAAGCGGTCATCACGGCACTGATTCTGCAGGACACTGCTCAACCACCTGATCGGATGCGCGGCATTCGAATCGACCTGTCGTCGCGAGAATCCAAGGATCAAATCTATCTCGGTGAGGAAACTCTCGCTCTCTATAAAAATGCCTTGGATGTGATTGAGCGCGATTCAATGCGCAAACGAAACGATGGTACTACTCGCGATCACTTGACATCTGACGGAACCGCTTTTGTCGGAGCCGAACTGTTCTGGTACGCGGACAAGAGGCCTCTGGTCCACGCCCTGAATGCCGCTTACTACTTCGCTCCCGATTCTTCGGGCCTCTACCTTAGCGGCTGTAAGGGCGATGGTTTCAAGTTCCCCGACCAACAGGCCTCCCAACTGTCGCAGGCAATCGGACGTGCAATGAATGAACTGGAAAGCCACCAGTAATCTGAGTATCGCAATCATGCGGCTTGACAGGCTTGCACCATCTCCCCACCGCTTCAGAAGGAGTGTAATCGAGAGTAGAGTCGAGAACAGGTGCAGTGACTGTAGCCTCCCGGTGGGCGTGTGAATCGGCTTTCGCCTCATCCTCTCAATCCGGTTTGACTTGGACCTGGTTCCTGTTACCGGGTAGGCCCAGGGAATTTCGCCCCGAGCCTCCCACAGATCCGGACGTGAACCTCTCGATTCATCCGGCTCGTGCCACCCTAAAGAAGGCTGTCGCCTTCCATCAAGACAAGGAGTTCCTCCGGTTTCCCGTTGACTCCATCCTGACGTGGGTGACCTGCCCCCTTCGCTCCACGGGAATTGCCCCGCTTCT
>JASHOT010000209.1 GCA_030040965.1 Candidatus Sulfotelmatobacter sp. | reverse complement strand
AATCCGCTTGCCGGTGATGTTTCCCGAAACCGTCGCCAACACGTTTCCGTTCAGGTCGTACTGCGTAATCGTGAAGGTTCCGGAGAACGCATTTCCCTTCGTTCCCAGCTCCACCTCCTCGACGATGTTCGCCGGTCCAACCTGCACCGTTCCCGTCGAATCCCATCCGATGCCCGCGTGGTTGAGTTTGTAACGGTTGTTGCCGAGATTCTTCCATACTCCCATGCAGTAGTCGCCGGTAAGCGGGGATCGGTCCCCTGAGTTCATGATTTCGGTCCCATCGGCATGCCAGACCGAATATCCGGTGTCGATCGTCGCGCCGCTCGATGTGAATGTCACCTCCCACATCCCAGTGATCGGATCGTTGTCCTGGCTGACGAGCTGCAACTGAGGCATCGCAAACTCGCTCGCCCGGAATGCCTGCCGCTTCAAGATCGGCTTGTGTGCGATGTCCCCGCATCCCGCATTCGCCGTGGCCGCCATCATGGCAACGACCACGAATGCTCCGAACGTTACTGTCAGTTTTCTTAGCGTAGTTTTCATTTTCAAATCTCCTTTGATATGCAACTTTTCCGGTTGCGTCATTCGAGCAGCGCAACTCTCGGCGCACATCCTGCCGCCCAAGCCGCATTCCGGCAATGCAGCCGAGGTAAAGCTTGTGTGAAGTCGAGGTGAATTTGTAAGTGATTGCCAGTTATGAACTTAGTCGGTCCTTCATCCCCGCATCTGCGTCATCCCGAAGGCCCGCGCTACACCAGCGGGCCGAGGGATCACGCGTGGAGTATTACTGGCCTGAGGAAGGAATTCAAACTGACCTACCGGCGACCGATGCTATAGTTCTGCGCGGGGCTGGGGCGTGCAGATGACCGGCGGTTCCTACCATTTCGGCGAATTCGAGCTCGACCGTGAGCGCTTCGAGTTGCGGCGCAACGGCCGCGTGCTGAAACTCGAACGCATCCCTCTGGAACTCCTTCTCCTGCTCGCCGAGCGCCAGGGCGCTGTCGTCACTCGCCAGGAAATCATCGACCGCCTCTGGGGCAAGGACGTATTCGTCGACACGGAACACGGCATCAACACCGCCATCCGCAAAATCCGCCAGACCCTCAAAGACGACCCCGAACAGCCCCGTTTCGTCCAGACCGTCACCGGCAAGGGCTATCGATTTGTTGCCGAAATTAACAGGCAGCCTCTGCCCTCACCGGAATCTCAACCAGCCGCAACGCCATCGCCCGAAGCTACTCCCGCGCAGGGACTACCGACTCGCCCGCCCGCCACCCACCGCAACCTCATCTTCGCTGCGGTCGCTCTATTCTTAATCGCCGCTATCCTCAGCTTCGCGTTCCGCAACCGGCTGTTCCCTTCCAGTCGCGCGGCGCAGATCCACTCCATCGCCGTCATCCCACTCGCCAACCTCTCTGGCGACGCCTCGCAGGACTACTACGCCGACGGCATGACCGACGAACTGATCACCGCGCTGGCCAAAAACCACAACCTCCGCGTAACCTCCCGCACTTCCGCCATGCAATACAAAGGCGTCAAACGCCCATTACCGGAGATCGCCAAAGAACTCAACGTTGACGGCATCCTCGAAGGGTCTATCGAGCGAACGCCCGACAAAGTTCACATGACAGCCCAGTTAATCTACGCACCCACCGATTCCCACGTCTGGGCCGAAAGCTACGACCGCGACGTAAACCAGGCCTACTCCCTGCCCGAAGAACTTTCCCAAACCATCGCCAAAGAAGTAAAAACCGCAACCTCGCCCGCGCCTCCAGCCCGCTACATCAACCCCGAAGCCCACGACGCCTATCTCCACGGGCGCTACTTCTGGTTCTCCACGCTCAACCCCAAACTCACTCTCCCCTACTTCGAAAAAGCCATCCAGCTGCAGCCCGACTACGCCGCCGCCTGGAGTGGCCTCGCCGACACCTACGCCCTCGAAGGAATGGAGACTCGTTCTCCACTTGAAGTTTCCGAAAAAATGCACGCTGCCGCTCTCAAGGCTCTCGAACTCGATCCCCTGCTCGCCGAGGCTCACACCTCGTTGTCGGCTTGGTATCTCTTCTATGCTTGGGATCCCGCTCACGCCGAAGCCGAGGACCGTCGCGCCATCGAACTCAATCCCAACATGGCCGAAGCGCATCATCTGCTTTCTTACATTCTCGAAGCCCAGCTCCGTTACGCCGAAGGCGAGGTCGAGGCCAAGCGAGCAGTCGAACTCGATCCCTATGTTCATCCATGGGAACTCGGCGCCTACTACATGGGAGAGCACAAGTTCGACGACGCGATCAACGAATTCAAATTACAAGCTGCCGCTCATCCGGGGGAAAGCGGCATCATTTACCAGCTCTCGACTGCATATTGGCACAAAAGCATGTATAAGGAATCGCAGGAGCAACTGGAGCACGCGCTCGATTTAGATCACGAGTCCAAAAGAAAAGCCATCGTCCATGAAGTATGGATGAGTGGCGGGGAGCCGGCCGTCGAACGCGAAGGCGCCGCAAATATCAAAATCCTAGCCAGCAAGCAGTACTTCGAAACCGAATTCGTCGCTACGATCATCGCCTACACCGGCGACAAAGATGAGACTCTTAAATATCTTGAACTCTCTTACCGTAACCACGACCCCGACCTAATCTTCATCCAGAATGAGTCCCTATTCGACTTCCTCCACTCCGACCCGCGCTATCAGGCACTCGTAAAGAAAATCGGCCTGCAACTCGCCCCATGACGGTCATTCGCCTATCGATTCGACGATTTCGAGCTCGACCGTGAGCGCTTCGAGTTGCGGCGCAACGGCCGCGTGCTGAAACTCGAACGCATCCCCATGGAGTTGCTCCTATCAGCCACTGCCGGTGCGACAGCATCGGATCCCGAAGCAGGGAAAGCCGGGCGAGTATCGGATACTCGGCATACCCGCGATCTATGATCGCGTATGCCAGCAAGCGTTGCTCAATCGATTGGAGCCCATCTTCGAGCCGATATTCGATGACGCCAGCTTTGGATATCGGCGAGGGCGATCTCCGAAGAATGCTCTGCGCAAAGTGTGGCAAGAGATCGATAACGGAAGGGAGTGGATTGTGGACGGAGACTTGCAGGATTTTTTCGGGTCTGTGGACCACGAGAAGCTACTTACGCTGTTGGCCCAACAAGTAGCGCAATACAGTCAAAACGCGCAGTGCTTTCCTAATGGACTGGACTTCATCGGTCCTCGGTGCGGACTCTTGAGACAACTGTGCGCTTCGATGATGAATAGTCGCCTCGGCTTTCGCAATGCGTATGAGGACGTTTTGGGCATCCAGTACTATCCAGTACCAAGACAGCGGCTTCGTAATCCTTACTCCAGACGTAGATTCGACGTTCCATTCATGCCTCAACTACAA
>JASHOT010000208.1 GCA_030040965.1 Candidatus Sulfotelmatobacter sp. | reverse complement strand
AAGTCTTAGGGCTGTATCTGAAGCGCCCCCCCAGGCGAAGAGCTGGGAGTTGAGGCGCTGTGTAGGGGCGCTTCAGATACAGCGACTTGAAGGAAGCCGCCCCGCGGGATTATGGGATTTGTTTCTCGATGAGGCGGTCGTTGTCGTTTGGGAAGTGGTTGTTGCTGTCGGTGCGCTTCCGTTTCAGTTGCTGGTGGCAGAGAGAATAGTCGTAGGCCGGCAGGTGGGAGAGTCCGGAGCGCACCACCACACTAGGTTCTGAGGAATGGGAGACATAGAACCAGTGTGCGCGCCGAAGTAGGAGCGAGATTCGATGCTTGAGATGTGGATTCAAGCGGCGCACCGGATCAGATGAGGCGGAGATCGGAGGAGGAGTTGGACGGCGGAGAGGCGCTCGACAACATGCATGGGTCCGCCGCAAAGCGGACATTGCCACAGCGAGTGAATGGGCAGCGCGGGCGAGGTGGCGTCTGCTGCTGGTTGGTCGGATGGCTGGAGCAACCGAAAGCAGAGAGGCAGTAGCGTAGCCCGTTGCCGATTAGCGAGGAAGCCGAAGTTGCGAATGCGTACGAAGCCGCGCGGCAGCAGGTGCAAGAGGAAGCGACGCAGGAACTCATCGACGGGCAGAGTCATGAGCCGTTTCTTGTTGCCGTGGGCAGAGTCGCGCCAGCGGAAGGTAACGCGGCCGTTGGCAAGAGCAACCAACCGGCTGTTGGAAATCGCGACGCGATGAGTGTAGGCGCCGAGATAGCGCAGCACGTGATCTGGCCCGCCGAAAGGCGGTTTGGAGTAGACAACCCAGTCGTGACGGAACAGTACCCGCAGCCACGAGGCGAAGGCGCGCGGTTCCGCAAGCGGTAAGAGATGTCCGTGGAACTGGAGTGCGCCGGCATGAAAGGCGGTCTTGAGTCCGGCGATAAACTTGCCGCGGAAGACACGGCTGAGCACCTTGATGGGAAGAAAGAAGGAGCGGCGTGAGGAAATCCAGCGGGAGCGATCCGCAGTGATGCCGCCGGCGGCAAGCACGCAGTGGACATGGGGATGATGCTGCAGTCGCTGGTCCCAGGTATGTAGCACGCTGAAGAATCCGATCTGCGCACCGAGGTGACGAGGATCGCTGGCGATCTCCAGCAAGGTCTGAGCACTGGCGTGAAAGAGTAGGTTGTAGATCAGCCGTTTGTTCTGCAGCGCGAGGGGAGCTAGTTCCCGCGGCAGCGTGAATACAACGTGCACGTAGCTGGTGGACAGCAACTCTCGTTCCCGCGCCTGGAGCCAGTGCAGACGTGCATTGCCCTGACACTTGGGACAGTGCCGGTTGCGACACGAGTTGTAAGAGATGGCGGAATGTCCGCAGTCCGCGCACTGATCGCGATGCCCACCCAGCGCGGCGGTGCGACAGCGCGTGATAGCCAGCAACACTTTTTGATGGTGCCAGCTGATCCACTTGCGACTGCGCTCAACGAAGGACTGCCCGGCATAGCGAACGATGTCGGCCACCTCCAGAGGAGGCCGGCTCATGTGCTCTGCGTCGGCCCTCCTTCTTCTCGGATCGGGAGTGCATCCAGCGGACTGCCAGTGGCGCTGAGATGGCGCCGGGAGAGATGCAGATAGATCGTTGTTTCTTCAAGGTCGCGATGGCCAAGCAGCATCTGGATGGTGCGCAGGTCGGCACCGGCTTCGAGCAGATGAGTGGCAAAACAGTGTCGCAGGGTGTGGGGATGAATGTGCTTGTGTTCAAGCCCAGCGCGTTGTGCGGCGTTCTGACAGGCAGTCCACAGGACCTTGGTGGTGACAGGATAACTTGCGGTATGCCATCGGTTGCCGGGAAACAGCCAGTTCGTTGGCTTGTGTTTGAGCCCACGCCAATAGACGCGCAGCGCATCGAGCAACCTCGGGCTGAGCATGACATCGCGGTCCTTGCGACCCTTGCCGCCGCGGATATGGATGACCATCCGCTGGCTGTCGATATCGCTGATCTTCAGGTGCGCTACTTCTGCGCGACGTGCGCCCGTGGCATACAGTGTCATCAGCAGGATGCGATGAAAGGGAAACTCGGCCGCGTCGATCAGACACGCGACTTCGTCCTGGTTGAGGATCTCGGGCAGGTGCAGAACCTTCTTCGGATAAGGTGTCTCTGCAACGCTCCAGCCTCGCTTCAACACTTGAACATAGAAGAAGCGTAAAGCGGCCAAGCGCTGGGTTACGGTGTTGGGGGCCAGCTTCCACCGAGTGAACAGCGCGGCCTGATACTGGCGAATGTGCTCGGGGCCAAGCTGATCAGGTGAACGATGGAAGTGTCGACTGAAATGCTCGACCGTGTGAATGTAAGCGTGGATGGTTGACTCGGCGTAGTTGCGGCGGCGTAGTTCCTCAAGCATGATCTGGCGTAGATGGGTCACAGAGAGTTCCTCCTCTGCGACAACAAACTAGCTCAGATCACCTCCACCGTCGGCTCAACAGCACGCGAATGCGTCCGCCGCAACGCGGCTTAGTTCAAGTCGGCTTTACGGGAACCGATTTCCGACTGACATTCCATCAGTCGTTTTGTGCTTAAATTGCCTACTGCGCGGTCGAAAAATGTGCCGACGATATGCCCGGCATGTGGCTACGCACGTGCTTCCTCCGCATGCTTCAGGGTGGGTAGTCGGTCGATCGACCTTCCCGCCTTCTTCTGCGCGATACGCAGCTCGTAGAGGCTCTGCAGGTTGAGCCAAAACTCAGCCGTAGTTCCGAAGAAATGTGCAAGTCGTAGTGCCGTATCGCCCGTAATCGCACGTCTTCCATTCAGGATTTCGGTCACACGATTGGTTGGAACGCCTAGCTGTCGCGCAAGCTCAGCGGCACTCATGCTTAGTTCTTTGAGTTCTTCTGCGAGATGCTCGCCAGGGTGAATTGCGGGAATTCGCACAAATATTCTCCTAGTGGTAGTCAACGATCTCTACATTTGCCGGCCCAGGCGACCCTGTCGGCCACTCAAAACAGATCCGCCATTGGTCGTTGATGCGAATGCTGTACTTTCCCTTTCGGTCGCCCTTCAAGGCTTCAAGTCGGTTTCCGGGCAACGCACTAAGATCCCTAAGCTCGATCGCTGCGTCTAAGCGGTCCAGTTTAAGCCGGGTAACGCGCTCAATTGCCGAGAATGCCTTGACCCGCTTACCGAATGCGAAATCTCTGTTCCGCTTGTCCCGGTAGCTGACGATCACAGCTAAGGAATAGCAAACGTTACGTGTTACGTCAAGCGTAATTTAAGGACCAAGAGACCGAGGAGAGATTGAGAGATAAACACCTAGAAGACTGACGGCCAAACCGTCGTCGCGTGGCAGGTCCCGGGTGGAGTTCTCCCGTCTTCTCGCAGAGGTTTCGAAGGAAGCGAGGCCAGCCCAGGTCAATCAACGTCTATCTTTTTGGGAAAAACTCTCCAGGCATTTCCGAGGACATGCTCTTCAGTGGGGACTCGCAGCCGCGTGTGCCGGTGTCATGATTGTTGCGATCGGCTCGATACGCGTCCTGCACAATCGGGACCTCAGAGCCCGTTCTAACGCTTCCCCGCGAGAAGGACAGAACGTAACGCCTGAGAATGCGAACACACACCCTGACAACACAACGAATAAGCCCGACGGTAAGCCAACAGAAATCGCCAGCGCGTCGCCGACGGAGTTTACCCTCCGCTTGGATGCCGGAATTTCCAGGACGATTGGCTCGACGGTTGCCAACACGGTTTCGTTACCCGCGAAATCCTCCTGGCTTAATCTTGAATTGAAGGTGAACGATGAGGGCGAAAAGTCGTATGTTGCAAAACTGGAGGAGCCTGACGGTACTCTAATCCAACGTTTTGCAGGGTTGAAGAGCCGGCTGGTTTCAGGGCAGAGTATTGTCCCACTCCGGTTGCAATCGGAACTGATTCCACCCGGCGATTATGTGGTTGAGTTAAAGACCTTTTCCGACGAAACCGTCGACTCCTATGCATTTCGCGTCCTGCGCAAGTAAATTCACGAAGCTGCTCTGCCAGGATCAGAACCAAAAGCGTAGCGATGCCGTCCTCTATTGGTTTCCTCAGCGGTTCCATCCAGCAACCCGTTGAGGTCAGTCTTGAAAGAAAATTCACTTTCGTATTCGACGACTACCGTGACCCATTGCAGGGATCGAAGAACGTTTGGTTAGAAGTCTGACCGCGCCAAGAACCCGCCGGAGGGGACTGACCTACTGCAATGCTTGCGCCTACCAGATAAGCAATGTGGACGCAGGCCAACAAGCCGCATTCACGTCGATTCTTCAGTTTTTCGCATATAACCAATCCGTTCCGCCATCCGGCTTCATAATTCTGATTCCCTTTTGCCTCCGGTATGCTCCGTTCTACGCAGTAACCACCGCTGTCGCGAATTTCAAAACGGTTCCTTTGCGTTGCGCCCGCCGCAGAGCACGTTAGCGTGAGTGAGCGCACTTATAACCCGAGGCATTAGGCGCGGGTCACTTACCGGTCTAGTCTCCCCGAACCTAATCAGCAACTGATTCGGAGCATCGTAGGATGTGTTGGTTACCCAGCCGTCGGAATCCATCGTGTATTGCGGCGTAATATTACTGGACGGATTTCCAGACACGAATCAAGCTTTAAGGAGGGGCTGAAGGACCGTGAGTAATTTGTCGTTCGGTTGGAACTCGCCTCATTCCAGTCCTCTGTTTCGAGCCGTCGCCTGTGCGACCGCTTTGGCTTCCCCTGATATTTCCTGAGTTTAGTAGAAGAAGGTTAGGCTGGCTGCTGAATAGGAGAGCTACTGTTGAACAGTCATCGTGCGTGTGTTTGGCAAGTCGGTTTTACCCCACTACTGACCTTGTCTTCCTTTCGTTGACTTGAGCGGGCCCTAATCCTAGAATTTTAATCCACTCGTTGGGCTGCCCCATCGCTGCGCGCAAGAGACCAATGACTCCGGAACGCTGGCAGAAGGTACGCGATGTGCTCGAGCAAGCACTGTCGCTTGCACCCGAGCAGCGCCCGGCTCTTTTCGATCACGTCTGTGCTTCTGATTCTGAGCTGCGCGAGGAAGTCGAAACCTTGCTCGCCTCTGACAACGACGTCCGCTCAAGCTTTCTGCAATCTCCTCCACTGCCCGTGACGCTCTCGCCAGGAACCAAACTGGGCGAATACGAAATCGTTGTGCTGGTCGGGTCGGGCGGCATGGGGGAAGTGTATCGGGCGCGCGACGCGCGCTTGGGCCGCGATGTAGCAATCAAAGTTTTGCCTACGTCGTTCACAGCCGATGAGGGACGGTTGCGGCGGTTCGAACAAGAGGCACGGGCGGCCGCAGCTTTGAACCATCCCAACATCCTGGTTGTGTTCCAGATGGGTACGCACCAGGGCTCCCCGTATCTGGTATCGGAGTTGCTGGAAGGCGAAACGCTACGCGGACGATTGAAGCGGGAACGGCTGACGGTGAGCAAGACAATTGACTATGGATTGCAAGTGGTGCACGGGTTGGCAGCGGCGCATGAGA
>JASHOT010000207.1 GCA_030040965.1 Candidatus Sulfotelmatobacter sp. | reverse complement strand
TGTTGATCGGAGTAGGGATTGTGATTACTCACAACCCCCTCCTCGGACCCGGACGGGCGCTAATTAGCGCATCCGGTTCTTATCTCGAATGAGTAGCGGCGAAACGGGCATCGGGATAGGGATGGAGCACATGCGGAGTAGGTAGCCAGCGCATTGCCAAGTCAAGCATTCGTGTCCAGGGTATCGGGTGCTTCTGGCTGCGGCGGCGAACAGAATGCCACCAGTGCACAAGCAGCCGGTGCCGGAACAGCGATAGGCTAGCGGTGTTGCCTGGTACCGCGTAGTAGTTGAAGTGGCCCTGCACGATCGATTTTAGCCACTGACCGGTTTGAGACAAGGGATCGTGCATCCGTTTGTGCAGCTCCGCCTTGATGCGTCGAAGCTTGCCCCGCATGCGTTTTCCGATCGTCTTGCGCCGAATTGCAAACCGTCCCAGGTTGTTCTTCCCACTGATGTGGGTGAAGCCCAGGAAATCGAACGTCTCAGGTTTCCCTTCCCCCCTACGTGTCCGGTTCTCTTCGGCAAACCTGCCGAACTCGATCCGGCGCGTCTTATCCGGGTGAAGTTCCAGTCCAAACATAGCCAGTCGCTCCCGTAGATTTTCCAGAAAGCGATCTGCGTCCGTTTGATATTGGAATCCCGCGATGCGGTGAGTAGCCCCGGGGAATCGCACCCCGAGGCTCTCTCAGAACTGTACGTGAGCCTCTCGACTCATACAGCTCCCATCATGGAGCCACGCCGCACCCCCATCTGCCAGTGGGCGAACAACTCCGGAGCGCGCCGCGAAATACGGGCGATCCAGTGCGTTGCCCGTCGAAGATGGTTGTGCAGCTTCTTGTATTTCCGCTTAGCCCAAAGGGCAAGATCTCGATCCAGTTCCCGCATCGTCGGATAAAGTGCGGAGCGATAGTACCGCCCATAATATTGGAGCCAGCCCCGGATGATCGGGTTGAACATCCGTGACAGGTCTTCGATAGCTTTGTCACTGCGCCGAGGCAGATTCCAGCTACGAATAGTGTCCCGCATGGCCTTCGCTGCCTTGTTGGAGACCGCCGGGCTGAAGTTGATGAAGAACTTTCCCTTACGATTTTTCGATCTTCGCGGCTGAAACCTGTAGCCGAGGAAATCAAACTTTTCGTTCGGATAAGTCCACTTCCGAAAATCGTCCTTGCAATAGACGATTTTCGTCTTCTCCGGATGGAGTTCCAGTCCGCAAGCCTGCAACCGCTTCGCGATGGCGCCCTTTACTTCCCGGGCTTGCCTTTCCGTTCTGCAGTGCACGATAACATCATCGGCGTACCTCTCGAATGGGACCCGAGGATAGTTCACCGTGAGCCATCGATCTAACGCGTAATGCAGAAACAAGTTGGCTAGCAGTGGGCTGGCGACTCCACCCTGCGGCGTGCCCTTTTCCCGCGGGACCAATCGTCCGTCCTCTTCTTGCACTGGCGCTTTGAGCCAGCGTTCGATGTAGAGTACGATCCATCGCTCCGGGGCATGTTTCTTCACCGCTCGCAGCAATAGATTTTGATCCAAGTTGTCAAAGAAGCCTTTAATGTCCAGGTCAATGACCCAGTCATATCGCCAGCATCGCTCTCGCGCTTGGCCTACCGCTCCTAACGCCGACTTTCCCGGTCGATACCCGTAAGAATCAGCATGAAACAGTGGGTCCAAGACTGGCTCCAACTTTGCTTTGACAACCTGCTGTGCGATTCGATCCGCGACTGTGGGAATGCCCAGCTTTCTTTCCCCACCGTTCTTCTTTGGTATTTTCACCGTCCGCACCGGTGGTGGAAAATAGCTGCCCGATGACATCCGATTCCAGATCTTGTAAAGATTCCTCTTCAGATTCTTTTCAAAATCCTCGATCGATTGCTCATCGATCCCTGCTGCTCCTTTATTCTCTTTTACCCGTTGATACGCTTCCCAGACTTCCTTCTTCGAAATACAAAACGGCTTTGCCTCACTCATTGGGCTCCTCCCATTGCTGGTTGGCTCGTTGAATTAGGCTCCTTGACACAGCGCCTTCGCTCCATCTCTTTATCGGAGATCTCATCGCTACTACACGCTGTTCCGCCCCTGAGTCTCCGCATCCGTACTCTCGCCCTCGTGTTTCTTGCACTTGCGGCTTCTCCGTTGGCATCGGAGTCTCAGGTTCCCACGTTCCATTCAACCGCCTCTTTGACAAGCTCAGGCCACCTCTCATGCCGGATGCCACTCCGCCCGTAAACAGGTTTCGTCGGAGCTTTGTCCCGCAGTAACGACACCCCTACGGTTTTGACATCGTCCTTACGCTTTCGACACTTCTATAGTGGTTCCCTTTCGGTCCTCTTCTTGCCTGACACCTGACCTAGTCCTCGCCAGGCCTTTTCCTTCTGCGCTCACGACCGTAGCTTTTGACCACAGCCGCTGAAGGTGGTTTGGAACCTGCTCCTGTAAGCCGGTTCCGAGGGGCCTACCCTCATCGGTTGAACAGCAAGGCTGTTTCGAGTTGATCATCACTTACATGACGTTCTCCTCTCCGCGCCGTCGTGGCGCACTGTCATCGGCATATCGGATGACGACCACTTCGCCTTGCGCCCACTTCTGACGCCAGACGTTCACCCAGAGATCGAACCCGTAGTGCAGGTACACGTTGGCGAGCAACGGTGAAATCACCGAGCCCTGTGGTGTACCGGTCTCCGGTTCCGACCATCGGCCTTCCTCCATGACTCCAGCCTTCAACCATTTCCGAATCAGCCGCAGTATGCGAGGATCGGCGACGCGATGCTCCATGAACTTGATCATCCAGCTTTTATCGAGATTATCGAAAAAGCCGCGGATGTCCGCGTCCACAATGTAGTTCACCTTCTTCTTCAGAAGCGCATACGACAGCGCATCCAGCGCGTCATGCTGGCCGCGCCCCGGGCGAAAGCCATACGAGAAACCCAGAAAGTCTTCCTCGTAAATCTGGTTGAGGATGGTAACCACGGCTAGCTGGACGATCTTGTCTTCCAGAGCCGCGACCCCCAATGGACGTTGCCGTCCATCTTCTTTCTGTATGTACACTCTTCTCGAAGGTAACGCTCGGTACGCTCCACGATGGACCCGACCGTGTAGGTCGATTAACCGTTCTTCCAGTCCGGTCTCATACTCGTGCCAAGTGACCCCGTCCACTCCGGGTGCGGCTCTTCTCTTCAGCGAGTAAAAGCTCTCCCGCAACAGATCAATGGTCAGGTGGTGGAGCAAGGCAGTGAACCTCATCTCCTTATGTTCCCGTGCTGCTTTCCGCACGCCCGCCAATCCCTGGGACACGCGCTCCCCGCTCTGTGTCGGGTACGTGTGTGCTTGGCCAGCGTTCTCCTTGATCGACGGCCTTCCCTCCTCATTCTCCGCCAACGGTCTTTCGTCTTTGTTCGAATGATTCATCGGTACTATACCGTCGTGTGACTCCTCGGAAACGTTCGCGTGGGCCGTGCGGCTATCGCCTTCGCCCACCGTCCTGCTGCCTGGTTTGACGGCAGGTGTCTCCGAGGTCTCCCGGTTCTCGTGCATGAAGTCTATAGGTGTGTCTGGGGTCTTCGACTACGCCGGACCGGACCGAGACTCGCGCTATCGCCTCTGTTCGTGTTGCCACTCGCCCATGTTTAAAACGGTAGCGTCCGGAATGATCTTTTCGGAGCTGCATACCCACCCCACCTATCCTCTGTCTACGCT
>JASHOT010000206.1 GCA_030040965.1 Candidatus Sulfotelmatobacter sp. | reverse complement strand
ATACGCTCGAAAGCGACACAGCCAGGATGGCCTCCCGAAGGATCGCGCGCCCCAACTTGCTTGAGGCCAAGCGGCCATGCGAGGTCAGATTGAGCTGCCGCTCTGTAACCACCAGTTCCGCGCGAAGTTGCGAGTAGCGAGCTACGAAAAACACGAACGCACCGGTGGCGAAAGCGCTGGCGGAGATTCGCATCGCCATGCCCATGGCAATGTGCCGTCCTGGATCCACCAGGCTCCCCGTAGCCAAGGTGAGCGCAGTCAGCACCCCATCCGACAAGCCAAGGACGACTGGTAGGAGTTGCCGCTGCCAACGCCATCCGTGCATATTCATCGCTTTCGGGCGATTCGTTCCACGATTTTGTTGCCGCTTACAACCTCATCGACGCTGTGTACAACCGCTCCCGTCGAATCGATGGAGCTAACCAGAGCGTCATAGTCGAGGTTATCGCCCTCGATCGTGACCTCCATGCCCACGGTTTCAATGTCAATCTCCGTGACGGTCACGTTCACCCCCTCAACTCCGGGAGATTGTTCGATCGTCCGGGCGATTTCTACAACGCTTGGTCGAGACACAGCCTTATCGACATCTAAGACGAGGCGCCGAATGTTCATGCCTGCCCCCAAATCGCCCACGCCAGCACATGAATGTTGCCTTGTTCCGGCCAACATTGCTTCTTCACCACCACAGCGCTTCCCGCTGATAGCGCAGCTTTCGCCATGCCGCCATCCAGTCGTCCAGAATCACCTCATAGTTGGGATTCGGCGAGATGAGCCACCCGCCCTCTCTTACCTTTTGCTGTCGAATAAGACTGTCGTGGACTAAGAACCAACGCCAGTCCTCGATAATCTCTTCGGATGTTCCGAGTTGGTCGGCGACCGCCTTGTCAACAACCGCTCGACCGCCATCGATCCACTGATCGTTTTTCGACTGCTGTTTACCGAGGTAGTGGTCAAGGAGCCAGGCGAGGGGACCCAGCCGCCAATATCTTTCAGGCAAGTACTTCAACTCGTATACGGCCTTTTCTTCCATCCCCCTGCCGGTCGGCATCGCTGTCCTCCCCCGTCGATTCCGTACTCAACTTTCGCGCACGAAGTGAGTGCGAAAACGACGAATTACCCAGAACTTTGCAAGTTCAATCAGCGCGCGCTTTCGCGTATCCCGTCACGAGCAAGCCAGCGTGAAACCGTTCGGCATTGCGCCACGTCAATTCGTCGGCATCTCCCAGCGCCAACATGGTTTCGATCTGTAACCCCTCGTTCATGCCATCCAGACGAATCTTGTAGAACTTTCTCGAGAAGCGCTCGCGGGCCTGATCGATGCTGTTTTCGAGGTCGGTAATGCCGGGGTTCGGCGGGAGAGGAGCCACACCGATAATCAGCAACCTGCCGCTGGACTCCTGTGCGATCTTGCGCGCGACTTGGAAAGCTTTCTCGGCGAACGAGGACCCGTCGCAGGTCAGCATGATCTTTTTGCAAGAAGCCTGGATCGCGCTACGATCGATCGTGCGCGTGCCTTCCCCGGCGGGATGGTCACTGTGGGTCTTCCTCTCCGACTCCTGTGACGATGATGAAGTGTCTGTGTCCCACATGAAAACCTCGATTCCGGTTGTGTGGGATGCTTGCCAGGGATTATGACTCCCGAGACAAGAATCCTCTTGTCAGGAGTCATCAGCCTCCCCGACTGATTTAGGGATGGCGGTTAACGGTGAACGCCTTCACCGGTGCTTGGTTTGCTTCTAGTGTATCTCGCGTCGTCTGCCCGTGGAAAGCCCTGTTGGGAACTGCGGCAGCCCCAAACGTTTCTTGTTTCCCGCTGCAATCGCTTCCACCATCAAACAAGGACTCGCCTTCAGTTCTTCGGCGGCGCCCCTTGCGCGTATTCGGTTAGCCACATCGCGTGATTCCGATATGGCCGTCTCGAGTATCGTTGCTTCGATTTCTTCGATGTGCTGAGCCATGGACGCCTCAGCCGCGGCGCGATCGTGCTTTTTAATTGCAGTGAGAATTCGTCTATGACTAGCGAGCGATCTGATCGAGCGCCCGCCCACGTTCAGGAAGTGTGCATGTGTTTGTTGCAACAGATTCGATAGCACATCCAGCATTTCTTGTATCACGACGTTGCCGGAAGCCAGCGCAAGGGCGTAATGGAACTCGTAATCACCCGGAAGTGTAATATCGCCGTCGCGCATTACTCCCCATTGTCGATGGAGAATTTCCTCCAAGTTCACGATTTGATCTGCCGAAGCGTGCGTCGCTGCACGTCCGGCTAGCCCCGGCTCTAGCACCTTACAAAAATCCAACAACCCAGCGACGTCAATGGGCTGTCGTCTGATCGAAGCAGTTAGAGACTCGATCGGAGTATCGCCGGTGACCTCCCGAACGAAAGTGCCGGCGCCTTGTCGAGGCTCGACGAGCCCCAGGATCTCTAAAGCTCGGACGCCACCACGGATGGAACTCGGGCTGAGTCGAAACATCTCGGCCAGATCCCGTGTTGGAGGGAGCTTGTCGCCGGGACTGAGACTTCGTACGATCAGGTTCCGGATTCGCTCGGCCGCTCGTTGGTACATTCTGTTCGGCGTCACAACTGGACATTCCGGCGTGATGAGCTCGAACACAGGGTCACTGTCCTTTGAGCTGGAGTTGGAGGCGGTAGAGGGTGGCGCCTCAGAACCTTTCAGAGAAAGACTTGGCCGCATCGTGGCAGCCGCGATTGCTCGCGAAAGAAGACGAGTGGGTGACATGGAGTCTTCTCCACTGTAAAAATTGTGCGGGTACCTGCCAGACGACAACTCCCGAGACAAGTATCCATTGTCAGGAGTCATCAGCTGCCCTGGCAGCCCTCAGGACGGACAGCGGTTAAGGGCGAACTCCCTCACCCATGTAACTTGGAAGTGTATCTCGTCAGGTTCCGCAGTCAAGAGAATTTGTCGCGTGAACCAGTCGCCTTCGTGACACGTGTCACTTGTCGTCCTATCGGTTCAGTTTGCTCACCGCTTCCCTCCGAACGCCACGGTCTGGCAACCGACAGGGAGCAGTTTGGGCTAGGATAGCAATGCACCCAAATTCACCGCTCCAAGTTGACCGCTCAAATGCAATCCGACTGTGTCCACTCTCCATGTTCGTGGTCGAACCACATGGTCGGGATCACCGCATACGATTCCTTGCTCCAGGAATATGAATCCTGGTGGCAGGATGGCGGGTACGCCATATCCGATGCTGTCGATCGCTCTCGCACGCCATGGCTCCGCATGTTCGACACGGCCGGTGTGCGAGTCGACGAGATTCTCTATTCTCCGGAATACTGGCGGATGTTGAAGAAGGGCTATGGTCTGGGAGTGGTTTGGCGCGCCTTCAAGGACGAATCGCTGCTGCCCTCACTTTTTCTAATCTATATCACGTCGTTCTACGATTGTGGGTTGTCCTGCCCATACACCGTTTCTCTCTCGACTGCTCTCCCCATCAGCAAGTACGGTAGTCCGGAGATCAAAGACCGCTTTCTTCCCCATTTGTTGCGCGAGGATGATCGAGCGTGGCAGGGCGCAACCTGGATGACCGAGATCAAGGGCGGCTCCGATCTCGGGGCCAATGTAGAAACGGTTGCGGTGCCGGACGGCGCAGCGTGGCGGCTGACCGGAGGTAAATACTTCGCGAGCAACGCTGGCGCCGAGCTGGCTGTGGTCGCGGCGAGGCCGAAGGGGGCGCCTCTCGGAGTGCGTGGTCTGGCGTTATTTGTTCTTCCCCGGCGCCGACAAGACGGCCAGCTCAATTACACAATTCGTCGCTTGAAGGACAAGATTGCAACCCGGTCCGTTCCTCTGGTGAAATCGAACTGCGCGAAAGTGAAGCCTACCTCCTGGGAAGGGCCGAGGACGGTATCTACCTCATCCTGGAGGTTCTGAATCTCTCTCGCGTGGCCAACAGCATGGGTAGCGTGGCCTTGGCCCAGCGAGCCATCGCAGACGCAACGAAGTTTGCGGAGCGCCGGATTGCATTCGATCGACGCATCGTCGAACATCCCCTCCTTCACGAGCAGTTCGCCGAACGTCGCGAAAGTCTGCGCGCGGCATTCGCGCTGGCTTGGGAAGCAGGACGGCTCTTGAACGAAGTCTGGCGCGAGCATCGACCCTACTCTGATCGGTATCATCTGTTTCGGCTCATTGCTCACCTTGCCAAATACTGGACCGCGGAGTTCGCGGTGCAGACCGCGAAATGGTCGATTGAAGTCCACGGTGGTCTGGGTGTTCTCGAGGAATTCCGCGTCGAACGCTGGCTCCGTGAGGCGATGATATTGGCAATTTGGGAG
>JASHOT010000205.1 GCA_030040965.1 Candidatus Sulfotelmatobacter sp. | reverse complement strand
AATCGAATCCTCCCATCACCCGGCTCGTTCTCGACCTGAAGACGGCGCGGTCGTTTCAAGTATTTCCTTACGGCCGAACGGTGATGATCAAGGTGAGCAGTGGAGCGGACATCGAGGCCGCAGCTCAGGGCTACCCTCCCGCTACTCGCCCCGGCCTTGTCGCCGCGAACTACGTGAATCGCACGGAAGCGATCAGTGGCGACGCTGTAAACTACGCACCGGCCCCGGCGAAGCCGCTGGAAGTTACTTTCCGCGATGGGATGCTCGCGATTCATGCCAACAAGGCAACGCTGTCGGAAGTCCTGTATGCCGTGCAACAGCGTACCGGCGCCGAAGTCTCTATCGCTGCGGGCGCCGAGCAGGAGAAGGTAGTCGCCGATATTGGACCGGCCCCGGCTCCAGAGGTTCTGGCCGCACTGCTGAATGGATCGAAATTCAACTTCCTGATTCTGAATGCCGCTAACGATCCTCGGCAGCTCGATCGAGTGATTCTGACGCCCCGTACGGAGGGAGGCTTTACGGCTCCTCCACCGACTGCGCAAACGCCAGAGCCCACGCCAGCGATTACCGCAGACGACGAAGACGCGCCTCCACAGATACAGCCTCCTCAACAGCCACCCCAACCTGCCCGAGCACCGAACGGGGTCCCTGGTGCAGCGCAGGGCGCTCAGGGTGAAGGGAAACCCCAAGACACAAGTCCTGACATGTAGGTTTCGCCAGGAACTTCTACTTTCGCTAGAGTTGTCCGTTGTATAAGGCTGAATGGATGATGGTTATAGGTTTGGTGTGATTAAGATCACCGGTGCAGGTGATACTCGCCATATCTCCCAAACCCTCAACGTGCCATCCTGCAGTTAGAGTGCGGGAGGTGTCATATGGCACTCATCGAAGTAAGTAAAGGCGTTACCGCTGAACCGGAGTTTCAGACTGCCATTTCGGTAAGCAACGTCCTTTTTGCCACCGATTTCTCCAGCATCTCCGAAGCAGCGTTGCCTTACGCTGCGGCGATATGCCGCCACTTCGGCAGCACGCTGCATATTGCGCACATCGTTTCCGAGACCGGGCTCCTTATGATGGCGGGCGGCGTGGATTACGTCGGCCTGGGAACGATGTATGAGGCGGCGACATCGGAAGCTAAGGAAAAGATCGAGGACATTTCGCAGCAGTTGCGCGGGATTCCGCATTGCAGCTATGTACGCCACGGTCAAGTCTGGCTGAATCTGGCTGAGATCATTGCGCAAAACGACATCGACCTGGTTGTGATCGGGACGCATGGCCGCACGGGCCTGGGGAAGTTGCTGCTTGGGTCGGTGGCGGAAGACATCCTGCGGCGCACGGCGCGGCCCGTGCTCACCGTTGGGCCTAGAGTCTCCGGGCGTAACAAGCTGCCGGCGTTTCGCAACCGTCAGCGCGATCTGGCTCCCGCCGAACTCGAACTGCGCCACATTGTCCTGGCCACAAACTTTGCCGCCAATGCAACGCAAGTTGCGGAAGCGGCCGGCCGGCTGGCGCAAAGTTTCGGAGCGCAGCTTACGCTTATGCATGTGATCGAGGACTATGAGACGCTTGGCCGCCGACCGGGGCCGATCGAGAATGGCGCACAACGGCTGCGGGAGTTGATTCCCGCGACGTTGAAGTTGCCTTACACGCCGGAGACGGTGCTGGAATTCGGCTCGGCATCGGAGCGAATTTTGAAAGTTGCGGAAGCCCGCGAAGCGGACCTGATTGTGCTCGGTGCGCGCCCGGCTGAAGGGGCTGGAACGGCGCGCCTGCCCTGGTCCACGGCGAATGCGGTCATCGCTCGTGCGCATTGCCCTGTGCTGACGCTGCGGGATTGATTGGCGAGCTTGGAATCAGGGGCCGAAGACTCTTAGAATCCAATTGATTGTAAGCAGGGCTGAAATCTAAATCGTGCCTCTCATCGCCCAACGCGCCGCACAACGTCAGCGCATCACCCTCCGCGGAGCTGTTCAGGGAGTCGGGTTCCGTCCCTTCGTCTACCGTTTGGCAACGGAAATGGCGCTCACAGGCTGGGTGCTGAATTCGTCGGCTGGCTTGGTTGTCGAAGTGGAAGGTTCGGCTGAGCAGTTGGCGAATTTTGAGCGGCGGCTTGAGCTGGAGCGGCCAAAAGCATCAGTCGTGACCGTGCACGAATCGACGCGGATCACGCCCGAAAACTCGACGCACTTCGAAATTCTCGCGAGCGACAATGATGCAGGGAAATCCGTCAACGTTCTTCCCGATCTGGCCACCTGCGAGGATTGCCGCGAAGAGCTCTTCGATCCGGCGAACCGAAGATTCGAATATCCCTTTACCAACTGCACCAACTGCGGACCGCGCTACACGATTGTAGTGGACATCCCCTACGATCGCCCGAACATTACGATGCGCGAGTTCGTACTGTGCGCCGCGTGCCGGGAAAAGTACGAAAATCCCCGGGATCGCCGATTTCACGCGCAACCCGATGCCTGCCCGGTCTGTGGGCCGAAACTGGATGGCGCGATCGAAGATGCGGCCGAAGCGTTGCGGCAAGGAGAAATCGTCGTCCTTAAAGGCATCGGCGGATTTCAACTGCTGGTTGACGCGCGCAATGCCGCGGCTGTCGCGCGCTTGCGGCAGCGCAAGCATCGCGAGGAAAAGCCCTTCGCCCTGATGATGCCCTCGCTCGAAACTGCGCACGAATATTGCGAAATCTCGCCCGCGGAAGTCCAGCTGCTGGAGTCGCAGGCTGCGCCCATTGTTCTGCTGCGGCCGAAGCTGGCCACGGATATCGCCTGGAACGTCGCGCATTGCTCCCCTTATCTGGGCGTGATGTTGCCGTATTCTCCGCTGCATCATTTGTCAGTTGCCGAGGATTTGTTAATCAACTTCGAGCATCTGCTTCTCCTATGCATTTTCCGCTGCTAGTTCTTTATGTTCTGCATCGTGTTGAATTTGCGGCTCCTGCTCGCCGTGACCTCAATCACTCCCTTTAGTGAGAAATATCACTGCGAATGGCTTGAAATGCGCGACAATAGATCACGGCATGATATGCCCGCTGTATCCCGTCTGGCAGTATCCCATTTCATTGAAAATCAAGTTGTACCTACGGAGGTAGGACTATGTCTGTGATGACACCGCCGGTAGTGAAAACTCCTGCGGACTACATTGAATCCGTGATGATCAGTGTGAAGGCAAAAAATCCCGCCGAGCCTGAGTTCCATCAGGCTGTGCAGGAAGTGTTTGACTCACTCCGTTTAGTACTGGCAAAACATCCCGAATATCAGTCGGCAAAGTTGCTTGAGCGCATTGTCGAGCCCGAGCGCGTGCTGATGTTCCGCGTGCCGTGGTTTGACGATCTGGGCAACATTCAGGTCAACCGCGGATTCCGCATCGAGATGAACAGCGCGATTGGCCCCTACAAGGGCGGGCTGCGCTTTCACCCGAGCGTGAATCTCGGAATTCTGAAATTTTTGGCATTCGAACAGGTCTTCAAGAACTCGCTCACCACGCTGCCCATGGGCGGCGGCAAGGGCGGCAGCGATTTCGATCCCAAGGGCAAGAGCGACAACGAAGTCATGCGCTTCTGCCAGAGCTTCATGACCGAGCTGTGCCGCCACATCGGCCCTGATACCGATGTCCCGGCTGGCGACATCGGCGTGGGCGGACGCGAAATCGGCTACCTCTTCGGCCAGTACAAACGCCTGCGCAATGAATTCACCGGTGTGCTGACCGGCAAGGGCCTGGGCTGGGGCGGATCGCTGATTCGTCCGGAGGCGACCGGCTACGGCTGCGTCTACTTCGCCAACGAAATGCTGAAGACGAAGAAAGAAACTCTGGAAGGCAAGCTGTGCCTGGTTTCGGGCAGCGGCAACGTGTCGCAGTACACGATCGAGAAGCTGATCGACTTCGGAGCGAAGCCGGTCACCGTTTCGGATTCGAACGGCGTGATCTACGACCCGGAGGGAATCAATCGCGAGAAGCTGGCATGGATCATCGAGCTAAAGAACGTAAAGCGTGGACGCATCCGCGACTACGCCGACAAGTTCAAGAAGGCCATCTTCATGCCGACCGACATCAAGCTGGATCACAATCCGCTGTGGAACGTGAAGACCGATTGCGCCTTCCCGAGCGCCACGCAGAATGAGATCACGGCAAAGGATGCGGCGAACCTGCTCAAGAATGGCATCAAGCTGGTGGCCGAGGGTGCGAATATGCCGTCAACACTCGAAGCGACCAAGATGTTCCTGGATGCCAAGGTTCTGTACGGACCGGCCAAGGCCGCCAATGCTGGCGGCGTGGCTACCTCAGGCCTCGAGATGGCCCAGAACAGCGCACGGCTGAGCTGGACGCGCGAGGAAGTCGACGACCGTCTTCACAAGATCATGATCGCGATCCATCAGACCTGCTACGAAACGGCCGAGAAATACGGCACGCCGGGCAATCTGGTGAATGGCGCCAACATCGGGGGCTTCGTGAAAGTCGCGAACGCGATGCTGGATCAGGGCCTGGTGTAGAGGTAGTCGAGGGAACAACGGAAATGAGATGCCCCAGGTCTCGCCGAAGTTGCGAGACCTGGGATGGAGCGATCGCCGTTTGTCGATCGACTTACATGGCAGTTTAATAGGTCGCACTGGAGAGGCACACGGCCGAATTTAGCCCCATTCGCTGGGTCCTGTTGCTATTTATCGCTTTGCTGATGTTCGGGATGCCGTTCGTCGCGGGATACTTCATTGGACGCTACGTCGAATTGAAAAAATCAAAAAGACCTTGATCTTATGGGCTGGGCAAGACTCTGATCCCATCCCCTGTCTCGCCAAACCGGCGAGACAGGGGGTATCCCATTTTCGTTGGGATCTCCACACTCTTGGACCTAGGCCGTCCTCCGTCGAACCGTCATCACCAGAATATCAGTGTCATTGATCTTCACCGGACTGCTTCGCGTGACAAATACCAGCGATAACTGCTCCAAGGCCATTGCTCCGGGGAAACGACCAATCCGCGCTTGACCGGATTTCGGTGGATGTAGCGCAGCTTTTCGATTCGTTTTTTCTCTGTCCACACATTGAGATCATAAAACCGCGTCTGCCAGAACCGATGAGAAACTGTCGGTTCGGAATCACCACGAACGGGGATGCCCCACGTCTCGCCGTTTTTGCGAGACGTGGGAACCACGGACCCTTCCAAGCTCCTCACGAAGCTGAGTTTCAAGGCCTGCATCGCAGTCGAGAGCATGTCCCGCTGCGGTTCACTCATTAGCAAGTGAACGTGCTCTGGCATGACGACGTATCCCAAGACGACGAACCAATAGCGTCGCCGCTCGCGTTCGAGAACCTCGAGGAACAGATCGCGACGTGGCACGCTGTGGAGGAGCGGTTGGCGTTGATAGCAGCTAAAGGTCAAGAAATGGAGGTCATGCCCGCCGTAGAAGCGATGCGGATGATTCTGCATTTCCCAGAGACTACCGAAATGGAAATGGGAACGTCAGTGACGAATGAACATGTCCACCGTCAGGGTTCGTAGTTCCCATGTCTCGCAGCACCGGCGAGACATGGGGCACCCCACCTCAAAGCTTCACCCGCGAGTATCATTAGATTTCATCAGCACATGTCCCTCAAATCCATCGCCGAGCCGATTCTCGATGCCGAAGAACGCTTTGAAGGCTTCGAGAATCTCATGCCGTTTCGCGTGCAGAACATTCTTCTGGTATCGAGCCTCTATGATTCGTTCATCCTGCGGGAAGATGGACGGCTCAACGAACTTCTCATCGACGAATCGCTCGAATTGAACCTGCGGCAAATACCCAACATTACGCACGTTTCCAGTTGCGCCGAGGCGCTGGAGCTGGCGAAGTCAAATCCACAGTTCAATCTCATCGTGACCAACCTTACGGTCGGCGATTCCAATGCCGCCGACCTTGCGCGTGAAGTCCGACGCGCCGGATTGGACGTGCCCGTGGTCGTTCTCGGCTACGACTACCGCGAGATCAAGAACTTTGTCGCACGCAATCCCGTGACCGAGATCGATCGCGTTTTTCTATGGCAGGGAACGGCGCGCATCCTGATCGCGATCGTCAAATATGTCGAAGACAAGCGCAACGTGCTGCACGACACGCGAGCTATGGGCGTACCCGTCCTGCTGGTCGTCGAAGACAACATTCGTTATTACTCTTCGTTTTTGCCGGTCATATACACCGAGATCATCAAGCAGTCGCGGCGCGTGATTCAGGAAGGCATCAACGTTGCGCACAAGTTGGTGCGGATGCAGGCTCGTCCCAAGATTCTGCTGGCTTCTAATTTCGAAGAAGCGGCGAAACTTGTCCAGGAGTATCGCGATTATATTTTCGGCGTCGTGTCGGATGTCGAATTTCCCTGGCAAGGCGAACTCAGTCCCGAAGCCGGGTTTGAACTGGCGCGCATGGTGAGGAGCCTGACTCCGGATGTGCCCGTGGTGCTGCAGACCAGCCGCACCGAGTTTCGACCACGCGCGCAGGCCGAGGGATATTCTTTCCTGCGCAAGCGCTCGCCTACTCTGCTAAAAGATCTGCGGCGTCTGCTGACCGACCACTTCGGCTTCGGCGATTTCGTATTTCGCATGCCCGACCAGCACGAAGTTGCGCGCGCCAGAGATTTGAACGAACTGGAAGAGCAGCTGCAAACGGTTGCGCCCGAAAGCATCGTTTATCACGCGCAGAGCAATCACTTCTCGCATTGGCTGATGGCGCGTACGGAATTCGCCCTGGCGGCGAAGCTTCGTCCGCGCAAGGTTTCCGACTTCAATGGCCCCGAACACCTGCGTCGTGATCTGATTGACTCAATCAACGAGTATCGGCGCGAGCAAAACGAAGTTTTAATCGGCGACTTCAAGGCCGATACGTTCAAGCCGTCGGAGTCAAGTTTTCTGCGCATCGGCTCCGGTTCGTTGGGAGGCAAAGCCCGAGGGTTGGCGTTTGTGCGTCATCTGCTACGCACGCGCCGGATTGCGAAACGGTTTCCCGGAGTACGCATCGCCGTTCCGCCGGCCGTTGTGCTTGCGACCGACATGTTCGATCAGTTCCTGGCCGAAAATAATCTGAGCGACTTCGCGCTTCATTGCGACGATGACTCGGAAATCCAGCAACGTTTTCTCGACTGCCCATTGCCGGTGACGCTGCAGGAAAGCCTTAAAGCGTATCTGGATGAAGTTCGTTATCCACTGGCCGTGCGCTCCTCCAGCCTGCTCGAAGATTCACAATATCAGCCATTTACCGGTGTGTATGAAACGTTCATGCTTGGGAACCAGCAGCCAGATGCGCGTGTCCGGCTCGACGAACTGTCGGAGGCGATCAAACGCATTTACGCATCTACGTTTAGCCAGCACGCCAAGGCATATGTGCGAGCCACGCCGTATCGGCTGGAAGAAGAGAAGATGGCGGTGATTCTGCAGCAGGTGGTCGGCTCGCTCCACGGGCCTCGTTTTTATCCTGATTTCTCTGGCGTGGCGCGTTCACACAATTTTTATCCCGTCGAGCCGATGACCTGCTCAGACGGCATCGCCGCGGTTGCACTGGGACTCGGACGCACGGTGGTCGACGGGGGCAAGTGCATGATGTTTTGCCCACGCTACCCGAGAAATCTTCTGCAGTTTTCCTCGGTCGAAGATATTCTGGCGAATACGCAAACCGAATTCTGTGCGCTCGAACTCGATGGCGTACCGGCGAGCCGCGCGCATTTACATGAGGTTCGCTTCGGACTGGATGTGGCGGAAGCGGATGGCACACTTCATCCGCTCGCGTCGACCTATTCCGCCGACAATCATGCAGTTTATGACGGGCTCAGCCGGGCCGGGGCGCGCATCGTGACGTTCGCGCCCATTCTCAAGCATAATCTGTTCCCACTTGCCTCCATTCTTGAGGTGCTGGTTCGCGCCGGCGAAGACGCGCTGGGCAATCCGGTGGAGATCGAATTTGCCGTGCGGCTGCCGCAGGGTTCCGAGGCTGCGGAATTCGGATTTCTGCAGATTCGGCCGCTGACTCTTGCCCGCGATCATCAGGATCTGACCATCGGCGATGTCGATGCTTCGCAGTTGATCTGCCAGAGCACAAAGGTTCTGGGCAACGGACGGATCGAGAATCTGCAGGACATCGTGGTAGTGGATTCCCATCGATTCGAACGCAGCCGGAGTCAGGAAGTCGCGCACGCCGTCGCCCACTTTAATGCCAAATTGAGTGCGGAAAATCGACCTTATCTGCTCATCGGGGTGGGGCGCTGGGGATCGAACGATCCTTGGCTCGGCATTCCGGTGGAGTGGGATGAAATCTCAGGAGCCCGAGCGATCGTCGAGGCCGGATTTCGCGACTTCCGCGTCACGCCTTCCCAGGGAAGTCATTTTTTTCAGAATTTGACGGCGTTTCAGATCGGTTACTTCACGGTGAATCCTGATGCGGGCGAGGGATCGGTCGACTGGCCATGGCTGGCGGAGCAGCCTGCGCTGGAAGAGCAAGGCTGCGTGCGCCATCTGCAATTCGCGCAGCCCTTCGGCATCGTCATGAATAGCAGGATCAGCCAGGGAGTGATTTTCAAGCCGGAAGGGAAGTGAGGGCGCGCACAATGTTTGTCATCTTGGCGTAATCAACCCCGGTCTGGGAACGGGACTAACGGATCACGTGGATCGGAATCGAGAGCTTTAGTTTCTTCCACACTCGATCCGTTGTATAAACGGGGGCGTGACGCTCTAAAGCTAGCGCGAGACAAGCACGATCACCTAATGACAACCCGAGCGTTCGGGTTTCGAGAATCAGATTTCCTGTGGCCTTTGCCTGCTCAGCACTAAATGGAATGACTTGACCGACAACTCCCGTCGCATCCTCCCACGCCTGTTCCGCGTCCCAACCATGGGTCACCAGCTTGCTTTGGACCTCGGCTAGATTCACACTGCTGGCCACGGCAACCACAAGGAGTTCCGGCGGCAGCTTTTCCGCGCCGGTCTCTCCTCGAATCACTGCTAAGATCGCGGAGGCATCCAATACGACCTTACTCAAGTTCACGCTTGGCGGCCTCTCGCCGCTCTGCGATCAATTCGTCGGCCAGCGACACTCCGGGCTTAATGTACTGGCGCGCGTGACGTTGCGCGCGCTCAATATTTTGCTTCATCGTTGAGATACGTACCCCATCCTCTCCCAATTCGAGGAATAGGTCTCCTCCGTTAGGCACGCCCATCGCCTTGCGAAAATCCACAGGCATTACAATTCTGCCATTTGGGCTCATCGTTACCTTTAATCGGACGCTCATGTCATTAAGACTCCAACATGACATCAGTATAGCAAAGTGGCACTAACCTGGCAAGGTGCCAACCACAAATCCGCACACATCGCCCTGTGACCCCAATCACTGCCTGTCGAATGTGATTCCCGACACAATCGTAGCTGGGGATTCGCCCATTGCACCCCCACGGAGGGCCTGTGTTCAAAATCGTCCACGCCCAATTTCTGGCTCCAGGCATTAAACGCTTCGTCATCGAAGCGCCTCGGATTGCTCGTAAGCAGAAACCGGGGCAGTTCGTCATCCTGCGCATTTATGAACAGGGTGAGCGCATTCCGGTCACCATCGAAAACTCCGATCCGGATCGGGGAACAATCAATATCGTCGTGCAAGCGGCAGGGAAGACGACGAACCTGCTGAACACTCTCGAAACGGGAGACTCAATTCTCGACGTCGTCGGACCGCTCGGGAAGCCCTCCGAGATCGCGAACTATGGCACGGTTGTCGTGGTTGGAGGCGGCGTCGGAACTGCAATGGCATATCCGACGGCCGCGGCACTGAAGCGTGCCGGTAATCGTGTGCTCTCCATCGTCGGTGCCCGCAATAAGGAACTCGTGATCCTGGAGCGGGAGATGCGAGAGGTGAGCGACGCGCTGATGATCACGACCGATGACGGAAGCTATGCCGACAAAGGATTCGTTACCGACAAGCTCAAGCAGTTGATTCAGAACGGGACGCGGATCGATCTGGTGGTTGCCGTCGGGCCAATCGTGATGATGAAGGCAATCACCGAACTCACCAGAAAAGAATACATCCGCACCGTGGTCAGCTTGAACCCCATCATGATCGACGGCACTGGAATGTGCGGGGGCTGCCGGGTGCTGATCGACGGAAAGAGCGAATTTGCCTGCGTAGACGGCCCGGAATTTGACGGTCATAAAGTGAACTTTGAGGTCCTCGTACAGCGCAATGCGATGTATCGCAATGCGGAGCAGAAGTCGATGGAGGAATTCAAACGCAGCAGGGAAGCGCTGGCAGTCGAGCCCGAACCTGCATGCGTTGTGGCCCAGACTGCGCAAGGAGTCGAACGATGAGCCCGACCGCCAACAAGTCACTGAATCCGTTGTCTCCCAAAGAACGCATCAAAGTTCCCCGCCAGGCGATGCCGGAGCAACCCGCGGAAGTCCGCGCGCACAATTTCGAGGAAGTGAACCTCGGCTACAGTGCGGAGTTGGCGCAGCAGGAAGCGCGGCGCTGCCTGGAGTGTGCCAAGCCGACCTGCACCGACAATTGTCCTGTCGGCGTGAAGGTGAAGGAGTTTGTCGAGTTGATCGTAGCCGGCAAGTTTCTGGCGGCTGCGGCCAAGATTCGCGAAGATAATGTTCTGCCCGCCCTCACCGGCCGGGTTTGCCCACAGGAGGATCAGTGCGAGGGCAAATGTTTGCTGTCGAAAAAAGTTAAACCGCTCGGTATCGGCTACCTGGAGCGCTTCGTCGCTGATTTCGAGAAGCAAGTGGGCACTCATGTTGTGCCCAGCGTCCCCCCGACAGGCAAGAAAATTGCAGTCGTCGGTAGCGGGCCTTCAGGTCTTACGGTTGCAGGAGATCTCATTCAAAGAGGGCACAAAGTCCGCGTGTTCGAGGCTTTGCATGAAATCGGCGGGGTGCTGGTGTATGGCATTCCGGAATTTCGTCTGCCCAAGCAGATTGTGCGAGAGCAAATCGACTACATGCGCGAAATGGGAGTGGAATTTGAAACCGACGTGGTGGTCGGACGCACCGTGACCATCGACGAACTTCTGAACGAAGAGGGCTACGACGCCGTCTACATCGGCACCGGCGCCGGGTTGCCGCAATTCATGGGCATTCCCGGCGAACACCTCAACGGCGTCTACTCCGCCAACGAATTCTTGACGCGTATCAATCTGATGAAGGCGTACCAGTTCCCCGTGTATGACGAGCCCATGCTCGATCTTAAGGGAAAAAATGTCGCTGTGATCGGCGGCGGAAATACGGCGCTCGACGCGATCCGGTCGGCTCTGCGTCTTGGCGCGGGCAAGGCATATGTGCTTTACCGGCGCAGCGATGCGGAGATGCCAGCGAGAGCAGAAGAAGTACACCATGCACGCCAGGAAGGCATCGATTTCCAGATGCTGACCGCTCCGGTGGAGTTTCTTTCTGACGGCAAAGGCTGGCTTGCTGGCGCGCGCTGCGTGCGCATGGAACTGGGTGAGCCCGATGCATCCGGCCGGCGGCGGCCTGTACCAGTGAAGGGATCAGAATTTGATCTGCCATTGTCTGTAGCCATCATGGCCATCGGCACAACAGCAAATCCGATCGTGCAGAGCACAACGCCCGGACTGGATACGAATGAGCGGGGTTACATTGAAGCCGACGAAAACTCGCAGCGCACCACGCGCAAGGGCGTCTTCGCGGGAGGCGACATCGTCACCGGTGCAGCCACGGTAATTCTTGCCATGGGCGCCGGTCGCCGCGCCGCCAAATCGATTCACGAATACCTGACGACCGGCGAGTGGTGATAAGAATCAGCGGTTTTCAAAGGGGTAACGTTTCAAAGTTTCAGGGTGAGTCCCGGACTCGCTTTTATCCTGAAACCTTGAAACTTGCCACTTTGAACCCTCGCCTCACGCAAACGTAATCTCGAGATATGTATCCGTTCTCGCCCAGATCAGGGGCAGCCGAGCCATCCAGTATTTGCGATTGATGGTTTGCCGCGCATGAGAATGATCTTCAGAGCGGAGGATCCGCGCCATCGCCGGAAACTCCGATCCCGTAATCATTCCGCGAATCGTGCAAGGCGCCACAGTCACTTGAGTGTTATTTCGGATGCGCTTGGCTTTTCCCATATCATGCCGAGTCATTACATACAGCTTACTGTTGTCTTCTCCGAACCACACCGGCGTAGCGACACCCGCGCCGTTCTTGCGGAAGGTTTTCAGAGAAATGTATTTTTGACCGGAGATCGCCGCGGGAACTGGACTGGCCATGTCCCATTTTAGCGGAGTTCGGTCTCTTAAAATGTCAGCTCTGGTTCGCTTGCCTGTGCCGCGCGTGTGCCGCGCGTTGCCCCAATCCCGGAATCTATGTTAAAAGCCTGAATATGCGTAAATGGATGCGCGACCGTATACAGCGCCGCAAGAAGACTGCTGCCGAGCAATCCAGTCAGCCGGCGCCACCTCCACTGCAGCCGAAGTATTTTGACGGGAATGAGGGCGCCGAAAACCAAAGTCGATCCGAACGGAGTGAGAGCGCGGCAGCCGAGTCGAGCCGGCGAGAAACGGAGTCGGTTCCTGCCCGCGAGGCGGAGTCTTTAGATCAATCCGACACCTCCGAGCAAGTTGAATCAGC
>JASHOT010000204.1 GCA_030040965.1 Candidatus Sulfotelmatobacter sp. | reverse complement strand
CGGGATGACGCCACCGATAGTCGCCACCACCAGTGGTTTGACCCTCCGCGGGCAAGCCCATAAAATTAGAGGGTCCTCGCCATGCGATTGTTTCTCGCCATCTTCTTGAGCGTCTGCCACTGCGGGAGGGTTTCCTGAGGCGGTTTCCGGTTTCATCGATTCGAAGCTTCCTGGTTCGACGCTTCTCGTTTCGAAGTCTCCCGATTCGAAACCTGCACTTTCGAGCAGCGGCAACTGCAGCGCTGATTGCACTCCTGGCCACGGTCTGCGCGGCGCAGAACACCCCCATCACGCTCGATACCAGCGAGACTCTATTTGCCGTGCTGGCGGCGATGAATAGCTGCGGCTACGACGCCAATCTGGTCGGCTCCGACGCCCAGCGGTTGAACATCCGGGCGGAGGTGCAGCGCAATCTGCGCGAGTCGGACGAGGCGACCGCGGCCATGAATTCGCTGTGCGACTTTTACCAGGCGCATCGCGCCATCGATGTGCCACATGATCTCTCGCAGTACGTTTCGCTGGCGCTCTATCTCGGTGGACCTCCGCAGTTTTTGCCGCGAGTGAAGGAATATGACATGCCTCCCGACGCGGAGCCGATCGGCGGTTTCGGAGCGCAACTGGAAAAGTTTTACGACAAGGCGGGCCTGCACGGAATCTGGCTGCGGCATCGCGCACAGTATGCCTCGCTGATCGAGCGCTATCACAAGCCGCTGGCGCAGATGGTCTTCGACACCGATATTTATCTGAAGCTGCAAACCGGTGGCTATCTCGGACGCACTTTCACGGTCTATCTGGATTTTCTCGGCGATCCCAATCAGATCAACGCCCGCAATTACGGCGCGGATTATTACGTCGTAGTCTTCCCTTCTCCTGATCTGTCGGCGGATGAGGGATTGAAGATGCGGCAGATCCGGCACACGTATCTTCATTACCTGCTCGATCCCATGGCGGAGAAACATCCCAGCGCGGTGAAGCGCCTGGAGCCGCTGTTGCAATCGGTAAAGAACGCGCCGCTGGAAGAAAGTTTCCGCAGCGATATTTCTCTGCTGGTGACCGAGTGCATGGTGCGCGCCATCGAGATACGCACCAGCGGCAGCAAGCAGACACCCGAGGCCATGCGCGAGCAGGCGGTGGAAGATGCGGTCAAGCAGGGATACATCTTGACGCACTATTTTTACAATTCGCTGCTGACCTTTGAAAAAGACCCCGCTGGACTGCGCGAGGCGTATGGCGACATTCTGGATGCTATCGACATCGGCAAGGAGCAGAAGGCGGCCGCGCAGGTGCAATTCACTGACGTGGTGCAGCCGGAGGTGGTGCAGCTCTCCAAGCTGGAAGACCGGCGCATGCTTTACACCGCCGAACAGCGCCTGAAGGCCGGGGACGCCAAGGGCGCGCAGGAGTTGGCGCAGGAAGCGATTGATAAGAAAATCGGAGATCAGGGGCGCGCCTTCTTCATTCTGGCGAATGTGGCCGTGGCGAACAAGGATCGCGAGGGCGCGCTCGATAATTTTCAGAAAGCGATTCAGGCGACCAGGGATCCGAAAGTGGTGGCATGGTCGCACGTTTACGTCGGCAGGATTCTGGATATGAAAGAGGAGCGTGAAGCGGCGATGAATGAATATCGCGCCGCGCTGACGGCAGGCGCGGCATTGCCGGAAGTAAAAGCCGCCGCCGAACGCGGGTTGCAGCAGGCCTACGAGCCGCCGGTGAAACCGCAATAGAAGCCGTCGTCAGTCATCGGCCGGTGGTCGTCGGCCAATAATCGCCAACTGTCAAGGGTAAGCTCCCAATTAAGACGCAAAACTTTAAGGTGGGACCTGCGGCTGCGATAGAATTCTGGGTTATCGAGATAACTCATTAGGAGATGGGCATGAGGCGAAGGGCGATTATGATCGCAGTGCTGGGAGTGAGCGTGTCGAGCTTCGGGCAATCGAACACGCAACCGGCAACACAAAATTCGACAGCTCCGGCAACACAGAATTCGGCAGCGCCGCAGGGCAAGCGGCCGCCACAGGCCAAGACGCAGGAAGAGTTTCAGGCCTATAACGCGGCCCGGCAATTGCCCGACGCGGCGGCCGTAGCCAAGGCGGCCGACGATTTCGCCGCCAAGTATCCCACCAGCGAACTGCGCGTGATGCTCTACAAGGCCGCCATGCAGAAATACCAGCAGTCCAATGATGGCGACAAAATGATGGAGATGGCGCGTAAGGCGCTCACCTACGACCCCGACGATCCTGAGGCTCTGCTCGGTGTAGCGCAGGTCGAGGCCGAACAATTGCACGACACCGACCTTGACAAGGATCAGCGCGTCGCTGAAGTAAAAAAGGACGCCGAACGCGCCCTGGTGACCATCGATACCGATCTTCCGACCACCGGCTACGATCCCGCTCAGCTGGCTGCGTTCAAGAATTATCTGCGCTCGGAAGGCTACGAGGTGCTGGGCACGGTGGCATTCAAAATCAACGACTGGCCGGGAGCCGAAACCAATCTGCGAAAATCGATTGACGTGTTCCCGCAGCAGCCCGACAGCGTGGCCGTGTTCCGTCTTGCGGTTGCTCTCGACATGCAGAACAAGTTTCCCGAGGCGATGAAATATGCCGACCAGGCGATCGACCTCACCAAGGACCATCCCGACTCCGGCGTCGGCAAGGCGGCGCGGGACGAAAAGGATCGTCTGACCAAGCTGAGCAGTGGAAGCGCTCCCGGCGGTGCCACCAAGAATTAAACCGGATTTTTTGTCGGTTCTGGATCGCGTCCCATAAGAAACAACCAGGCGTGCGGCCACTGCGCGCACGAAAGATATGACGCGGCGGGCGAGTTAGATCTTCTCTCGCGAAATCGCGATGGTGGCGAAACGTCGCCCACGACATAGCTCACGAGATAACGATCAAAATTCAATGAAGGAACGCGAAATCACGGCGCTTGAAGCGGGACTCGGATATCACTTCCGGCGCCGGGCAGTCATCGAGCAAGCGGTCACGCACAGCTCGCAGGCGCGGGAGCAGGAAGCGCAGCATGCGGGCGAAGGCAAATACAAAGTCAGCGATAACGAGCAGCTCGAGTTTCTGGGCGACGCGGTGCTCTCGCTCATCACCAGCGAAGAGTTATTTCAACGCTTTCCGCAATTTCGCGAAGGTGAACTCTCCAAGCTCCGCGCGCATCTGGTTAGTGAGCGGCATTTGATCCGCGTGGCCCAGGAGTTGGAACTCGGTCACTATCTCCGGCTGGGCCGCGGCGAAGAGAAAAGCGGCGGACGCTCCAAGACGGCATTGCTGGTTGATGCTCTGGAAGCGATCCTGGCGGCCATCTACCTCGATGGCGGTCTTGAAGTCGCGCGCGAATTTGTCTTGAACAAGGTGATTGCTCCGGAACTTGAGCGGATGCAGAGTCTGGGCGGAACGCTTCCGGTGACGGATTTCAAGTCAGCTCTGCAGGAAGCGGTGCAGGGCCTGGGCTTGCCGCAACCCGCATACGTGCTGGTGGAGCAGGCCGGTCCGGAGCACAGCAAGACGTTTACCGTCGAAGCGCGTCTGGATACCAGGAATGGGAAAGAGCCGGCGTTTGTGGGCCGTGCTCAGGGTTCTACCAAGAAAATGGCCGAGCAGGATGCGGCGCGGCAACTGCTGACCTTTCTCGCGTCGCAATCGAAGGCGCCGGAAGCGAAGAGCGGTCATGCACCGCAAGCTCGAGTGGAAAACAGCGCCGGACCAGAAAGAACCGGCCACTAAGAGACGGATAACTCGAATTCATGGATTCCCGCGATCGACATATCGTCAGCACTTTCGGTACCGACGTCATTGGCTCGCTGCAATCCCTGATTGGCACGGTCGTGATCGCGATCTTCGTGATCACCTTCATCGTGCAGGCCTTCCAGATTCCCTCGGAGTCGATGGAAAACACGTTGTTGGTGGGCGATTACCTGCTGGTCAACAAGCTGTGCTATGGCGGGCGAAGATTCGGCGATTTCCTCATGCCCTACCAGAAGATTGCCCGCGGAGACATCATCGTCTTTCATTATCCGGTCGATCCCACGCAGCATTTCGTAAAGCGCGTGATTGGACTTCCCGGCGACCGCCTGAAAATGGTGAGCAAGAAAGTCTTCATCAACGGAAAGCCGATCGACGAGCCTTATGTGCATTTTCTGTATCCGCCCAATGACATGTTCCGGGATTTTTTCCCGCGCCTCGACATTGCCGCGCCGCGCATGGAAGGCAAGTGGTGGCAGCAGATGCACAAATTCGTCGAAGATGGAGAGTTGATCATTCCCGAAGGCTATTACTTCGTGATGGGCGATAATCGCGACGACAGCGAGGACAGCCGCTACTGGGGATTCGTGCCGCGGGAAAATATTATCGGGCGGCCGCTGCTGATCTACTGGTCCGTCAAGGGCTGGCAGGATCCGCGCATGACCGCATCTCTCTCCGAGCGGCTTTATCATCTCGCCTATGCGGTGACGCACCTGTTTCAGATCACGCGCTGGAACCGCACGCTGCGGCTGGTACACTGATCTTATGTGTTGGCAAGGACGATGAACGTGGCCCAGAAAGAAAACACCGTAGAACGTAACGGCGCGCAAACACAAGCGAGAGCAGGACGCCCGGCGGACGAGACGGCAGAGAAGCCGAAAGAAACGACCGTCGAGTTTCTGGCCTCGCTCGCGGCGGTTCTCGTGACAGGGCTGTTCATCATCACCTTCATCGTGCAGGCGTTCGAGATTCCTTCCAGCTCGATGGAGAATACCCTCCTGATCGGCGACCACGTCTTTGTCAACCGCGTTCAATTTGCCCCGAAAACGAACTGGGCCGGTCCGCTGCTGCCTTACCGCGATGTTCACTTTCAGGACATCGTCGTTTTTTTGCATCCCGATCCGCAGCAGGCGGGAATTTATGTGGTGAAGCGCATCATCGGATTGCCCGGCGACCGCATTCATCTACGCAATGGAGTCGTTTACCGTAACGGCGTAGCCCTTAACGAGCCGTACATCGACCACGACGGCGAGCGTCCGGATGACGCGTACCGCCTGAATTTTCCCAGTGTGCCGCCTTCCGATTTCGACAATCTTTCCGCTAACTGGATGGTCGATCTGCCCACCTATATTCAGGGTGGCGATCTGGTCGTGCCGCCCGGCCATTACTTCGCCATGGGCGATCATCGCGCAGTCAGCCTCGACAGCCGCTATTGGGGATTCATTCCAAAGGAAAATATCATTGGGCGTCCCATGTTCATCTATTGGTCGTTCGAGACGCCGGAAGATCAATACACGAAAACCAGCTGGGGCGATCGCCTGATGTTTCTCGGGAAAGTGGTGATCCACTTTTTCGATGAAACCCGCTGGAAACGGACTTTGCAGGTCGTAAGGTGAGGCCCCGCGAAGACTTCGTGAGGGCGCTGTGAAGATATTCTCCACCCGACGGCGGAAGATCGCGGCAGCAGTCCTGATCCTGCTGTTTCTTTTTCTTCTGCGCCCCGGCGCCTCTCGCCTGAAATCGAGAATCATCGCTTCGATCAGTTCAGCAGTAGCGCGTCCGGTAGATATCGGCAGCGTGCATTTTCGAATTCTTCCGCGTCCCGGCTTCGATCTGGAAAATCTGGTGGTCTACGACGATCCCGCGTTTGGAGCCGAGCCTATCTTGCGGGCCAGCGAAGTGACGGCGGCGTTGCGTCTGACTTCCTTGTTGCGTGGTCGTTTGGAAATCGCGCACCTCGAATTGACTGAGCCCAGCCTTAACCTGGTGCACGGAGTGAATGGCGGATGGAATCTGGAGGCGCTCATCGAGCGCACCGCTCACGCCTCGCTGGCGCCGACGGCAAAAGCAAAGTCGGAGCCGCGGCCGGCATTTCCCTACATCCAGGCCAGTTCCGCTCGCATCAATTTCAAACAGGGCAGCGAGAAAAAACCTTACGCCCTGATCAACGCGGATTTCTCCCTGTGGCAGGATTCGGAGAATGCCTGGGGCCTCCGTTTGAAGGCGCAACCCACGCGCACCGACTTGAATCTGAGCGACACCGGCATTTTGCAGGTGAATGGCACCTGGCAGCGCGCGGGAAATCTTCGCGACACTCCGCTTGACTTCCGCCTGGAATGGAGCCGCGCACAACTTGGCCAACTCACCAAGCTGTTCACCGGCAGCGATAAGGGGTGGCGCGGCGGGGTTCAACTCGACGCGACGCTCCACGGCATGCCGTCGAATTTGCAGATTGCGAGCGACGCTTCGATCCAGGATTTCCGCCGCTACGACATCACCGCGGGCGAAGCGCTGAAGCTCGCCGGCCACTGCGACGCCCACTATAGTGCCCCGGATCATCTGTTCGGCGAAATCGCCTGCCGCGCTCCCGTTGCATCGGGGGAAATGCGTCTGACTGGCAGCATGGGCCTTCCCGGAAGCCATCATTATCAATTGGTGCTGACAGCAGCCGACGTTCCGGCAAGCGCCGCGGCGACGCTGGTCGAGCGCGCCAAGAAGAATCTGCCGGAGGATCTGGTCGTCACCGGCACGGTGCAGGGCGCTGTAACATTGCAAGAAGACGGGGCCGCGCCCCTGCAGCTCTCTGGCAAAGGGGAAATCGAAGGCCTTCGACTCGCGTCGGCTACCGGCAACGCGGCCATCGGTCCGGTCACAATTCCGATCGCGGTGAGCAACGGCGCTTTGCCGAAAAATTTTCTACCGACCAAGAGTACATTTCGCAATCTCGCGCAGACAGTTGCTGGCCCACATCTCGAATTCGGACCTTTCCTCGTCGCGATCGGGCGAGCGTCCGCTCCAACGGCATCGGCTCCAACGGCGCGGGGATGGATCGACCGCACAGGCTATCACGCATTCCTTAATGGCGAGGCCGAGATCGCGAAAACGCTGCGTGCGGCCGGGATCTTCGGCCTGCCTGCTCTGCAAACCACAGCCGATGGTACGGCCGATGTTGACTTGCAAGTCGGCGGCGCGTGGGCCGGCACTCCTGCAGGATTCTCCCCGGCTCAGATCACCGGTATCGCCAGACTACGCAATGTGCAGGCGACGCTGCGCGGAACGCTGGCTCCCGTGGAAATCTCCTCGGCCGAGTTGCAGTTTTTTTCTGATGCCGTGCTAGTGGCGAAGTTGAACGCCCGCGCTGCCGACACGCAATGGACCGGATCGCTCGAAATGCCGCGCGGCTGCGGAGTTCCTTCCGCCTGCGAATTTCATTTCAAATTGAATGCGAGCCAGATTTCGCTGACTGCTTTAACCAATTGGGTCAGCCCGCGCAAAAAGAGTAAAGCGTGGTATGAGTTGCTGGGGTCCAGTGCTCAATCGGCGCCGAATCTCCTCGCGACCCTGCGCGCAACTGGACAGCTAACCATCGGCCGACTGGAGTTTCAAAACATTGTCGCAACTCACGCCTCGGCAACTTTGAACCTGGACAAAGGAAAATTACAGATCCCCGAACTGAGCGCCGATTTTCTCAGCGGAAGATATCTTGGTGACTGGCAGGCAGACTTCACTACGACACCGTGGCCGTGCAGCGGAAACGGCAGCCTCACCGGCATTTCGCTCTCGCAACTCGCGGACATGACCAAGTACCACGTGATCTCCGGAACAGCCAGCGCGGCCTACGAAATCAAAGGCGAGTGCACCAAGGAAGATGAATTCTGGACCTCGGCCGAGGGTAGTTTGCAATTCGAAGTTCGCGATGGCAACTGGCCGCGCGTCTCCCTCGCCGACAATGCTCAGCCGCTTAAGATCGTGCGGCTTTCGGCCCGGGCGCGCCTCGCAGATGGAAAATTCGATCTCACCGAGGGAATGCTCGAATCACCCGGTGGCAAATTTCAATTGAGCGGAACGGCCTCTCTCAATCGTCAGCTGGATCTGAAACTTGCGCGCACGGCCAGCAGCTCGGGCGATGTGTATGCGATCCGGGGCACATTGTTGGAGCCGCATGTTGTGTCCCTCCCCGGTGCGGAACAAGCGCAACTCAAATCGGAACCGAAATAGATTTTCTACGGAACATATCCTGGGCCGCGCAGCACTTTACCGGGAAGCGCTCCCGTCATCTTGCCCTGTTCGATCACCGGCGTTCCATTCACCAGAACATATTCCATCCCGTCGGAAAGCTGATTGGGATTGTCGAATGTGGCGCGGTCATGAATCGTCGCGGGATCGAAAATCGTAATATCAGCCCACATTCCGGTTTTGAGCACGCCGCGATCGGTGAGCCGCATACGCTGCGCCGGCAACGCGGAAAATTTTCGGATCGCGTCTTCGAGCGACAAAACTTTTTCTTCGCGCACGTACTTGCTCAAGATTCGTGGAAACGTACCATAGGCACGCGGATGCGGATGCGCCTGGCCAAGAATTCCTTCCGGCGACGTTCCCTCCGAATCGTTGTCGATCGAAACCCACGGCTGCTGGAGTGCGAGCGTCACATCCGGCTGCGACATGCCAAACACCGCCACTCCCGTCGATGGATCTTGAATCAGAAAATCGAACAGCGCGTCGATCGGATCTTTATTCCATAATTTCGCGATCTCGGAAAGGCGCTTGCCCTGCATGGGCTTCAACTCCGGATTTTGCACGGCGCCGATCATGATCGCCTCAGGCCCAGGAATTTCCTGCCATTCATTGTCCCAGTCGTGCGAGGGCGTCAGCATATCTTTGCGGATGCGCTCACGCATCAGCGGATCTTTCAGGCGTTCGACCAGCTTCGCGGTACCGCCGTCATGTGCCCACGCTGGAATGAACGCGGAAAAGTCGTTGAACCACGCGGTGTAGGCGTAAGTATTCGCGCTGACGTCGGCCCCGGCGGCACGCGCCGCATTGATCTTGGCCACAACTTCAGGCATGCGTCCCCAGTTGGCCTTGCCCGCGACCTTGATGTGCCATATCTCCACCGGAATGTGCGCTTCGCGCCCGATGCGCAACGCCTCGTCGATGGCCTCGAGCACCGCATCGCTTTCGCTGCGCATGTGCGTGGCATAGATGCCGCCGAACTTTGCCGCCTCTGCCGCCAGTACGATGAGTTCGTCAGTCTTGGCATATGGCGCGGGAGCATACTCGAGCGCAGTCGAAACGCCCACCGCTCCATCTTTCATCGCGTCGCGCACCAGCGCCCGCATCTGATCGAGTTGCGCCGCCGTCGGTTGCATGTCTTCATCGCCCAGCACCATGCGCCGCACCTGCGTCGCGCCCACGTAGTCAGTTACGTTAATTCCAATTCCCTGCCTTTCCAGCCGCGCAAAATATTGCCGGAACGTTCGCCAGTCAGGCGTGATCTTGTAATAGTCGTAGCCTTTGCGATCGGATTCAATGATTGCGTCGTTGAGGGGCGCGATGGAAGTACCCTCGCCCGTGATCTCCGTCGTGATGCCCTGATAAATTTTCGACGGCAGTCGCGGATCCACCATGATCGTCATCTCGGACTGGCCAAGCATGTCAATGAATCCCGGAGCCACGACTTTTCCGGCGGCATCAATCGTGCGCTTGCGCGGTGCTTCCGTCAGATTGCCGATCGCAGCAATCTTGCCGTCGCGAATGCCGACATCGCCCGAGTACCACGGCGAGCCAGTACCATCGATAATGTGCCCGTTGGTGATGACGACATCGAGTGGCGCGGGCGCTTGCCCAAAGGCGCACGCACATGCAAGGAAGAGAACGCCTGCGGAAATGAAAAGCGCCCTCACCGACTTCAAGGCCGGTTTATAGAAGCTCGTCGTCGAGAAGATCACTTTAAAGAAGATCGTGTTAAAGAAGATCATTGGGGCCGTGCTCTCCCTCACACCCTGCTTTCCGCATTCTCACGATCCCTCACGCTCACTCTCGCCAGAGTAATGCCGGCCGCAATCCAGACGGCAAAAGCAATCCACTCATACACGCTGAAATGACCCGGAACGAAGGGCAGCACTTTCATGAGGATCATCGCCATCCCCACCAGCAACCCGAACGCGGCCACGATCCTTCCGCCAATTGTCAGCGTCACTGCGCTTGAGTCTTTTCGTGCCGCCAGTGCCAGGCATGCCAAACACGCCGCCGACCATCCGATGGCGCACGCCACGGAACCGACCTCGGTGACGGGAACCAGAATCGCATCGCCCAGCAGCATGCACACTGCAGTCGCGATTCCCACGAACAGCACCGCAGCCGATGGCGTTTGATACCGCGTGTGAATCGCTCCCGCTCTCGCGTCGATCATGCCGCGCCGGCCCAGCGCGAACACCAGGCGGCTGGCCGCGACGAAGTTTCCATTGAAGCATTTGAACAGCGAGCATAGAGCCGCCGCCAGAATAATGTCGACAATCCAGCGTGCCCCCACGGCATGCTGAAAGGCAAACGCGGTCATAAACGGCGTATCGGTCAAGCGCCGCCACGGCGCCACGAACGCCACGGCAGCGACGATGCTCGCATAGAAAAGAATTGCTACGCCGATCGCCATCGCCATGGCCACGAGAAAACTGCGCGGTCCAAACTCCGGGCTGGCCTCTTCGGCGGCCTTGCCCACCGATTCGAACCCTGCCATGAAATAGGGCACGATCTGCGTGACCAGCAGAACGGAAATCGGCGGCGTATGCGTGAACAACGGCGGAAAGTTCGCCGGCGATCCGCGGCTCACTCCGGCTATCGCGAAAATCAGGAACAGTCCGAGCGTTCCGAAGCTGGTCCAGTTCTGAAATGTCGCACTCAGGCGAACTCCGCGATAGTTCAACACCGTGAGCAGGCCGGTCAACGCCAGCCCGATCACGAGCCGCGGCAAGAACACCGGGTGGCTGCCGATGCGGTAGAGTTCCACGGAATCGAGCCAGGGAAATATGTAGGCCGCGATGCGCCCCACCGCAACCGCCTCCCACGGACAAACGATGAAGTACGTCAGCAGCATCACCCAGCCGGTGGCGAAGCTGATGCGTCGCGAAAATTTGGCCGGGGCAAAGGCAGCGGATGTGTAGGCAATCTCTCCCGCCGCATCGGGCATAGCCGCAACCAGTTTTCCATAGACCCACGCGATAGGAAGCAGTACCGTGCCGCCGATCACGAAACCGAGCAGCGCTCCCAGCGCGCCACCGCGCAGCAGCCAGTCATCCATCACGACCAGCCAGCCCACGCCCACCATGCTTCCCCATCCCAGCGTGAAGTAGTCGACGATGCGCAGTTTGCGAGCGAGAGTAGCCACAGGGGTCAGAGGCGCGTGCCACAACGAGCGCGCATTATAAAGCATTCGGAAGCTGGCGAACTTAGGCAACCCTCAAGAGTGACTCCCCGAATGGGCGTATCCCAACGAAGAGTTTCCGGCGGCAAAATTTGTCTTCTCGCCTGATTCTGCTCTCGCCCGCGCCGATGAATGCGCCAAGGGGGTAATACCTATGATCGGTCTATTGGCGGATGTCGGATCGGGCGGCTTTCCCGATCTGCTGAGCGTTCTTTCCGGATCGGGCACGTTCGGCCTCGAAAACTCCAACGAAAGCGATGGCTCGCTTGGACTGAACGGCGGCGTTGGTCTGGAGTACTACGCTAGCTCCAGCTCTTCGATCGGCTTGAATGGCGGATTGGGCCTGTTCGCGTAAACCCGCTCGCATCACCAAATTGTTGGCTCGCTCGTTGCACCGCGCTGCATTTTGCCGCACAACATCGGGCACGCGCAGCGCGGCTTTCTTCGTTAGAAACGCAAGCCCGCCCGATGACGCAGGCACCCGGAACTCACCCGTGAACACGCTTCCCTATGCGAAATTCCGCCGTTCCGCATGATAGTATCGAACATACCTCTGCATGACACTTCACAGACTTCAGTGCAAGGTCAGGCGCGTGTTCGCGGCCTCGAGGGCCGAATTTCATAAAAAATGACTCCTGCTTCCAAATCGCGCAAACGCGTGCTCAGCGGGATGCGCCCCACCGGCAAGCTGCACCTCGGCAACTATGTTGGCGCGCTGCAGAATTGGGTGCGCATGCAGGACGAGTACGAGTGCTTCTTCTGCGTCGTCGACTGGCATGCTCTCACCACTGACTACGCCGACACCTCCCAGGTAAAGAGCAATTCGCTCGAAGCCGCCTTCGACTTCCTGGCCGCCGGGCTCGATCCCGAGCGCTCAGTGATTTTTCTGCAATCGCACATTCCGGCACACGCCGAGCTGCACCTGCTGCTTTCCATGATCACGCCGCTTGGCTGGCTCGAACGCGTACCCACTTATAAGGAGCAACGGGAAAACATCAGGGACAAAGATCTCGGAACCTACGGATTTCTCGGCTATCCCGTGCTGCAGGCCGCCGATATTCTCGCCTACAAGGCCGACGTTGTGCCCGTCGGCGAAGACCAGGTCGCGCACATCGAACTCACCCGCGAGATCGCGCGCAGGTTTAACGGATTTTATGGCACCGGCCAACCCGTTTTTCCTGAGCCGCAATCGCTGCTGACTCCCTCGCCAAGACTCCCCGGAACAGACGGCCGCAAAATGTCGAAATCCTACGGCAATGCCATCCTGCTGGCCGATCCCGAGCCGGTCGTGCGCCAGAAGTTGAAGACCATGGTTACCGATCCGGCCCGCGTGCGCCGCTCCGATCCCGGCAATCCCGATGTCTGCCCCGTCGGCGATCTGCACAAGATCTTCAGCAGCAAAGAAACCATGGCCAAGGTCAACGAAGGCTGCCGCTCGGCCGGCATTGGCTGCATTGAGTGCAAGGGATGGGCCGCCGACGCGCTGGTCAGCCTGCTCAATCCCATGCAGGAGCGCCGTCGAAAATATGAGGAAAATCCGCGCCTCGCCTGGGATATTCTGGAAGACGGCACACGGCGGGCCAGCGCCGCCGCGGCTGAAACCATGAAAGATGTTCGCGCGGCCATGGAAATGTCGCTCGATTACGAAGCTCCGAAAGTTGCACAGCAGTAGAAATCTCTGGTGGATCAAAACGGCTTGTCATCCTGAGCGAAGCGAAGGACCTACGTACCTGCAGCTCTCCACGCAAGCCGACTTGAATGAACACTGGTTTGCATGAAGCCAGATCTTACATGAGCGAAGACACAAAACTCGCGACTTGCGCAACGGCACCTATCGCGGCTGCGATCATCGCCGCTCCGTCGTCGAAGCCCGCCGCCAAGAAAGAAGAGAACGACTTTCCCTTCGCCGTTGCCGTCGGCGAACTTTACGAGGGACCGCTCGATCTTCTGCTCGATCTGATTCGCAAGCAGGACATCAACATTTACGAAATTCCCATCGCGAAAATCACGGCGCAGTATCTGGCTTACGTCGAAAAAATTCGCGAGCTCGACGTGAACGTCGCCGCCGAGTTCATTTATATGGCGGCCGTGCTCATCCATATCAAGTCGAAGATGCTGCTGCCGCGCGATCCCGACGCACCCGCCGAAGAGCAGGACGATCCGCGCAGCGAGCTGGTCAACCGCCTGCTGGAGCACGAAAAATTCAAGTCCGCGGCGCAGATGCTTCTACAAAAACAGCAGATCGAAGACGCAGTGCTTTCGAATCCGGCGCTGAAAGAGTTCATCGACTCCGAAGGCGCCGAGCCTGAACTGGCCGTCGACGTCATCGACCTGGTCAAAACTTTTCAGCAGGTGCTCGAGCGCGTGCGCACGCGTCCCGTGCTCAGCGTCGATGAGGAAACCGTCACCGTAGGACAGATGATCGACTATCTGCGCCGTCGGCTCTCGCTCGAAGATCGGCCCATCCGCCTGAAACAGCTCCTCATGCGTATGCCGTCGCGCTCCGCGCTGGTGTGCATGTTTCTGGCCCTGCTCGAACTCGTTCGGCTGCAGGCAATCCAGGTTCGCCAGGAGCGGCTGTTTGGCGAAATCGCCGTCCGCAAGCACACGCACTTTGACGAAATTATGAAGGAGCAGTCCGCCGTTCGCGACGACTGGAGATGAAAATTGAGATAGTGGGTGAGCACGACGGCGTCGCGAGCGGCTTGTCGGCAAAATGGATTTCAACGCCAATGCCAGTTGAGGCGCACACTTTTCAGAACGGCATGGGTCGGCTGTGGATTTGCCACGGCGTGCTCACGGGAAAGGAACTGGTTGCTAACAATGAGCGGATCATGCAGTCGAAAAGTTACGAAGGAGTCCGCTGGCTGCTGATTGACGAAACCGCTGCGCGGCTGGAGATTTCGCCGGACGAGGTCCGCACCATTCGGCGGCAAGACGATCAACTGGCGGCCTTGCTGCCCGAACTGGTCACCGCCGTCGTCGTTCCGAGCGATTACAGCTTCGGCATGTCGCGCATGTGGGAGATGCTCACGGAACGTCCGGGGTGGTCCACGCACACGTTCCGCTCCCGCCCCGCGGCCGAGGCGTGGTTGCGCGACGAAGTGCGGCGCAAGTTTGGCATGGAAATACCCGAAAACTTAAGCCCGCCTTCGGCTTAGATCTTGAAACCTTGAAGCTTTGAAACATGAGTCTAAAAGCCCAAATCGAAGCCATCATCTACGCTGCTGAAACGCCGGTCACGCTGGAGCAGATCACTGCTCTCGTCAAAGATTCCGTCGTCGCCGAAGGCGTGACCGACGAGGCCGAGATCAAATCGCGCGCGCGCTCCGGCGTGGAAGAACTTATCACCGAATACAACGCGCCCGGCCACGGCGTCGAAATTCGCCAGGTTGCCGGCGGATATCGCATGTCCACCAAGCCCGAGCAACACGAGGTTGTGCGCGCCTTCGCCAAGAGCCTGAAGCCGCCCAATCGTCTTTCCATGCCCGCGCTCGAAACGCTCGCTGTCATCGCCTATCGCCAGCCCGTGACGGTGCCCGAGATCAACGACATTCGCGGCGTCGACTGCGGCGGCGTCATCGGCACGCTGCTCGATCGCAAACTCATCACCACCGCCGGGCGCAAACAAGTCATCGGTCGTCCGATTCTCTACAAGACGACTAAAGAATTCCTGTTGCGCTTCGGCCTGAAGGAAGTCAGTGAACTTCCCAGCATGGAGGAGTTTGAGAAACTGGTCGCGGAATCGTTTCAGGCAGAATTGATTCCCGCCGAGAGCGCAGGGCCGCAGATCGTTCAGCAAGGAACCGCCCCTGAGGCCGATGCAGTTCCAACGGATGCACAGACGGAAGAAAAAGCGGGCTGAGTTCTGACTTCGCGTTCTTCGCGGATTTTCTTCGCGACCTTCGCGTTCATTTTTTTATTGCGAGGTCGCCGCTTTAAAGGCCGACCATCATGCCTCTCGAACGCCTGCAAAAAATCATCGCGGCTGCCGGCGTCGCCTCGCGCCGCAAGGCAGAGGAACTGATCAGCTCCGGCCACGTGCAGGTCAACGGGCAGATTGTCACTGAACTGGGCAGCAAGGCCGACTCTGAAGCTGATCACATTCGCGTCAACGGAAAGCTGCTCCACGGCGCCCAGCGCCACATCTATCTTCTGCTTAACAAGCCCAAGGGTTACGTCACCACTGTGAGCGATCCCGAAAAACGCCCCACTGTCATGGACCTCATTCACGGCGTGAAGGGACGCGTCTATCCCATCGGCCGCCTCGACTACGCGAGCGAAGGCCTGCTGCTCATGACCAACGACGGCGAACTCGCGCACCGGCTCATGAAGGCCGCTTCGCACGTGCCGAAAACTTATCTTGTGAAAGTCGCCGGCACGCCTAAAGAGGACGCTATCGCCAAACTTCGCGCGGGAGTTTCCATTTCCACCGATGACGGCCGCCGTGTCCGCTCCGGTCCGTCCGTCGTGCGCATCGTGAAGGAAGCCGCCAATCCCTGGTATGAAATCACCCTGGTCGAGGGACGCAATCGCCAGATTCGGCGCATGTTCGAAGCGGTCGGCCACCATGTAGAAAAAATCAAGCGCGTGCGCTATGGCCCGCTCACCCTCGACGTTCCGCCCGGGGAATTTCGCCAGCTCACGCTGAAAGAGGTCGAGCGGCTGAAATCGGCCAGCGGAGCGGGCAGCCGAAGATCCGCATCATGATCGCAGTGGCTGCTCGATCGAAACGCGCGAAAGGCTTGCGGCAGCTATGAGCCGATTCTTTGATCTGGTTTCGAAACCGGCGCGGGAAATGGAAACCTATCTGCCGGCCCCGCCGCCGCGCAGAATGCCCGAGGAAATCCAGCCGCGTCTCATCCGGCTCGACTCCAACGAAAATCCTTTTGGCCCTTCGCCGCGCGCCATCGAAGCCATCGGGCCGGCGCTGGCCGCGGCACAGTCTTATCCCGATGACGACTGCGACGAACTCCGCGGCAAACTCGCCGCGCGCCACGGCGTAAGCGTGGAGCAGGTTCTGGTCACCGCCGGCTCGACCGGTTTGCTCAGTCTTCTCTGCCAAACCATGCTCGCCCCCGGCCTGAACGCGGTCACGAGCAAGCGCTCGTTTGTCGTCTATGGAATGGCCGTGCACGCCTCGGGCGGCCAGCTAATCGAAGCTCCCATGCGCGACGATCATTTCGATCTGGCCGCCATCCTCGACGCCGTCAACGAAGACACGCGCCTCATCTTTCTGCCCAATCCCAACAATCCCACCGGAACCATGTGCGACGCCGCGGCCGTCGACCACTTCCTCTCGCAGGTTCCCGGACACGTCGTCGTCGTGCTCGACGAAGCCTATTACGAATTTGCCGCGCGCTTCGCGGCTCTGCGGCGGGTCGAATATCCGAATTCGATCGAGCATGTCCAGCGCGGAGCCAGCCTCATCGTGCTGCGCACGTTTTCAAAAGCCCACGGATTGGCCGGACTCCGCATCGGCTACGGCATCGGCCCGGCTGAACTGCTCGCCTATTGTGCCCGCATGCGCAATACTTTTTCTGTTTCTTCAGTCGCGCAGGCCGCCGCGCTCGCCGCGCTCGATGATTCCACTCACATCGAACGCGTCGTCTCCAACAACGCGGCGCAGGCGCAAATCCTCGGCGTGGGATTATCCGAACTCGGCTATCGCGTCGTTCCCACGTGGGCAAATTTTCTGTATTGCGATGTCGGAGAAGACGCAGCGCCTCTCGCGGAACGGCTGCGCCAGCAGGGAGTGAGCGTGCGTCCGCTCGGCGGCTGGGGCGCCCCCGAGTGCATTCGCGTTACCATCGGGACGCAGGAACAGAATCGTTCTTGCCTCGACGCAGCGCGCAAAATCCATGATGCTTCGCCCCGCGCGGATCGGCGCTCATGAGGCGATCTGATTTAGAGATTGCTACAGCGTAGGCAGCCTCGCCCCGCCGTACAAACCCGCATCACTTCCCAAGAGCGCGCGTGTGATGATGGTCTTTCGCCGCGTCCGGGTCACAATCTGCGCCCTCGCGCCTTGTTCTTTTCCTCGTAACTCTTGTTTTTGAGGATCATCGGGCTCGGTCGCCACATAAATTAGAGAACGCTCGCGCAACTCCTGGAACATGCTCGGACTGAATGCGTCCCACGCGCTCGAAACGCCTCCGCCAATCACAAACATATTGAGATTGAGAATGTTCACCAGATCCGCCAGCATCAGGCCCAGGGCGCGGCCGAAACGCACGAAAATCTTCTGCGCCGCCGGGTCTCCCTGAATCGCGAGATTGTAAATCGATTTCGCGCTGAACTCCGCATTAGGCCCCGCGGCCTTGGCCAATTCCGGCGCCTCGCCCGACTCAATCGCCTCGCGCGCCATGCGCACCACGCCCGTCGCCGAGGCGTAACGCTCCGCGCAGCCGTGATTGCCGCAGCCGCACGGCACTCCATTCGGCTCGATCGTCACGTGGCCGAATTCGCCCGCCATCCCGTTCATGCCGTGAAAAATTCTGCCGTTGAGCACAATCGCCCCGCCGATCCCGGTGCCCAGGGTGATCATCGCCATATCGTCGACGTCGCGTGCCGCGCCCAGCCACTTCTCGCCCAGCGCCGCCACCTTCGCATCATTCTCCAGAAAAATGCGCGCACCGAGTCTTCGTTCGATCTCGCTGCGCACGGGATAATCTTCCCACCCGGCCAGATTCGCCGATTTTCGCACCACCCCCGCTTCCAGATCGATGATCCCCGGAATCCCAATCCCCGCGCCGATCAGCGCGCCGCCCGCGCGATATTGGCCGGTGAGCCGATGGATGGCCTCGCACATTTCGCCGATCACGTGATTCGGGCCCAGCGCAACCTTGGTGCCCAGCGTGACTTTTTCGAGCAGCTGGCCATCGGTGCTCACCGCCGCAATGCGCAGATTGGTGCCGCCAAGATCAACGCCAATGGAGAAATCCGGCATAGGCGATACAGGTTAACACGCAGCCGAAGCTTTGTTGGGTGGGTCATCCCGAGCGGAGCCGTTTTTCCGGTGAAGCGAGGGATTTCCCTCGGCACAAACCCTTGCCCGGGAGATTTCTCGTCAAATCTGCAATCTCAAATTTCAATCTGAAATTGCGGACTACTTCTGGCACTTGGGGCAGTAATGGCTGCTGCGACCGGCAATCACCACACGATTGACCGCCGTCTTGCACGCGACACACGGCTCGCCTTCGCGTCCGTAGACGCGATGTTGCAACTGAAAGAATCCCTCTTCACCGTCCGCGTCCACGTAGTCGGAAATCGATGATCCGCCCAGCGCAATCGCTTCCTTCAGCACTTCCTGCACCGCCGTTAGCAGCTTCGCGAATTGATCTCGAGTGATGGTCGCAGCGCGCCGCCGCGGCCGAATTCCGGCCCGAAACAAAGATTCATCGGCGTAAATATTCCCCACTCCGCGCAGCAGTTTCTGGTTCAGCAGCGCGCTCTTGATCGGAGTCTTGCGGCCCCGAAACAGAGCTATAAATCGATCGAGATCGATCTCCAGCGGCTCGATGCCAGTGGTATCAAAGTTCGCTGTCTGCGCTACGCTGAGTCGCCCAAACCGTCGCGGATCGACGAAGCGCAACTCCCTGCCCGATACAAGTTTAAGTATGGCATGCGTATGCTTCTCAACTTCGGCTTGCGGATCGTAAACCTGCAGACGTCCCGTCATGCCCAGATGCACGATGAGCTGCGCGCGCGTCGACGCAACAGACGCCGCGTTTGGCGACTTCCCATTTCCCCGGCGCTTCGCTGCGGCCGCGCCGTTCGCTTCCAGATCGAAAACAATATGCTTGCCCATCCGCCGGATCGATGCAATCCGCCGTCCTTCCAGCGTCGCGGCAATTTCCGCGGCGGGAGACTTCAGTGGCTCTTTTTTCTGCCCCAGCCAGACGGAGTCAATCGCATCTCCAGTCACGCGCTTGGCGAGGCCGCGTGCGATCGTTTCAACTTCGGGAAGTTCCGGCATTCTTGGATGCTCACTCGTTGTTGACGTCATCCCGATCGAAGCCGCGCTTCAGGCGGAGCGAGGGATCTCCCAAGAATGAGAGCTATCCTCCGGGAGATCCCTCGGCGCGCTGCCAAGAACGCGGGCCGTCGGGATGACTTCACTGGAATATCTTGAAGGAGAATTCTACACGTTTACTTCTTCAGAAAATTCCCCTGCTCCAGTTCGCGAAATGCCTGCTGCAACTGCTCTTGCGTGTTCATCACAATGGGACCATACCACGCCACCGGCTCTTCCAGCGGCTTGCCCGAGACCAGCAGAAATCGTATCCCATCCTCGCCGGCATGCACCGCAACTTCGTCGCCGCGATCAAACAGAATCAGCGATCGATTATCCGCCTCGGTCGGCGGATGCGTATCCGCCCAGCGCACGCTCTCCGTCGGCACCGCCAGCGGATCGGATGCGTTGCAGAATTTTCCGCTCCCGCCGAAAACATAGGCGAACGCATGCCGCGTCGTCTCCACCGGCAGAATTTTCTTTTCCCCCGGAGGCACCGACACATCCAGATAAATCGGATCGGCCGCAATTCCATCCACCGGCCCCTTCTTTCCCCAGAAACTTCCGCACACCACGCGCACGCGCGTGCCGTCATCGTCAGTCACCTCGGGAATATCGCCAGTCTTCACTTCCTGGTAGCGCGGCGTCGTCATCTTCAGCGACGCCGGCAGGTTCGCCCACAACTGGAAACCGTGCATGCGCCCCGTCGGGTCACCCTTCGGCATCTCCTGATGAATAATCCCGCTGCCCGCTGTCATCCACTGCACATCGCCGGCGCCAATCGTGCCCGCGTTGCCCATGCTGTCTCCGTGATCGACCGTCCCCGCGAGCACATAGGTAATCGTCTCGATCCCACGATGCGGATGCCAGGGAAATCCGGCGAGATAGTCCGCAGGAACGTCGTTGCGAAAATCGTCGAGCAGCAGAAACGGATCAGTCTCCTTGGTGTTGCCGAAGCCAAACGCGCGGCGCAAATGCACCCCGGCTCCTTCTAACGTCGGCTTTGAAGTAATCACTCGCTTGATGGGCCGGATCGACATAGGCGTACCTCTCTTCGATACATATCTTTTGTCAGACGACCAACTTTTGATGCGCCACGCCCGTAATCGGACTCATGGCCACCGAACCGGCGAACGCGTCCAGACCGCGCCGCACGTTGCCCTGATCTATGCCCTGATCTATCTTAGAATGCTCGTGCACGATCAAGCTGGTCACGAACACGCGCAACATGAACTCACACGAACTTCTGCAATCTGCAATCGCCGAAGCCCGTCTGGGCCTCGCGGAAGGCGGCCTGCCCATCGGCTCCGTCCTGGCCGACCCTTCAGGCAACATCGTGGCTCGCGGCCACAATCTGCGCGTGCAGACCGGCGACCCGACGGCCCACGCCGAGACCGTTTGCATCCGCAACGCCGGCCGCCGCCGCGACTGGCCGCAGCTGACCCTCGTCAGTACTCTCAGCCCCTGCATCATGTGTACAGGAACTGCGCTGCTCTATCGCATCCCGCGCGTGATCGTCGGTGAGAATCAGAATTTCCTCGGCGCCGAAGATCTGTTTCGCCAGCGTGGAGTCGACCTCGTCGTCCTCAACGACGCCGAATGCATACAGATGATGGCCGACTTCATCCGCGCCCACCCGGACCTCTGGAACGAAGATATCGGCACGTGATTCCTAGATCGCGAACCTCCGGCACTGTCATCGGCACGACCACCCAGGCCCTCTACAAAATCGATTTGCTTCCACTCCCGCTCCTTGTGCAATAATGCCAAACCGTACGCCTCCCAGATATGCTTGGGAGAACTAATTTTCAAAAGGCGGAGAACTTTCCATGTCGAAAAATCCCCTGTCCCGTCGTCAGTTCATGCAGATCGGCACCGGAGCCCTCGTATCCACCACCGTCGCTAAAAACGTTCTTCAGCCGCACATTCTTTCCGCCGCCACTTTGTCAGGAAAGCCCGTTCCACCCAGCGATACCGTCCGCTTCGCCTCCATCGGCACCGGCGTTCGCGGATGCGAACACCTCATGGCTTCGCTCAACGTTCCCGGCATTCAATGCGTCGCGGTCTGCGATCTCTACGACAGCCGCCACACCGCCGCGCAGGAGGCCGTGAAAAATCCCAGCGTCCCCGCCACGGGAGACTACCGCGCCATTCTCGACCGCAAAGACGTCGACTCCGTCCTCATCGCCACCATGGACCACCAGCATCGCCGCATCTTTGAAGATGCCTGCGCCGCCGGCAAAGACGTCTACTGCGAAAAGCCCATGTCGCACACCGTCGAAGAAGGATTCGCCATGGTCGAAGCCGCGCACAAAAACGGACGCATGGTCGCCGTCGGCAGCCAGCGTGTCAGTTCTATCCTGTACGCCAAGGCCAAAGAAATTTACGACTCCGGAAAGCTCGGCGAAGTTTTCTCCATCAACGCCTACTGGGACCGCAACTCGCCCTCCGGCGCATGGGTCTATCCCATCCCTCCCGATGCCAGCGAATCCACCATCGACTGGAAAACATTTTTGATCGGCGCGCCGAATCATTCCTTCGATCCCTACCGTTTCTTCCGCTGGCGCTGCTTCACCGACTACGGCGAGGGACTCGGCGGCGACCTCTTCGTTCACCTGCTCAGTGGCATTCACTTCATCACTTCAACCAACGCGCCTGCGCTGCGCGCGCAATCAAGCGGCGGCCTCTACCACTTCAAAGACGGACGCGAGTTCCCCGACCTCATCGAAACTCTCTACGACTATCCCAACTTCCGCGTCACTCTGCGCTGCAACCTCAACAACAACGGTGGAGAGTTCATCGGCTTCTACGGCACTCAGGGCACGATGATCATCAAAGACAACACGCTCTCCTTCCGTCCCGAAGACACGCGCCCCGAGCCCGAAGGCTACTCCATCTACGGATGGCCCGCCGCGCTGCGCAATCAGTATCTGCAGAAGTGGCACGCCGAACATCCCCTGCCTGCAGCGCTCGCCTCGAAGATCGACGACACCGGCGAATCCTGGGTTACGCCTCCCGGCTACAGCGACACCGTCGATCACCAGGCGAATTTTTATAATGCTGTGCGGACCCGCAAACCGGTCGTCGAAAACGAAGTCTTCGGCAACCACACAGCAATCGGATGCCACCTGGCGAATTTTTCTTATTTCGAAAAAGACGTCGCCGTCTGGGATCCCGCAGCCAAAAAAATCGTGAAGGGATAACACGAAGACTGAACGGGTGCCCCACTCAAGCCCAATTTTGGCTTGAGTGGGGTTTTGATTTTGAGCCTTGAAACTTTGAAACCCTGCCTCTACTTCCTCCTTGGCAAATATTTTTTCTCTACGCTCGCCACCACCACATAATTCGGATCCACCATCTCGTTCAAATGCAGCTTCCCCACCTTCGACAGCAGCTCATACGCATCCAGTTCCGACAATCCGTAATCGCGATGAATCCACTTCACCAGCTCCGTCTCCGCGATCCGCACACAATCGTCCAGTGGACGATACGCTCCCACCGTCATAATCGCGTCATCATTTTCAAACTGCGGCCAACTGATCGTCCGGCCCTTGATCACGCTCAACTGCACTCGCGCCCTCAACGGAACTTCAATCGCAGTTCCTGCAACCTCTCCGTCTCCCATCGCCGCGTGCCCGTCGCCTAAGTACAGCAATCCTCCTTTTGCATTCACCGGAAAATAAACCGTATTCCCCACCGAAGCCTCCGGCGAATCCATGTTCCCGCCAAACTCCGCCGGCACCACCGAACTGCGCGCCTCGCCCTCCGCCGGCGCCACGCCAATGCAACCAAAAAACGGATGCATCGGAATCTTCACCGAAAAATCCGAATCCAGCGCGTGAAACGTCGCCGTGTTGTCGTCATGATTGATCTTGTAGATCCACACCTTCTCCGGCAGCGGCGCATGCAGCATGGGCGTGTAATTTGTCTCGTTGATCGCGCCAAATCCCGGCGCAAACGCGCCCACGCCCGTATCGCCATCCACCTGCAGGTCGAGAATCTTCACTGCCAGCGTGTCGCCCGGCTCCGCGCCCTCAACGTAAAACGGCCCGGCCAGCGGATTGTCTCCCTTCGCCATGCTCAGCGTGTCGCCCGGTTTCTTGATGGCATTGCCGAAACAGTCGAGCGTGTTGGTATCCAGAATGTCCCCCGATTTCAGCCGCGCCACCGGCTCCGCCGTCGCAAACAGATATTTCACATTCGCATTCGTCGTCTGATAATGCACCACGTTCTGTGCCCACGCCGCACCCATCAACACCAACACAACCAGCCAGCGAGAAATCACGGAAGCCTCCGATGACGGTCTCAACAAATTTCTGCTCGTCGATTGTAAATCGTTCGTCGCAGCGGTCCCACGAATGTCACGATGGACGCTCAGTTTGAGGATCCAACTCCTGCGTCGCAGTCTTCCCTGGCAACGGGTGGGGGGGCTCATGTGCTTTCTGCAGTTACTCTTCTTTCTTGCTTCGCTCGTAAAACGCGCGCGCCTTCGCCCGATTCCCGCAGCGCTTCATATCGCACCATCGCCGTCTATGATTCTTGCTCGCATCCAGAAACAGCCACTGGCAGTTCCGAGCTGCGCAGGCCCGCACCAGCCGGAGATCAGAGGAGGCCAGCAGTTCCGCCGCTGACCGCGCGATCGGCCATAGCGGCGCCTCGAGGTCGAGCGGCACATCGTCGAAATGCCAGCCGAATTTGCCCTTGGTCTCAACCAGACTCGCGTGCCGCGCCGCCACCTGCACATACTGATTCACCGTGTACAGCGCTGCCTGCGGCACCGACTTCTTCATCATCACCGCCCCGATCACCGCATACATCGCCTCGCGCAACTGAATGCCTGCCTCAAGCGCCCGCGTCGCCTCGCGCGGAGCCTGCTGGCTCAGCGCAAAAAGGCGGTCCACCTGCAGGTCGCTCAGGATCTGCGTGTCTTCTGCGAAGCGCGCCAGGTCGACGTAGCTCGCCAGCAGTTCCTTCGGCTTCGGCTTGAAGCGGTCATCGAGCGTGTTGATGAAGTCCAGGCACACCGGTCCACCCAGCAGATCGAAACGCGGCTCCCGCCGCGTCATCTTCTTTTGTGTATTCACCATCGCTTCGTTTTGGTGCCGCACCGTCACTGTCTATGCCGAGCTTGTCACGCTGAGCCCGCGTATGCGTGGGCTGAAGGAGCGTACGACCCGCGTCATCTGCCGCTGTAATCGAGAGGAACGACCGCGCCGCCGCCGTTCTCATCGTGCCCCTTCCCGATCTAACCATCAAAATACGCTTGACAGGTTAGAATGGCAAGCGTAGCCTGACTCTAACCTGCAATAGCCGTTTTACAGGTTAGATTATGACTCCAACACAGAGTTCGCCCAACTTCTTGCTCTCCTCTGCGAACGCACTGCCCAAAAGCGAAAGAAATGGTAATTAAGGAAAAAGAAAAAATCGCCGCCGCGAAACTCCGAATCATAGGAGGCAGACCCGTGATCGCGCCCGCATCCCAATCCGCATCCTCCAACCGCGCCTACAAGATCCAGCTGGCGCTCGCCTTTGCCGCAATCTATCTCGTCTGGGGATCGACTTATCTCGCGATTCGTTACGCGGTCGAAACCATTCCGCCGCTGGTTGCCGCTGGCATTCGCCACACGATCGCAGGCAGCGTGCTGCTCGGATGGGCTGTCGCACGCGGCTTTCGGCCGAAGCGTGAGCACTGGATCGCCGGCATTGCGGTGGGCGCGCTGTACTTTCTTGTCGGTCACGGCTCGCTGCACTGGGCGGAACAGTATGTCGGATCAGGACTGGCAGCGCTGTTGATCGCGACCGAACCCATGTTCATTCTTCTGCTTGCCTCGATGACAGGCCAGCAGCGCATCAGCCGCACCAGCGCGTTCGGCCTGGCATTGGGCGTTGTGGGTGTGGCCATTCTGATGGGTCCTGCGGTCACGACGAAAGGATCAACATTGCTCGGCGTGATCGCCGTGCTGGTTGGCTCGCTCGGGTGGGCAGGAGGCGTAGTGGTGTCTGCCAAAGTGAAGCTGCCAACCGATGCCTTGGCGCGGACAGGTGTGCCGCTCGTGTGTGGAGCGGCAATGCTGCTGATCGCTGGCGGATTGACGGGTGAGTTTCAGCGCATGCACTGGGCGAGCATCACGCTGCGTTCGTGGATGGGCCTGGCGTACCTGATCGTCTTTGGATCGATCGTCGCCTTCACTGCATACACGTGGCTGCTGCAACGCATCCCGCCGGCGCTGGTAGCGACGCACACGTATGCCAATCCTGTGGTCGCGGTGCTGTTGGGATGGCTGCTCGCGTCGGAAGCTCTGAGCGCGCGGGTGGTGGTGGCATCGGCGGCGATTCTGAGTGCCATCGTACTGATCCGTCGCGGAGAGCGCGAGGTGGAATGCGATGCCAAGGCGCGCGCATCGCGAACGGAGTTCGAAGCGCAGTTGGAGCCAGCCGTGAGGAGGGTTTCATGATCAGTCGTGTGTGGCATGGGTGGACGTCGCACGCGCATGCCGATGCGTACGAAAAATTCTTGCGTGACGAGATGCTGCCAGGCATTCATCGCGTGCGCGGATTTAAAGGCGCGCAGGTGCTGCGTCGAGATGCGGGAGACGAAGTGGAGTTCGTGACCATTACTCGCTTCGAATCGATCGCAGCGGTGAAGGAGTTTGCGGGCAAGGATTATGCGGGCGCCGTGATCGAACCGAAGGCGCGCGAGTGGCTGGTGCGCCACGATGCGAAGTCGGTGCATTACGAGATCGCGGTTGCGATCGAGTAAGAACTTCTTCGCCACGGCGCACCGTCAGGAGGAGTATCGCGCTTATCGTTGACTCCCTTATTGGCGCTCCGTAAGATGAGGGGACCGCGAAACCGGGCGTTTTCTCAAAACAAGTTAAGACTGGGTCGGCCAGAATGATTGGTCAGATCATTTCGCACTACCGTGTCCTCGAAAAAGTTGGCGGCGGGGGCATGGGCGTCGTGTACAAGGCCGAAGACACCGAGCTTGGCCGATTCGTAGCCCTGAAGTTTCTCCCCGAGGATCTCGCCCGCGATCCGCAAGCCCTCGAACGTTTCCGCCGCGAAGCGCGTGCCGCCTCCGCGCTCAACCACTCCAACATCTGCACCATTTATGAAATCGGCAAGCACAACGATCAGTCGTTCATCGTGATGGAGTATCTGGAGGGCGTCACCCTAAAATACAAAATTGGGGGCAAGCCCCTGGAGATCGATGCGGTGCTCGATCTCGCCATCCAGATCTCTGACGCACTCGATGCCGCGCACGCCAAAGGAATCATTCATCGTGACATCAAGCCCGCCAACATTTTCGTCACGAATCGTGGCCAGGCAAAAGTTCTCGACTTCGGCCTGGCTAAAGTCACGCTCAGTCGCGAGAGCGTCGGCCTCAGCGCCCCGACTATCGACGCCGAGGAGCACCTCACCAGTCCAGGCAGTACCCTTGGCACCGTGGCCTACATGTCGCCAGAGCAGGTGCGCGGCAAAGAACTCGATGCTCGCACCGACCTGTTCTCCTTCGGCGCGGTTCTGTACGAGATGTGCACAGGCGTGCTTCCCTTCCGGGGCGACACGTCGGCGTTGATCTTCAAATCCATTTTGGATGGAACGTTTGCGCCCGCCATACGTCTGAATCTCGATGTTCCCAGCGAACTCGAACGCGTCATCGATCGTGCTTTAGAGAAAGACCGCAACTTACGCTACCAGCATGCTTCTGAGATTCGCGCCGAGTTGCAACGGCTGAAGCGCGACAGCGAGAGCAGCAGGTCCGCAGCCGCCGTCGCTCCCACGCCCAGCGACCGGAAGCGGAGCATTGGTGTTGTTGTGGGTGTCTCAGTTCTTGCTCTCGCCGCTATCGCGTGGGCCATCTACGCCTATCTGGTTCCAAAGCGTTTGCCCTTCCAGCACATCGACATCACGCAACTCACAACGAACGGTAAAGTGCGCACAGCCGCCATCTCTCCCGATGGAAAATACGTCGCCTATGCTTTAGATGATGTCGGTCAAATTTTTTATTTCGGAGGGAACAACAGGCAGAGCCTTTGGGTGAGGCAAGTATCGGGCGGCGATGTGCAGGTCGCTCAAGTTGCCGACGTCGGCTATGACACACTGACTTTCTCGCCTGACGGTGAATCACTGTATGTCACCAGGACAGAGGGAAAAAGCACGCTTGATTCCGTTTATAGGATGCCTATTCTCGGAGGAACTGCGCAAAAGCTGATCGCGGACCTCGACACTACGGCCAGAGCGGCGTTGTCTCCGGATGGAAAACAACTGGCGTTCGTCAGGAACTCGGGGGTGCGAAACGAATCGGCCTTGATATTGGCAAATGAAGATGGTACCGGCCAGCAAGACCTGGTGGTGCATAAATTTACGAACGGGTTCCTCGAGATTGCAT
>JASHOT010000203.1 GCA_030040965.1 Candidatus Sulfotelmatobacter sp. | reverse complement strand
AATGGCATGTCGGATAAGCTGGTCTACCTGAACCCCACCGAACCCTTCAACCTTTACCTGAAGATTGCCGCTCTCGCCGGCTTGTTCGTAACTTCACCCTTCGTGCTCTACCAGGTCTGGATGTTTATTTCTCCCGGCCTTTATCGCCGCGAGAAACGTTACGTTGTCCCCTTCATGGTTTCCACCATTTTGCTGTTTCTTTCCGGCGGCTATTTCGGCTACAAACTGGTTTACCCGGAGGCTCTGACGTTTCTGGTTCACCTCGGCCGGCAGTTTCAGCCGATGATCACGATCGGGGAATATACGCAGCTGTTTTTGACCATCATCCTGGGCATGGGGCTGATCTTCGAAATGCCCGTGATCGTATTCTTTCTCGCGTTCCTAGGAGTGCTGAGCCCGGGCTTTATGCTGCAGAACTTCCGCTACGCGATTCTGATTATTTTCATCATTGCGGCGATTGTCGCGCCGCCGGATCTGGTGAGCATGTGCGTGTTTGCCGCGCCCATGGTGGCGCTGTATGGAGTAAGCGTCGGTGTGGCGTACCTGGTGCATCCCAAACAGCGTCAGGCGCGTGAGGCGAAGAGAGCAGCGCGATGAGCCGGGCGAAGTGGCTGCGGTGGGCGGGACTGGCATGCCTGTGGATGCTCGTCGCCTGCAATCAGGACAAGGAGAGCACGCAGGAAAAGGTACGGTCGGCCCCTCCGGTGGCGCACGACCCAGTGTTGAACTTTCCCGCGGACAGTGGACCTTTGCCAGCGTTCGATGGCGAGCGCGCGATGCAGTATGTGAAGGAGATTGTGAAATTCGGTCCGCGTCCGCTCGCCAGTGCCAATCACAAGAAAGTGGAGGATTACCTGGATGCTCGCCTGAAAGGCGATCCGGTCGAAGACGATACATTTACCGCCGAAACGCCGGTGGGAAAATTTCCCGTACACAACATCGTCGCGAAATTTCCCGGGGCGAAGGATGGCATCATCGTGGTGGCGAGCCACTACGACACGAATTATCCGCTACGCGATACGTCCTATGTGGGCGCGAACGATGGCGGATCGTCGAGCGCGCTGCTGCTGGAGCTGGCAAACCAGTTACGTGGCAAGCCCAATGACGGCTACAGCGTGTGGCTGGTCTGGGACGATGCCGAAGAGGCCATGAAGCCCGACACGGAGATGCCATTCATGGACAACAGCTTGTATGGCATCACGCATCTTGCGGAAAAGTGGCAGGCGGATGGAACGCTGAAAAAGATCAAGGCGTTCCTGCTCGCGGACATGATCGGCGATGCGGACCTGAACATCGATCGCGATTCGAATTCGACGCCGTGGCTCGAGAGCGTGGTCTACGAGGCGGCGACGAGGCTGGGATATCAATCGCATTTTTTTGGCCGCGATAACCAGGTATCGGATGATCACGTTCCTTTCGTGAAGCGCGGCGTTGCGTGCGCGGATCTGATCGATTTCGATTATGGATATAACAATGTGTTCTGGCACACGCCGCAGGACACTGTCGATAAGCTGAGCCCGAAGAGTCTCGAGATCGTGGGCAGCGTAGTGCTCGAGACAATTCGGATTGTCGACAAGATGGAGCCACTGCCGCCGAAGTGAGGACCGTCGAGCTGCGCTGGACGGACGGCCGAGGGCGGCCGTCCCCACATGGCTTCCGCCCGGTCCAGCGCTTTGCGCTTTTCCGAAAATTCATTTCTAATGCGCACCTATGCGAACCCTGAACGTGTGGTTCTTGATTTGTATCCTAGTTTCTTTCTGTTTTGCGGCAACTCCTGGGCCTGACACGAAAGAGGAAGATCAGATAATTCAGGCGGCCTTGCAGCCTTCGCCCCTGGAAGAAAACTTGCGCCGGTTGACCGATGAGATCGGCGGTCGGGTTCCCGGCACTTTGGCCATGCAGCATGCCGTGCAGTGGGGCGTGCAAGCCTTTACCGCGGCGGGTGCGGATTCGGTGCACACCGAGGGATTCACAATTCCGAACTCGTGGGCTGAAGGCGCGACGGAGATGACGGCATCGACGGCCTATCAGGTGAATCCGAAGCAGGTGGGAGGTGGCACAGTATTGACCTCGTTTCGCCTGCGGGCAGTTTCAGTGGCATGGGCTCCCGCTCTGGAGCCAGTGAAGCATGTTCCAGTGGTGGATGTGGGCGAAGGTACGGAGGCCGACTTCAAGAAGGCAGGCGACATTGCTGGAAAAATTGTGCTGGTGCACACGGTGGTTCTAAAAACCTGGGAGGATCTTTTTGCCGAGTATGACAAAGCGCCGCCCGTTATCAATCTGGCGGTGAAGGCCAAAGCCAAGGCAATCGCATTCATGGCGACGCGCGAGCACGACATTTTGTATCGGCATACGAACGCCGGCGAGGGCGAAATTGACAAGCTGCCGATGGTGATTGTGGCGCGGGAAGACGGCGAGCGCATGGCGCGACTGCTGGCCGCGGGAAATCTGGTCTGGGCGGATTTATCGATTCCCAATCAGATTGGCGGGCCGATCAAAACTGCGAATGTGATCGGAGAAATCACGGGCAATGAAAAGCCGGAAGAATTTGTAATCCTCGGTGCACATCTCGATTCCTGGGAACTCGGCACGGGCGCGCTCGACAACGGCTGCAACGCAGCGCTGGTGATTGATGCGCTGCGCGCCATTAAAGCATCGGGAATAAAACCGCGGCGCACCATCCGCTTCATTCTGTTTTCGGGCGAGGAGGAGGGACTGATCGGATCGCGGGCGTATGCCGTGGCGCATCGTCACGAGCTCGACCGTGCCGCGGGCGTGATTGTCTACGATTCGGGCACGGGCAGGACAACGGGATTCTCTCTCGGCGGACGCAAGGATGTATTGGCGACGGCTAAGGATCTGATTGCGCCACTGGGGCAGTTTGGAGTGACGGAGTTGCACACCGACATGGAATGGGGAACGGATCATTTCGATTTCATGCTGGAAGGTGTACCCACGTTTGTGGCGGATCAGGAGGAGGCGAACTACATGGAGAACTATCATGCCGTCTCCGACACGTATGACAAGGTTGACTTTGCCCAGTTGAAGAAACATGTGGCTGAGGCGGCGGCGCTGAGCGTAGGACTGGCGGATCTTCCACAGAAGATCGGGCCGCGGCTGACGCACGATGAGGTCGAAAAGACCATGCGCGATTCAAACAGCGTGGAAATGATGAAGGCCAGCGGCATTTGGGACGACTGGGTTAATGGCAAGCGGGGACGAGAGAAGTAGAAATTGTCGATTGCCGTCGATGATGGGACATTCTGCCCCTGGGATATGAATTTTCAGTCAATGATCAGCATTGATCACCAACGATAGTTTTCGGCCAGGAATCCCCCATTGTTCTATTTCTGGGTCCTATTCAACGCGATCGTTCTGGTACTGCTCGCGGTCGAATTGCGATTGCACCGCCCGGGACGCACACAACATTTCCGCGAGGCGCTGGGCTGGAGCGCGTTCTATGTGATATTGGCCGCGATTTTCGCGGTGGTCGTCTACTTCTGGCAGGGGCATCAGGTCGCGCTCGAATTCGTCACCGGCTACGTTCTGGAGCTCTCGCTCAGCATCGACAATCTTTTTGTCTTTCTCGTGATTTTCAACTATTTCGCAGTTCCCGACGAGTACCAGCACCGCGTCCTGTTTTGGGGAGTCGTGGGCGCGCTGATCATGCGGGGGGTCTTTATCGGTGCAGGCGTAGGGCTGCTGCATCGTTTTCACTGGGTGCTTTATCTATTTGGGGTGCTGCTGATTTACAGCGGTATTCGGCTCGGTGTTGTCGGCGATCACAAGGTGGATCCCGCAGCGAATCCTCTGGTGAGAGCGCTGCGCCGGCTGCTTCCCGTGACCAAGGAATACCACGGCAACAAATTTTTCGTGGGCGGTGGGCAAGGAGCGCACCTCTGTGCGACGCCGTTGCTGGTGGTGTTGCTGGTGATCGAGACCAGCGACATACTGTTTTCGGTCGATTCCATTCCGGCGATCCTGGCGATCACGCTAAACGCATTCATCGTCTATACGTCGAACGTACTGGCGATTCTGGGATTGCGTTCGATGTATTTTGCGGTGTCAGGGCTGATCAAGGTTTTCCGCTTCCTGCGTTACGGACTGGCGGTCGTGCTGGTGCTGGTAGGAGTCAAGATGCTGGCCGCGGATTACTATCCTGTGTCGACCCCGGTCATGCTGGCGGCGATAGCGGTGGTGGTGTAGATCTCGGTGGTGGCGGCGGTGGCCATCACGGCGAAAGAAAATGCGTGATTGTTGTGATCGTGGCGCTAATCGATCATTGGATGAACACGATTTTTTCGCCGCGCACGACGGAGTGCTTGAGAAATTTCCGGTCGTCGTGGTCGGGATAATCGATGCGATAGTGGGCTCCGCGACTCTCTTCGCGGGCGAGCGCTGAGCGGGCAACGAGCAGTGCTGCGAGATGAAGATTCGCGGCTTCGTGGGCGCGGCGCGAGCTCGGATGCGCCAGCTTCGGCGCAATTTCCTGCAGAGTGTTGACCGCTTTCTGCATACCCGGCCGCATGCGGATGATGCCAACTTCGTTCCACATCAGGTCTTGAATCTGGCCGATGATCTGCTCAACTCCGGTGTCAACGGGACCATTGGAATAGGCCGCCTGCGGCGAAGGCCGTGGCGGTTTCACCACTTTTACCTCCGCGCGCATTGCTTTTCCGGCACGAGCTCCAAAGACCAAGCCTTCGAGCAGAGAGTTACTGGGCAGGCGATTGGCGCCGTGTACGCCAGTGTCGGCAACTTCACCCGCTGCGTAAAGGCCGGCAACGCTGGTTCTTCCGTCCGGATCGGTGCGCACGCCGCCCATGGCGAAATGCAGTGCGGGACGAACCGGAACAAGATCTTCGGTGATGTCGACGTTATGACGCATGAGCGTCGCGTGAACCCGCGGGAACCGCTTTTGTACTTTCGCCGCGGGCATGTGGGTGAAGTCCAAGTAGACGAAGGGATCTTTGGCGCGGCTGACTTCCATTTCATGCACGATGGCGCGCGACATCAGATCGCGCGGGGCTACTTCTCCCATCGGGTGATATTTCCCCATGAAGCGATCCAGTTCAATGTTGCGGAGAACGGCTCCTTCAGCACGCAGATGTTCGCTGAGCAAAAAACGCGGCGCTTTTTTGATGTAAAGCACCGTGGGATGGTATTGGAGAAATTCCATATCCCCGATCTCCGCGCCAGCGCGGTAAGCAAGCGCGATGCCATCTGCGGTCGAAGTTTCAGGATTGGACGTGTGGCGGCAGATCTGGCCCAGACCGCCGGTCGCCAGCAGCACGGCCGAACAGGCGATGTCGTGCGGCGTGCCTTTGTCATCGAGAACGGAAATGCCGGTCATGCGCCCCGAGTCTGTAAAAAGTGCAGTCGTAAAGACAAATGGTGCGATCGAAATGTGTTTCAGGGAATGCGCTTTGGCGTGAAGCGCGCGCAGGATTTCGGCGGCGGTGGATTCATCCTGGGCATGCAGAATGCGATTGTGGCTCCGTGCGCCATCCTGGCCGAAAACAAGTTTTGTATCTCTGGCAGTCCAGGAGATCAGCTCCTCGATTCGCTCGATGCCTTCCTCAACCAGAATTTTTGCGGCGGCTTGATGGCAAAGACCGTCGCCCGAAGCCAGCGTGTCCTGCAGATGCAGGCTGATCTGGTCCTCGTCGCCGAGAGCGTCGGGACCGTTGTTCTGCGCGTCGGCGGGAGGGACGGCATCTTTCTTGGCGAGAACGAGCACACGTCCTGCTCCGGCCAGTTCGATCGCGGCCCGCAGTCCCGCGACTCCGGCTCCAATGACAACGAAGTCGGTCTCGGCTGGAAGACCCTTCATCGAGGGGACATGGTACCACTTCGCAGGCGCGGGGAAGCGATTTTCGCGCTTACGCTATCATGGAACCGCATGGCGCAAGTGACCATCCACGTACCGCCGCGACCGTATCAGGCAATGATCGAAAATGGTCTGCTCATGCGGGCAGGATCGGTCCTGGCCGACCTTTTACCCCAGGCGAGCCGCATTTTTGTGGTTACGGTGCCGCCCGTCCGGAAACGATGGGCAGGGAAACTGCTCCGCTCGCTGAAGGCCGCAGGTTTTGCTGCAGAGATCATTCCCATGCCCGATGGCGAACCGGCCAAGCGGTTGTCGACGATCGAGGCGCTATCGGAAAAACTGGTGCGGCTGGGAGCGGATCGCAAGGCCGTGATTCTGGCGCTGGGCGGCGGAGTGGTGGGCGACGTGAGCGGGTTGCTGGCTTCGTTGTACATGCGCGGAGTCGAGCTGGTGCAGATTCCGACGACCGTGCTGGCGCAGGTGGATGCCTCGATTGGCGGAAAGACCGCGGTGAACCTGGTCGCGGGCAAAAATCTGATCGGGACGTTTTATCACCCACGCGTGGTGTTGATCGATCCGGCGGTGTTGAAGACGTTGCCGGAGCGCGAATTCCGCGCCGGGCTGTATGAGTCGCTGAAGTGCGCTGTGATTGGCAACATCGAGTTGTTTTTGCGGTTTGAACAGGGCCGGGCGAGGATTTTGAAGCGCGATCCAGCGGAACTGGAGTGGGTGATCGCGCAGTCGGTGAGGCTGAAGGCCGAGGTGGTTTCCGCCGACGAGCGCGAGGGCGGCCTGCGGCGTGTGCTGAACCTGGGACACACGATCGGGCACGCGCTTGAAGCCGAAACTGGCTACCGGCGCCTTCTTCATGGAGAAGCGGTGGCATGGGGAATGATCGCTGCCACGAATATTGCACTCAGCGTGGGCCGCACTGACAGCGTGACGGCGGGACGGATTGCCGACGCGGTCTTGAGTCTGGGCAGGCTGCCTGAGGTCAACGTAAGCGCGCGCAAGATTCGGGCGAGACTGCAGAGCGACAAGAAGACGCAGAACGGCGTGGTGCATTTTATTCTGCCGCGGGAGATCGGAAAGGTCGAAGTCGCCAGCGACGTTCCCGAGCGCGTGGTATTGGATGCGGTGGAGGAGTTGCGGCGGCTTTCACACGGCGGAGGAGTTTGGGGAAGATAGGAGGAGTGATTATGCAAGAAACGGCACAAGAATATATCCAGCGAATTCTGGGTCATGTGGAAGGCAAAGATGCACTCAAGGTGCAGCAATCAACTGCGGCACGGATGAAGAAGGCAATAAAAGGGCTTACGCCGACACAGTTGCGGTGGAAGCCAGCGGCCGAGAGGTGGTCGATCGCGGAGATCGTTGCGCATCTCGCCGATGCCGAGATTGTGGCCAGTTGGCGTCTGCGCTCCGCGATCGGGCAAAACGGAGTGACCATTCAGCCGTTCGATCAGAATGTCTGGGCTTCGATCTTTGAATATGGCAAGCGCGATGCGAAGCTGTCTCTCGAGGTGTTTCGCATCCTTCGCGAGAATAATCTGGCCATGCTGAAAGCTCTGCCCCGCGAACTTTGGGAAAATCATGGCATGCATCTGGAGCGTGGGAAAGAAACTGTGACGCACATGGCGCATATGTTTGCGGGACACGATACGAACCACGCGCTCCAGGTGGAGCAGATCGCGGCACAACTCAAGAAGAAACGGCGGAAGTAGCGCTGGTGGCCGAGGACAGGAAATCGGCGGTAATAGGAGCGGCGCCGGAGGGCGCCCGAGACCCGGCAGCCGCGGCGCAGGCCGTGCGCGAGATGTTTACCGCGATTGCGCCACGCTACGACCTGCTGAATCACGTGCTCTCGTGCAACGTCGACCGCATCTGGTGGCGCGCCACGGCACGAACGTTCGCTCACATTCTTGCCAAGCCGGGCGCCTGCGTCCTCGATCTTTGCTGCGGCACGGGCGACATGACGGCCGCGCTGGAGCGTGAGGCCGAAGGAACGGGAACGACGCAATCGGGTGCGAAGATCACCGGCGCGGATTTTTCGCACGCGATGTTGCAGCGGGCATCCGCGAAATCGGCGCAGAAAAACGACAAGCTGCGCTGGATCGAGGCGGACGCGCTCTGTCTGCCCTTCCCCGATTCGCACTTCGATCTGGTCACTTCCGCATTTGGATTTCGTAATCTGGCCGACTACGACGCCGGATTACGCGAGATTTCCCGCGTGCTGCGGCCAGGAGGCGAGTGCGGCATTCTTGACTTCGGGGAGCCGAAGGGCGCGATGGGCGCCCTTTATCAGATTTATTTCAAGCAAATTTTGCCGCGGATCGGCACCCTGATTTCGGGCGTGCGCGGCCCATACGCCTATCTTCCAGCTTCCGTCGAGCGCTTTCCGGAACCGGCTGAAATGCTGGCGCGCATGGACCGCGCCGGCTTCTCCCATGCCAGCTGGAAGCCCTACACCTTCGGGATCGCCGGCCTATACCGCGGCACGAAGTGATGCCCGCAACTTACCGCGTTGGCGCGGGCAAACCCGCATCGACTTTGAACACGGTGCCCATTGCATTGCGGCCGGTAACGCTCCCGGCAGCTCCGGCAGTTCCGTAAAAACTGCCGTCCTGACCCTGGATAAAGCCGAGCGGATTGCAGCCGGTGGTCGTGCAATTGAATTCCGCACCCGTGACAATTTTGCCCTCGAGCGTCAACGCGAAAATCGTGCCGGGACGATCGGGTGCGATCCCGCCATTCGTCGAAATTCCCCAGAGGTTGCCATCGGAAGCCTGCAGCAACTGATTCGCCTCTCCGCCCTGGGCCTGCGTCAGCACGTGAATGGTTTTGAACGTGCCGCTGGGAGTGATGCGAAAAACACCAGCGCTGGCGGCTCCGTAAAAATTGCCGTCGGAAGCCTGGACGAGGTTGCTGATGATTGGATCAATCGCGTCATTGGTGTGCAGGAGCGTGAACACTCCGGCAGGCGTGACCTTGAAGAGCGTGCCTTGTTCGCAGCCCAGCTCGCCAGTGCCGTAGAAGTTTCCGTCTTTGCCTTGGATCAAAGTTTTGGCAACTCCATCCCCTGAGGCTAACGTGTAAATCAGGCTCCAGACCCCTTGCGGCGTCAGGCGGAAGATCTGTCCCGAATTGACTCCATAAAAGTTGCCATCGCTGCCGAGAATCAGTTTTCCGTTGCCATCCTGGCAATTGGAAAGCGAACAGAAATTGTGCAGGACCTCGAAGCTCCCACTGGGTGTGAGCTTGTAGAAGACGCCGGCATTCTCGGTTCCGCCAGACTCGGTAACGCCATACAGATTGCCATCGGCACCTTGGGTGAGGCTGATGACGGGGTTCTCTCCGTCGGGAAATTTTGCTCCGGCGCCCGGCTGGAATGTATAGAGCACAGAGATCTGACCGGAAGTAGTCAGCTGCCAATCGGTGCCGCCGGCGTTGGCGTTGTCTGTGCCCGCCCACCACGTGACGCCGTAGAGATTGCCGTTCGAGAGCTGGACCGGCGCCAGAGTCGGGTCCATTCCATCGGGACAAGCAGTGAACGTTGCGTTACAGGAAAATGCGAACAGTTGCGAGATTGCGGGCGTGGCAGGAGTCTGTGCGAGTGCAAAAGTGGCCAACACGAGGCAGGAGACGAGACCGAGCGCGCGCGTCATGGTGAAATCCTCCTGAGATGTGGGATTGATTTGTGCAGGGCCGGGATACGTTGCTAGAGTCCGCAATGAAGGCCATGGATATGTCACTGGAGTGTCAAACGTTTGTCAAAAGTAAGTTTGAGTATGGTGCTTACGTGGTGGGGGCACGAACTTCCGCAGTTCACCTTGCATCGCGCAACAGTTTACTGAGCGCCTCGATGTCGGTTCGGTTAACGTCACCGACGACGAAATAGCGGAGTCCGTCCTGCGTCCAAGAGCTCATGTTGAAAGAAAAAGCGTTCATCGAGCCGGAGGCGAAGCTGGCTGCGTCGGTGGAGCGATCCTGAAAAATAAAAACGGAAATCTCGTGTTTCCGGAGTTGATAAATCAATTGTGCGCCAGGTGATTGCGCAAGATAAGTGACGCGGCCTCCGACAAGCGTGAAATCCGTGCCCTGCAATTCGGGCAGATTGAAGGCAAAAGGAATTTTTCCCTGGAACCACGGCTTGACCGTGTGACGATCGGTGGAAACGACATCGACCGGCGTGGCGCTGGCTAGCGTGGCTACGTGCAGATCGGCAAGTTCGCCATAAATGCGCTGCCGGCGGCCAGTTTCGCGATTCACATAAAAATTTACGCCCAGCGAGAGAATGACCACGAGCAAAGCCGGCGTGGCCAGCATCCAGAACCACTTGCGCGATGAAGATGCCGGGCCGGGCTTCGATCCGGCGATGTTGGCGATCTTCTGTCGAAACTGAGGGCTTGGTTCATGGCGGCGAGCCGCCGCGGAGACGGCGCGCTTCATCCGCACGCGCTCCAGTGCGTCCGAGGCGCAGGCGTTGCACGCGCGCACGTGGGCGCTCAACGCGGCTGCTTCCGCGGGCGCAAGTTCGCCATCAAGATAGGCATCGAGTTTTTCGCGTCCAACATCACACGCCATGATTTTTTCCCTGCAATTTCTCTTCGAGTGTCCGGCGCAGCGCCTTGCGTGCTCGAAATAATCGCGACATCACCGTGCCCGGGGGAATCGATAACGTCTCGGCGATCTCCTGATATGACATTTCCTCCACCTCGCAAAGCAGAAGAATCTCGCGAAAATGGACGGGCAGTTCTTCCAGCGCCTGTTGCAGCATCTCGCGGTCGGCTCGATCAAGAAGAACATTTTCGGGCGAACTGGCTGGTGGGCCGGCAAGTTCGTGATCCTCTTCGTCGAAGGCCACGGTAGCCTTCAATCCAGTGCGCGAGCTGAGGAACGAATTGCGCAGAATGCGGTACATCCAGGCGCGAAAGTTCGTGCCAGCCTGGAACGAAGAAAACCCGCGCAACGCCTTGACGTAGGTTTCCTGCACCAGATCTTCCGCCTCCGTTTGGTCCTGAGTCAGCCAGCAAGCGAAGTTGTAGAGCTGGTCGAACAAAGGCAGTGACAGCTCTGCAAACGTCGCGGCGGGGAGGGGATGTTCTGGCACCTCTCTAGCATAACGGGCGAGTTACGAATTTATTCCCACTGAAAGCACAAACATTTCTTGGGCGCACGCGGGAATAATTCGCGCTGAGGCCGGTTTTCCATCACGACACAGCAAGCCCGAGGAGGGTATATGAATCGACCGGACCGCAGGTCATTTCTGAGGATTGCTGGGTCATCGCTGGGGATTGGAGTGCTTTATTCCGCATATCCAGCGGCCTTGACCCAAGGAGAAGCGAATAGCATGTTTTCCGCCCTGGGCCGCGAGACAGGCGAAAAGGTGACGCCGTTTTCCTTTGTGCAGTTGAGCGACGCGCACGTCGGCTTCGACGGACCGCCTGATCCGCTGGGAACGAAGGCGTTCGAGCGCGCCGTCGAAATGATCAACGGGCTGCCGCAACGGCCGGACCTGGTGCTCTTTACCGGCGATCTGACCCATGACACCGAGGACAAAGATGTCCACATACAGCGCATGAAGCAGTTCCAGGAAATATCGAAGAAGATCAATGTCCCCCTGATCAAGTGCGTGGCCGGCGAGCACGATGCGGGACTCGATGGTGGTGCACTGTACCGTGAATTCTTCGGCGAGGGCTACTACTCGTTCGATCACCGCGGGGTGCATTTTGTTGGCCTCGACAATGTTTCGCGAGCCAAGCCAGAGGTCGGCGGGGAGCAGTTGGCTTGGCTGAAGAAAGATCTGGCGCGTTTTTCGAAGAGTGCGCCGATTGTGGTGTTCACCCACCGCCCGCTTTTCGATCTTCGTCCGGATTGGGAGTGGTTCACGAGTGACGGCGATGATGTGATGAACGTGCTCGGTAACTACGACAACGTAACCGTGCTCTACGGCCACATTCATCGCGATGATGAACATGAAATCGGAAATGTACATCACTTCGCGGCGCGGTCGCTGATCTTTGCCTTTCCCGATCCGAACGGGGCCAGCGGTCCACGCAAGCCGGTGCCGTTCGACAAAGATCATCCATTTAAAAATCTCGGCATTCGGACAGTGAATTTCCACGGCGGGTCGCAGGCGGCGTCAAGAGCGGTTTCCATTGAAGACATCGAGCTGACGGCGCGCGAGTTCCGCAACATTAACGGAATCCAGCAGATGCTCCGCGAACCGGCAGTATGAGGACGTTAGCCCGCGCACGAGCGATCAGCAGAAATTTCAAGATCAGAACAAGATCAGAAACAGAGAGGATTTATGTTGTGTTTGAAGTTTGTTCGCATATTTGCGCCTTCGGTGTTGTGCTTCGTGGGGATGGCAGCCATGACGGGGGCGAATCCCGCGCACGCCGACAACACTCCGGTCGTCGAAATCACGGCGAAGCGGTTTGCCTTCAGCCCCAACAGCATCACTCTAAAAAGAGATCAGACGGTAAAGCTGCGCGTTCACAGCGAAGACGTGACCCACGGATTCTTTTTGCGCCCATTGAAGCTGGATGAGGAAATTCCAGCCGGAGAAACGATCGAAGTAACGGTGACGCCGCACGAAGTGGGCACGTTCATGCCCATCTGTGATCACTTCTGCGGCGCGAACCACGGCAACATGAACATGACGATCGTGGTGGAGTGAGGCATGGCAGAACTTTTTATAAGCGTCCGTCTCTCCCGGACGCGGAGCGCCGTAATGGGAGCGGCGCTCCTTTTTTTGTCAGGTTTGTTCTTGTCAGGGTGTCAGGTGAGTGCGCCGGGCAGCTTCGAGACTAGGCTTATCGAGGGAGCGAAACGGCGAATCACGGTGGGCGGCAGGAACGACGTGAATCCGCTGGCGGCCACGGAAGAAAATATTCACGCGGGCCGGCGCAATTTCACTTCTTACTGCATGGTCTGCCACGGCCTCGACGGCGAGAACACCGGTGTTCCATTCGCAGATAAGATGTCGCCGCCGGTGCCTCCACTGAATTCTCCGGCTGTGCAGGCGTACAGCGACGGCCAGCTGCATTGGATCATCCAGAACGGAATCTCGCCCTCGGGCATGCCGGCGGCCAAAGACATTTTTCATGACGAAGAAATCTGGCAGCTCGTTTTGTACATCCGCCATCTTCCGCCGAAGCGAAGCCTTGGTGAGCCACAGGTCTATCGGGGCGAACCGGTTCAAGGTGTTCGCTAGCGCGCAGTCGCAGTAAGGTTGGCGGGACCAGCGCTCTCTTTGCGGAACGAGTCGGCGAAGGCATCGCTGATTGTGTAACGGATTACGTGCTCGTATTCGGGGCCGAGGAATCGGCGCAGTCGATCCGTATTCATAATGTACTGCCCGGTCATATAGGGGACGGCCTCAGGTGGGATGGCCGAGATCTGCATCTTCCACAAAAATTTGAGCACCTGGCGCATGGCCCACTTGCCGGGAACGCGCAGCAGTTTCGCCTGAGCCATTTCGATACAGCGGGCGAACGTGAGCGGTTCACCGCGCCCGGCGACGTTCAATACTGTGAGACGCTGCATCTCAGGTTCGCGCTGCAGGATGTGCTGAATCAGGCGTGCCATGTCGTCGACATGAGTGAATTGGATTTTGTGGTCGAGATATTGCTGGCCGCGGGGCAGCATGCAAGGCAGGCGCTTGCCCTCGCGGCGCATTTTCTCGGCGCGGGAACTCCTGCCGTTGGGCGTGCCGCGGAAGGCTCCCATCAGATAATTCTGTACGCTGGCCCCGGCAAAAATATGGGGTCGCAAAATATAGACGCTGCAACCACGCAGCGCGGGCGAGCGCTGCTGCACAACCTCGTCCGACTGCTTTTTGTGGACGGCGTAGGGCAGGGTGTGCGCGGTTAGGATGGATTCTTCCGTTGCAGGAGTTGGGAAGTTGGGCCCATAGACCGAAACGCTGCTGGGAAAGATAAACTGTCTAACTCCGTCGTCGGTGCTGCGATTCGCTTCGCTCACGGCTTCCATGACGCGGGCGGTTCCGGCCACATTGATCTGCCACATGCGCTCGACATCAAGCACCCCGCTGCGAACGGGATCGATCACAAAGGCCAAGTGAACGACGGCGTGCGCGTGAGCATCGCGCAGTAGATTCAATAAGGTGCGAGTTGACGCCTCCTCGCCCAGGTCCAGACGCTCGAACTGCAGGGGACAATCGGTTTGGGGTGGATTGACATCCACCCCGATCACCGAATAACTCCCCAACATCGGCAGCAGTCGGGAACCAAGGTTTCCCGCAATGCCAGTGACAACGACAACCGGTTTAGGCATCAGTTCGGTTTTGCATCACTTGATTGCGCGGGAGGCGTCTGCGCCGGAGGCGGCGCCGGATTTCCCGCTGCCGGCGGAATTGGAACAGGCGGCACACGCGGATTCGGAATACGGCGCGGTGGCGGGCCCTGCATTCCGCCCGGAGGCATGGGTCCAAAATAAGCTTCGTTCAGCACCGGCTTGAACGAGTTCTGCACCTTTTCCATGGCGTCCTTGGTGCGCTCACCCTGCAGTTTATTGCGGATCTCGTCTTTGACCTGATCGAGCCCAAGGACCTCTTTGCCGATCACCTTATAGACGTAATGGCCGCCGTTGTCGCTGATGACCTGCGAGACCTCGCCGACCTTGAGATCAAACACCGCGGTGTGAGCCGGGGGGAGACCGGTGCGACGCACTTTGGGCAGGCTTACGGTCGGCGACTCGATTTTCATGCCGGCCGCTTGATACGCATCTTTCTGCAGGGTGACAAAATCTTCTCCTTTTGCGGCGCGGTCACGTAAGCTGTCGGCGAGTTTGGTCATTTCCAGTTCGCCAGCCTCAGCCTTGGCTTTCTCGTCTTCTTCTTTCTTCTTTTTCTCGTCGTCGGTCAGTTTCGCGTCTTTCTCCTGGTCTTCCTTCGATTCCGGCTGTACCTGTTTCGTGCGGGGGATAAACAGACGCTCAAGGTTGAATTGCTCGAAGGCTTCGGGGTTCTTCTGGTAATAATCGTCGATCGCCGACTCCGGAATCTTGGCCGCGTCTTCCCGAATCTTGCGGTCGAGTTGCTGCCGCAGAATCTGCATCTTGGCGAACTTGAGGGTCTCCAGATATGGCTCTTTCTTGTCCAGGCCCTCCTTCTTGGCCTCGTCTGACATGGCGATCGTTTGCGGAAGAATATTGGCCAATTGCCGCTTCATCTGCGGGGTGACGTTGGGCGACAGCGCACTGGCCAGTTTCTCGAATTCCGCCTTGGTGATGACCGTCTTGCAATCAACTGAAGAAGTTTTTGACGCGGCCGGCTTGGCGCTGGTCGCAGGCTTGGCCGCGGTTCCCTTTGCGACAGCGGTTTTCGGCGCGGCGCACACGCCTTCCACCGTGATAACGGCAGCCGTCGCCGGCACTTGGGCCGATGTATCGGCGGGCGCGGGCGGCTTAGGCAGCGCGGCAGGAGCATTCCCAGGTGCACCGGCCTTCATCTGCGAACCTTCCGGCGGGGGCGCGGGCTGCGCCGCTTGCGGGGTAGACGCGGGAGCTTGTCCCCAGGCGAGCGCTCCCAACAGAACACACAACACCCAACTCTTACGCATAAAAAGTCCCTCCAAAGGATTGGTCCACCGGAAAGGTGAATAACTAGACAGTAAATCCTAGCACAGGCCTTCTGATGTTACACGTTTGAAATAAGTAAAACGTGCCAATGGCCGCGAAAACGGCAACTTTAAACCGCACCATCATCAACCCGCACCATCACCGCAAGAAGCGCTTCCCACTCGCCTGTGATTCTCCAAGGTTGCGAGGAACCTCTCTTGCAGCGGGTTCCATCCGTGTTGCTTGGCGCATATCGGCCCGAGCAGCGATAATGCGAACATGCCCGGAAGCACCGCCGTTTCACCTTCGGAGTTAATGCGGGCCGAGAAGCGCTCGGCGGCAGGAAACTCCGTTCTGGCGGCGCTATTCATCACCGCGCTGAAGATATTCGTGGGCATAACGACCGGCAGCCTGGGAATTCTGTCGGAGGCCGCCCACTCCGGTCTCGACCTGATCGCCGCCCTGCTGACTTATTTTTCTGTCGGAGTCTCTGACAAGCCGGCCGACGCTGATCATCAGTACGGGCACGGCAAAGTCGAAAATTTTTCGGCGTTTGTTGAGACCGGCCTTCTGCTCATCACGTGCGCATGGATCATTTACGAAGCGGCCCATCGCTTGTTCTTTCGCCGAGTTGAAATCGAACCCTCTACGGCCGCCTTTGCCGTGATGCTGCTTTCGATGGGCATCGATTGGTGGCGCTCGCGCGCGCTGGGAAAAATCGCGAACAAATACGACAGCCAGGCGCTGGAGGCCGACGCGCTGCACTTCTCCACCGATGTCTGGTCGGCGGGAGTGGTGGTGGTGGGTTTGTTGCTGGTGCTTGCCGGTCGCACTTATCACGTCGACTGGCTACGCGACTCAGACCCTATCGCGGCGTTATTTGTAGCGGGCGTGGTGATCTCGGTCAGTTGGCGCCTCGCTCGGCGAACGGTCGACGCCCTGCTGGACGCGGCTCCGCCTGGCGTGCGCTCGCAGATTCAGGATGCCGTCGGGCGGCTCGAGGGTGTGCTCGAAGTCGACCGCATTCGCATTCGCCGGGCAGGCAACCGCTACTTCGCGGACCTCACGGTCGGACTGGCGAGGACTGTGACATTCCAGCGAAGCGGACAGCTTGCGGCTGCGGTTTCCGAGGCGGTGCACCGGATTCTTCCCGACGCCGATGTGACGGTGCAGTCGTTGCCGCGGGCGCAACGATCGGAAAATATTTTTGACCGCATCCGTGCTGTGGCTACGCACAGGAATTTGAACGTCCATGACATCAGTGTGCAGGATTTCGGCGGACGTTTGCATGTCGAGCAGCACATTGAGCTCGACGAGCGCATGTCGCTCAAGGATGCTCACGATCAGGTGACCGAACTTGAAGCGGACATGCGCCGGGATGTTCCAGAGATTCATGACATACTCACTCACATCGAAAGTGAGCCGGCGACGATTGAAAAGCCGGAAGAAGTTTTTCGCGATGCCCATCTGGAACAACGTCTGAGATCAGCGGCCGCGCAGTTTCCTGAGATTCTCGATATTCATGACTTTTCCATCAAACGGGTGCGCGGCCATCTTTACATTTCCTGCCACTGCACGCTGTCCGACGATCTTTCGCTCGCCCGCGTACACGACATTCAAACCGAACTGGAAACACGCTTCAAACACGATGCGCCGGAATTGTTCCGTGTGCTCATTCATCCTGAACCCAGCACGGACAACCGGAGATAGAACTTAGCGGAGAGCCAGTAAATGATCGCGGCAAAGATTATCTGGACCGACAAGGAACGCTACATTGGCGAGGCGACTTCGCGCCACGCGATTGTGATGGACACTGCGGCCGAGAAGACAGCGAATACTCCCATGGAACTGGTGCTCATCGCGCTGTGTGGATGCACAGCATCGGATGTGGTCGGCATCCTGCGAAAAAAGCGCGAGCCGTTCACACGCTTGGAAGTGAGCGCCGAAGGCGAGCGGGCAACGGGGTATCCGGCGGTATACACGGAAATCCGGCTGGTCTATCGCGTCGGAGGCAGGGTATCGCACAAAGCCATGGAAGACGCGGTGCGGCTCTCGAAAGAGAAATATTGCTCGGTATCGGCGATGCTCGAGAAGACCGCGAAGATTACATTTACCATCGAATACGAGGGATAATGGACGAAGGGCGTTCCTGATGACGGCACGCATAATCATGTTCACGCAGGCGGGCTGCTTCTCCTGCGAACTCATGCGCGTTTTTCTCGAAGCACGGCAGTTCTCATTCGAAGAACGCGACGTCACGGCGGATCCGGAGGCCCGGCGGACCATGATCGAGCAGTATGAAAGCGAGGAGACGCCGACGCTGGTGGTTCTTAGCGGCAACGCGAGAGAGGTCGTTGTCGGCTTTGATCCGGTACGGCTTGACCAGTTGCTCGAGGGCGCTCCATCATCGGATTCGGTGAACGAATCCTGACCGCGACTGACTCCAACCATCTGCCGTCGACACCAAGTCAGCAGCGCGCGCATCACTCGCTGCGCGGATACTTCTTTATCGCCGCAGCTGCGTTCCTGTGGGGAGTGTCGGCGGCGCTGGCCAGCGCGGTCTTCACGGGAAAGCTCGCCCTCACCGGCGAAGTGGCGCACCCCATCGATCCGCTGATCCTTTCGCAGACCCGCACTTCGTTTTCGCTGTTCGTATTGTTGCCGATTCTTCTGCGCGAAGGATGGCGGCGAATCGGTCTGCCCAAGCGCGATCTCATCCAGTGTCTTGTGCTCGGCATGCTCGGTGTGGCGGCATCAAATTACTTCTATTACGTCGCGATTCAAAAGACGAGCGTGGCCATCGCCATCACCATCCAATACACCGCGCCGGTGTGGGTGCTGCTCTATGTGGTGGCGCGCGGGCAGCAGCGGCTCACGGTGCAGAAGGTCGCGGCCGTGGGAGTGGCGATCACCGGCATCGCACTGACAATCGGTATTCTTGGCGGAAAGAGCACGGCGCTGCATCTCGACTCCTACGGGTTGATCGCCGCGCTGCTGGCGTCGTTCTCATTCGCGTTCTACAACGTCGGCGGGCACAGTATCCTTGCGCGCTACGACCGCTGGCGCGTGCTGACCTGGACGCTCGCGTCTGCGGCGGTTTTCTGGCTGTTCGTGAATCCACCATGGAAAGTCGCCACCGAGCACTACAGCGCGGCGCAATGGGCGTTCCTGTTCATCTTTTCCATGATTTCGGTGCTGGGATCGTTTTCGCTGTACTTTCTCGGTTTGCAGCACCTGGAGCCGACGCGCGCGATCATCGCCAGTTGTCTGGAGCCTGTGTTTTCCATCTTGCTCGCGGCGGCGTTTCTGGGAGCAGGCGTGGGAGCGATGCAGACTTTGGGAATTGTGTTGGT
>JASHOT010000202.1 GCA_030040965.1 Candidatus Sulfotelmatobacter sp. | reverse complement strand
AACTTACGTCGGTGCTCGACGAATTACGCATTCTGATCGACACCACCTATCACGAGGCGGAAATCAGCGTGGAGTGGGCTACTCAGGCACAACTGCCCCTGGTTTGGGCAGATCGGTATGGACTGGTTCAGGTTTTCTTGAATCTGGCCAAGAATAGCCAGCGGGCGATGTTGTCAACCCAGACAAAACTCCTGCGCATCGCAGCGCGAGAAGAGAACGGCAAAGTCGTAATTCGATTCGAAGACACGGGCACGGGTGTCATCTCGCCCGAAACCCTGTTCCGGCCATTTCAGCGGGGGGCGAAGTCGACCGGTATCGGCCTCTATATTTCACGGGCAATTATGCGCAGTTTCGGCGGCGATCTCGCTTACGAAGCACGATCGGAAGGGTCGTGTTTTGCGGTAGTTCTGCCGGTTCATGTGGCTGCGGAGGAAGCGGTAAATGCCTACAACTGACGAGCAGACGGCTCGAATATTGCTGGTGGATGATCACGCGTTGTTTCGCGAGAGCGTAAGCCGGTTGCTCGGCGCTGAACGCGGTTTCGAGGTTGTTGCTCATTGTGGAACGATTGCAGAAGCGCTCAAGGTCCTTCGCCAGAAGTCAGTCGATCTCGTGCTCCTCGACTTCGATCTCGGCGAGCACGATGGACGTGAATTTCTGCGATTAGCGAAAGAACAGGGATTCGACGGAAAGATTCTCATTGTCACAGCAGGCGTAGAGCCCGCTGCGTTGTCGGAGTTAATTCGTTCTGGCGTTTCCGGAGTTTTTCACAAGCACGATTCGGCTGCATTGTTGGCCCAGGGAATCCGTGACGTGATGGCGGGCAAGATTTGGCTGGACCAGGAGCAGTTACGGACGGCTCTGACGCCCGAAATTTCCAAACCTAAAGTGGCCGAATTTCGACAACTTACGGAACGCGAGCGGCGGGTGCTTTCATTTTTATTCGACGGTCTTGCAAACAAGGAAATCGCCGCCCGGATCGGCGTCTCCGAAGGCTCCGTGAAATCAACCCTTCAACAGCTGTTTTCGAAAACCGGAGTGCGGACGCGCAGTCAATTGGTACGCATACTTTTAGAGCATTACCGGGACCAGATCTAGACGGCGAAGACCGCGGGATCTTGATGCGTTCCGCATGGCCTGTAACACTCCGCGGCTGCGGCTCATTCTTCTTTTGTCTCGCCATCACTGAAAACGTTGCCACTCACATCGAATCGGCCCGACTTTGCGCTTTCTTACGGTTCGCGAATATAAAATGGGGCCTGCATGGTGAATCCGAAACAGACGCTGACCTGCTTCATTCTCCTCCTATTACTTTCCTGCGCGTCGGCTCGCGATGTCCACGCCAACGGCACCCAAACGGCCTGGGTCGGTTCGTGGGCCACTTCTCAGCAACTCGTCGAACCAAACAATATGTTGAATCCAGAGGATCTTCGCGACGCGACGCTACGCCAGATCGTTCACTTGTCCATTGGCAGCAGAGAGGTTCGGGTGCGTCTCTCGAATCGCTTTGGATCTACTCCGCTCGTTGTGAAGGCCATCCATATGGCCCGCGCGGCCTCTCCCGATTCCAGCAAGATCGTGCTGTCTACCGACAAGGCGCTGACGTTCTCCGGAGCGACCGACGTCACCATTCCTCCACACGCCGATTACCTTTCCGATCCCGTTTCATTTCCTGCCGATGCTTTTTCGGATGTGGCGATCACGATGCATCTCGAAGGATCACCGGCGGAGCAGACGGGCCATCCCGGCTCGCGAGCAACATCTTATGTGGGTCAGGGAAATTTAGTTTCTGCACTGGAACTGCAGGGCGCCAAAAGCATTGACCACTGGTATTTCATTGCAGGACTCGACGTGGTGGCATCGACAGAAACCGGCGCGATTGTCGTGCTGGGCGACTCGATCACAGACGGACACGGCGCTACCACCAACGGCAACGACCGCTGGACCGACGTTCTGGCGCGCCGACTGTCAGCGCAACCCGGCACACACAATCTTGCTGTTCTCAATCAGGGTATCGGAGGGAACCATCTGCTCACCGATGGCCTGGGACCCAATGCCCTGTCCCGCATCGATCCTGATGTGATCGCGCAGCCGGGCGTTCAATACCTGATCGCCTTTGAAGGAATCAACGACATTGGCTTGCTCGCCCGCACCGCCAACCCAACGCAGAAGGACCACGATGTATTGCTTTCCCGAATGACCGCAGCCTATGAACAGATCGTCTCGCGCGCGCACACCAGCGGCATCAAAGTCATCGGCGCGACCTTGACTCCATTTGTCGGATCGGACTACTACCATCCCGCTCCCGCGAACGAAGCGGACCGGCAAGCAGTGAATGAGTGGATCCGAAATCCCGCGCACTTCGACGCTGTGATCGACTTCGACCAGATCGTCCGCGACCCGCAACATCCGGAACGTTTACTGCCTGCCTTCGATTGTGGCGACCATCTTCATCCATCGCCCGCGGGTTACGCCGCCATGGCTCAGGGCGTGCCCCTGGCTCTATTTGCGTCCACCAATTCGCAGATAAAAGCCGACACCACGCGCCCTGTCGTCGAATACCTGGAAGCCGTGCGCCTTCCAGTAGTCTGGTGGCAAACGCATCGTTTGAGCTGTTCAGCCGAATTCTGTTACCGCACTGTCGGCAGAGTTGTCGGCAGCAAATGCATTGGCATGCGATGCGTGTTGTCGCCGGCCCATCCCGCCAACGGCGCCTGCACTGGAACCGCGTGGCTTGTCCCCGTCCACTTGTCGATGTGGTGCGCCAGATTCGACCGCATTCCGCTGCGCTCGGTCACCGCCGGCATCTGCGCTACCGTCACGGCTTTCACGTGATCCCAAGACGGCGTGGCCGGTATGTGCTCCCAGATGCGCGGCGAGTTTTCGTTCGCTGCGTCCGCTAGCGCAATGTGGCCGCGTATCGTATCGATCCCGGCCACTTCTACATGCTTACCAGGTTCAACCCCGATCGCATGCCGCAGGTTGTTGCTCACTCCGACCGCTGTGCTCTTTCCGAGCGCCTGCTTTGGATCGGCAACGGCCATCAAGTCCGCAAATTGCGATTTGTTAGAGTTCGAGGGCGACGTTGAGACCACAGTCAGCACCACGCTCGTCGACGTGTACGAAATGTCGAATTGCTCGCTCGAGTTGATCGCAATCGTCGAATTCGTGAACGTCCCTGAAACGCTGCTCGCAGTAAGGATGGTGAATGTCTCTCCGATTTTAGGCGTGAAGCTGTTGATCAGTGCCGCGGTCAGGGTTCCGCCCAGGCTTGCAGTTCCGGTGATCTTAAGCTGGCTGTAAAAAGTGCCTACCGTTGTTCCGCCGATGGAGACATTGAGCGTACCGCTGGAAAGTTGTGTATAGGTGCCGGTAATCGAGAGCAGTCCAGCCTTCCCGCTGTCGCCCGCATTGATGGTTGCGCCGTTAGAGACGTTGCCGTTGAGCGTTCCGGCTCCGAGCAGGGTTCCTCCGCTAATGGTTGTTCCGCCCGTGGCCAGCGTTCCATCGACCGTCGTTGTTCCGGCAGTCTGCGTATAAGTATTGCTGCCGCTCGCGGTAAATGTGCTGCCCGCGCTGACATCCACCGTGCCGCTGTTGGAGAAGCTGGCACCAGTGGTGAGGCTGGCATTGTTGGCCAGCGTCAGGCTCTTGGTGTTGGCGCTAAGATTGGCGAGATCGTTGGTCGAGCCGGTTTGAATCGTGCCGCCTTCCAGTGTCAACGTCGCCGAGTTGGTTGCGATCGTAGCAGCAGAGGTCAGATCCAGATTGCCCGCCAGAACGTAGGTTCCAGCACCCAGAGTCGTACCGCTGATTTGCGTCAGCTTCGCGGCCGTGAAGCTGTCGCCAGCATCGATGGTGAGCGCGCCCGTATTGCTGAAGCTCGCGGCGGAGGTCGAAACGTTGTTGCTCGTCCCCGCGATGGTCAGGCTTTTGGCATTGGCGGCAAGAGCGGCGAGTGCGTTCGTGCCGTTGGAATTGATCGTTCCGCCGGAAAGCGTCAACGTCGAGTCGTTCGTGGTGACACTAATTCCGCTGGTCGTCAAATCCAGGTTCCCGGACAGGACGAATGTGCCCCCGGAAAGAGTCGTGCCGCTGATCTGTGTCAGCTTCGCTGCGGTGAAGCTGTCTCCAGCATTGATCGTCAACAAACCAGTGTTGCTGAAGCTCGCTGCGGTGGTCGAAACATTGTTGCTCGACCCCGCGATGGTCAGCTTCCCGCTGTTGGTGGCAAGACTGGCAAGTGCGTTGGTGCTGTTCGAAGTGTTCTCGATGGTGCCGCCGGCGAGTGTGAGCGTCGCCGCATTGGTCGTGATGGTCTGTGCAGTACCGCTGATGTCGAGGTTCGAGTCGAGAACGTAGGTTCCGGCGGTGAGCGATCCGCTGCTGATCTGCGTAAGCGAGCCCACCGAGAAGCTCTCACCGGCGAGAAGCGTAAGTGAGCCCGCATTGCTGAAGGCTCCGGCATCGGTGAAGGCCACGCCGCCAATCGTCAGCGATCCTGCTGACGTGATACTGGTCAAGCCAGCCAGCATGCTGGTGTTGCCGCTGTTGTATGTATTGATCAGTTGGCCGCCGCCTTCTTCCGTAACGGCCGCCGCGAGCGTAGTGATGCCCGTGGTGCTGCCGTTGTTCCACTCAATGTTGGAGCCGTTCGCGATATACGTTCCACCGGTCAGCGTCCCGGTGCTCTGGTCCATGTTGGTGAAGAACGTAACGCCCGGCCCTTCAATCGTCAGCGTAGCGCCGTTGGCTTCGATGGTGCCCTTGTTGTCGAAATTCATGCCACTGACGTTGATGACCAGATTCCCACTCGCGTTCGCAATAATGGTGCCGGAGTTCACCAGGCCCATCTGGCCGTTACCGATGTTGCCCGCACCCTGAATCGTTTCGCCGTTGGTCAGGATGTTCGTTGCAACCGCGCCAAAAATATAGTTCTGCGAGTTCGCAGACATGGTCACCGTGCCGCCGCTCAGGGTCACATTTCCCTGGATCACCAGCTCGGTAAAGTTACCGCTCGAGTTCAGTTGCACCGTCCCCAACTGCGAGTAGGTGCCGTTTTCCAGGTCCAGCGTTGCATTGTTGCTGATCTCCAGCACGCCTCCGGCTGAGTTATTGATCGTTCCCCCGAGAACATTCGTGCCGGAGGCCACATTAATCGTTCCAGTTGAACTGTTGGTCAGCGTCACGCCGTGGACGTTGCCACTATTCAATTGCAGTGCGGATGCTCCTGTCAGCGTAATCGCGCCACCGGTCACGGTCGAACTGTTAACTGCGAGTGTGCCAGTGTTGGCCGAAATCGTTCCTCCGGCATTGTTGACGTTCGTGTTCGAGAACGTCAGCGGCGCTCCTCCCGTTGCCTTAATGGTGCCCGTATTCGTCACGCCGCCGTTCGGATTGATGGTCATTCCCGCAGACCCGTTGGCGTTGATCGTCCCCGAATTAATCAGCGTCATCGAGCCGTTGCCGATGACTCCCGATCCGGAAATCGTCTCTTCATTGGTCAGCGTGTCGGTACCCACAGCCCCGAAGATGTAGTTCTGCGAGTTGTTGGACAAGGTCACGGTGCCCCCGGTCAGCGTTACGTCGCCTTCGAGCACCAACTCCGTAAAGTTGCCGGATGAGTTAAGCTGCACCGCGCCCAACTGACTGTATGTGCCGGGATCAAGCTCCAATGCGGTGTTGTTGGTAACTTCGATGAGGCCACCAGCCGAATTGTTGATGGTTCCACCCAACACATTGTTACCACCTGTAGTTTCGATAATCCCATTCGCACTATTGGTCAGCGTGCTCCCGTCGTGAATGGTCGAGCTGTTTAACTCTAACGTTGACGCACCTACCAACGTG
>JASHOT010000201.1 GCA_030040965.1 Candidatus Sulfotelmatobacter sp. | reverse complement strand
CGACCGTAGAACCGGGCACGACCGCACCCGGGCCAAAGACCAACCGCATCGGCCTGACCGTCATTGATTACAAAGGTGGCAAGACTACGCTGTGCGCGGGATGCGGCCACAATGCCATCTCCGAGCGCATCATCGAAGCCATGTATGAGATGGGCGTCGAGCCGGAATTCGTGATCAAGCCGAGCGGCATTGGCTGTTCGTCTAAAACGCCGGCCTATTTCCTGAGCCGATCGCACAGCTTCAACGCTGTGCATGGGCGCATGCCGTCAGTGGCCACGGGAGCTCTGCTCGCCAACCGCAAGCTGGTCTGCATCGGTGTCTCCGGCGATGGTGATACGGCCTCGATCGGTATCGGGCAATTTGTTCACCTGATGCGCCGCAATCTTCCCATCATCTACATCATCGAAGACAACGGCGTCTACGGCCTCACGAAAGGCCAGTTCTCGGCGACCGCCGATCTCGGTTCGAAATTGAAATCCGGCGTCTTAAATGACCTGCCTCCGATCGACACCTGCGCCCTTGCGATTCAACTGGGCGCAACGCTGGTGGGGCGTTCGTTCTCGGGCGACAAACGGCAGCTCAGCGCCATGCTGAAAGCCGCGATCGCGCATAAGGGCACCGTCATGCTCGACGTGGTTTCACCCTGCGTCACCTTCAACGATCACGAAGGCTCGACCAAGTCGTACAAATACGTGAAAGAGCACGAAGAGATTCTGCAGGATGTGAGCTTCGTGCCCGCGTTTGAAGATATCAACGTGGAGTACGATCCCGGTTCAACAGTGCGGGTCACCATGCACGATGGCTCGCGCCTGCAGCTGCGCAAGCTGGAAGAAGATTACGATCCTACCGATAAAATTGCGGCCATCACCCGGCTTAACCAGGCCCATCATGAAGGGGAAGTGTTGACCGGAATTTTCTACGTCAATCCGACTGCGCCCAGTTTCATGGACCTGCTGAACGTGGTCGATCAGCCGCTGGCCACGCTGCCCGATTCCATGACGCGCCCGCCCAAAGAGGTGCTGGACGCGTGCATGGAAGAACTGAAGTAGCTCGCGAGCTTGGGAATGTGCTCAGCGGCCCCTCAGAAGAATATGCCGGCATAAATCCGTCGCCGCCATTCACGGTGCAAACGAGAACACTTCTCCGCCGGCTGGAAACCCCGGTCCCAGGCTTGTACTGAGCAGATTGCCATTCGGGTCGAAGGTCATCTGTGCAAAGGGAAACTCTCCATCCGTGCTGTTGATGCGGTCGCCGATGAACTGATGCAATATGCTATAGCTGAAGCCGGAGGATTCCCGGGTGAGTTTGAAGATCGTCCCGGCATTGTCCACGCCTCCAAATTGCGATGTGCCGTAGAGGTTTCCTTTCTTGTCAAACACCAGCTGATTCGGGTTGCAGCCATCATTTCCGTTGAACGTTCCCTCAAAGCTGTGCAGGATGGTCTCGGCGTAGTTCTGCGCCGCGGTCAACACGAAGACCGTACCGCAAGGCAGATCCGAACTGAACTGTTGGCTCCCCCCATAAACGTTCGAATCTCTATCGACGACCACGCCGCCGAGGGGCCCGATGCCGTCGTCTCCGCCCGCAAAGCTATGCAGTGTTGTCTCTGTCCATGAGCCCGATTCTCGGCTCAACTGAAATACGGTTCCCAGATTCGAGGTGCCGCCTGACAAGGTCGTGCCGTAGAGATTGCCGTGCTGGTCGAAGGCCACCGGCGCGTAAGGCGAGGCGCCATCGTTGCCGCCTCCAAAGTTGTGCAGGACGGTCTCTTTCCATCCAGCCGACGTGTGCGTGAGCCTGAAAACCGTTCCCACCTGCGCGCTTCCTCCACCGGCAGCCGTTCCGTAAAGATTGCCCTCCTCATCTTGAATCAGGCCAGCAACGGGATTGGCGCCGTCGAGTCCGCCGGTAAACGGATGAATGATGGTTTCTGTCCACTTGCCGTCCGCCGACGGGGACAATTCGAAGACCACACCGCATCCATTGGAACACTCCGTATTCTCCTGATTCTTGAGGCCGCCATAAAGCGTGGTGCCGTAGAGATTGCCCGCGCTGTCCATCAACAGCGTTGAATCCGATGTCGCACCATCCGTCGGGCTGCCCTTGAAATTCCAAAGAATTGTTTCCTTCCAAAGGCCCTCGGAGGTTGGCGTCAGCTTATAAACCACGCCGAACCCATTTTCTCCGCCGCCCTGAGTTGTGCCATAAAGGTTGCCGTCGGCGTCGGAGATGACGCCGCCAATTGGATTGAAACCAGCCGCATTGATTCCCTGATCAAAGAGGTAAAGCGGCACCGGCTTTTGGTCGGACGCAGCCCTGCCCATACCAACGAGTACGAGTAGCAGAGCCATGAGTTGCAGAAAGACAAACAGCGATTCGTTTCGCGTGAGCGCGAGAGACACGAATCCTGGACGAAGTGGACGAGTGGGCATATTGAGGGCGCTCTCCGGTATTGAAGTGACGACGCCACTCTACTCTAAGCCAGGCTGGGGTTCGCGTGTCAAAAACCGGTCAAGAGTTTGTAATTTCGTGGGGAGGCAAAAGGTGGGTAGGCCCAAGGCGCTGTGTGGCCGGCGTAATCGTTGCTGACCGTTTTCTCTATGCGCTCTTTTTCTGCCGCTCGCCGCTGTGCTCAGGGTTTTCGCCGGGCTCGGGAAAGTCCGTGTCGGCGTCTTTCAGCATGGGATCCTGGTCGCGATGGCCAAGTTGTCCCTGCAGGCCAATGTTGCCGGGAATCTTGTGATCTTCGGTTTCCTGCGCGCCTTTCATGGTGTCCTGATCGGGATTAGTGTGGGGCATGATGGCACCTCGTATGATGAGAGGGGCGGTGGGTTAGGAATGCGATCGAGCACCGCCCCTGCACTCACCTTATCACTGGAGCGAAGCGCGGAGAATAGTTATAAATGGCGGTTGTCATTTTGTTGTATGGACCGGCTTCTTTACTATTGATGCGAAGAATTTACAATTGCAGCCGATTGCTCGGCTAGAATAGTCCGATACGGAGTTGGCTTTATGAAGCACCTTCTGTCGATTATTCTTATTACCTGCTCGCTGATTGCCTGCTCACTCGCCCCCTCCATCGCATGGGCTGATTCCGCACATCCCTCGCTGATTCGCGTGAAGCGAACGCATCCCCCGGTGCACCGGCACAAAGCTCACAAGGCCGGCAAACACCATCGCCCGAGACGGCCCCATCATCACGCTGTATAAGCGGACCGCGGGCGGCTATCCTCTGCCGGCGGCAGACACTCCCAGTTTGCGCAGCTTATCGCGGGCCTGCAAGGCCTCGGGAGCTTTAGGGTAGCGCTGGATTACATGCCGTAACTCGGCCACACCGTCATCCTGCTTACCCAGTTCGATCAGGGCCAATCCCTTCTTTAGCTGCGCGGACGCGGCTTTGTTTCCGCTGGGAAAATTCTGCAGCACCTGATCGTAGCTCTGCGTGGCGGCCTGATAATTTCCCTGCCGGAACTGAATTTCGCCGAGATAGAAATAGCAGTTCCCGGCCAGATCGGTGTTGGGATAAAACTGCAGGTATTGCTGGAATTCCTGCGTGGCCAGATCGTTGTTCCCGCCGGTGTAATCCCGCAAGGCATTGTTATAGAGCACGTCAGGGGGCGGAGCGTCTTTCAGGGCCTGCTGTTGCGCGCTTTGCTGTGCCTGCTGCGCCTGGATGCTCTGCTGCGCCGCCTGCATGTCCTCGAGCTGCTTGGTCACTTTGGCGAGCCGGACTTTTAGCTCGTCCATGGTGTCGTTGAGCGCCTGAATCTGCCCGGAAAGCTGGTCGCTCCTTGTGCCGGCATCGGTCTGCTGTTTTTGCAGCACTCCCCCCAGGGTGTTCAGCGCGTTCACGGCCTTATTGACCGCGTCCGTGTCCTGCTCGACAAGATTTTTCATCACGCCCATGCGCTCGTCGAAGCTGCGCTGCATGGCCGTCATCTGCTCCTGCAGCTGTTGCACCTGAGTCTGTAATTGGATCATTTCTTTGCTGGCCGCACCGACAGGGGCTACGCCCAGCCACAGGATCGCAACTAACGCGATGAGAACTGTAATGCGATGTGGTTTCATAGGAATTTTCCCGGACACACGTAAGTTTAGATGACACGATTGTCCCACAGGCTGGCATGAATCCGCTGCGGAAAACCGCCTCAGAATCGGAATATTCACCGGCCAGACACACCCTAGCCTTGGCATGCAAGCGAGTGTGTTCCTGGCCGCTTTACTACCGCCATGCTCCGACCGCAATAACAAAATTAAGAGGGGCGCCATGTGCGACGCCCCCGTTCCCACAATCACTTCTGATAGACGAAGTGTCCACGGCGATTCTGCTGCCAGCAAGCTTCATTGCTCTCTGTGCAGAAGGGTCTTTCTTTGCCGTAGCTGATCGTCTTGATGCGGCTGGCGCTCACTCCGGCTGCCACCAGCGCGTCCTTCACGGCGTTGGCGCGCTTGTCGCCGAGTGCAATGTTGTACTCGGTCGATCCGCGTTCGTCACAGTGTCCCTCAATCGTGAGATTGATATTGGCGTGCTGATTGAGGAATTGCGCATCGGCCTGCATCGACCCCTGCTGATCGGCGCGAATGTCGGACTTGTCATAGTCGAAATAAATGTCCTTCACATTCTGGCTGAACAGCTCTTCGTCGGTGACAGTCGGAGCAGGCGGCGGTGGCGGAGGCGGCTGGGTAACGGTCAGTCGCGCCGTGGCTTCCTGCGTCCCTCCCGCGCCCTTGGCGGTCAGATGATAGGTAGTGGAATCGGTCGGAGAAACGGATTGCGACCCATTCGGTTGCACAGCGCCAATTCCGTCGATCGTGACGTCGGTGGCGTTGCTGGTTTGCCAGGTCAACGAAGCCGACTGTCCCGCTTGAATACTCGACGGGCTCACCGAAATCGACGCGGTGGGCGCCGGCGGCGGTGGCGGCGGCGGTGGCGGCGGAGCGGGAGCTGCTTTCTTCTTGCAGGCGCCCAGCATCATCATGGCGCCCAACGTGACCACAAGTGCGAACCACTTTATGCGTTGCTGCTTCACTTTCCATCCTCCTGCGACCCAAAGATTATTTCAGGTCAGACGAAGTATTTTTTATTTCCAACTCCAATTCGGTTGCGAGTTACGCCCATTAAACGTCAATTGCTGAACCTTGCTGCCGTCGGCCAGCATCATCCAAATTTGAAGATTGCCGGAACGATTCGATTGAAACACTATATGCCTACCATCCGGTGACCATGCCGGATAATCATTGCGCCCGCCGTCATGCGTGAGCTGCACCCACTGTTTGCTGGCGATATCCATCAGGTAAAGATCAGACGCTCCCGGCTCACCCGGCCCGTATTTACGAACCCATGCGAACGTCAGGAACTGACCGTTGGGCGACCAGTTCGGTGAAACCGCATATCCCTGATCAGTCATTCGCTGCTGGTTCGTTCCGTCGGCCTCCATGGTGTAGATCTGCGGAAGGCCCGTGCGGCCGCTGACAAACGCGATCTGAGCGTTGGTCTTGCGATTCCATACCGGACCAACATCGGGCCCGCGAGAATTCGTCAGGCAATGGAAACCAGCGCCTGAGACGTCGGTGATACAGATCTCAGGTGCTCCGGTTCGCGAGGAGGAAAACGCCAGCTTCGTGCCGTCGGCGGACCATGCCGGCGATGCATTCGTTCCTCCAAAGTGTGGAAAACTGACCAGCCGGTTGATGTCGAGCGAATACATCATGATCTCCCAGCTTGTCTTGGTAAGTCCGCTGAATGCTATGCGCGAACCGTCGGGAGAAATTCTGGGAGACAGCGCGATCGATCCCAGATGGGTGATCTGGCGCTGGTTGGCGCCGTCGTAGTCCATCGCCCAGATTTCCTTGTGCCCGCTGCGATCGCTGACAAAATAAATCGACGTTTCCGCGATGCCCTGAATTCCGCCGCCCAGCCGAAAGATGATCTCGTCGGCGAATCGATGCGCGATCACTCGTGCCGCTGCGTCCGTTGCCACATCGGAGTACTGCTTGCCGAGCACCTGCGGTGACTGGATATTCTTCGCGTCATAGAGCCAGCCGTTGACCGTCACCCGTCCAGAGGCGACGCCCAGATTTCCGAAGGCCAGCATTCCGGCATCGGGCGGTGGCGCATTCCACGCAGTGAAATTCACCTCGGGAGGTTGTCCCGGCGTCTGCAATGGATAGAAACTCTTCGACACGAGTTCCACGACACCGGAAACGTCCAGGTCATTCCATAGCGTGTCATTGAACGTCTTAAGCAGTGCCGAATTCTGAGGATCGCCGGTCGATGCCTTGAAATCAGGAACAGCCAGCCGCACTTTTTCCACTCCCAGGCTGGTTCCGGTCTTGACCCAGTCCTGCGCGGAAAGAAGGCTGGAAAGGAAAAAAACTATAAGTAAGAAGGCGAACAGATATGCCGGGTTTCGTGCCCGAAGTCTACCGACCCGTCGATGGCGAGCTGAGCTAGCCGGATGGTTCATCCGCTTGGCAGAGAAAGATACGGCGTACGACAATATCGTATCCCGATATGAATTTGATTGCAAGGTTTCTTCCCCTAACCTGCTGTTACGGTAGTTCAGTATCGCACCACAATTTTCTGGCACTCTTGCGAAACGGCCGACAATCGGAAGTACCTGTTGATGACCGATCAGGATCCTTTCTTGTAGTCAAACCAGTATTCAACCGAGATCTTGCTCCCTGCGTAATCGCTGGGCAGCGGCCCGAAGGTGTCGATGCGCTGCAGGGCCCGGACCGCTGAAATATCCAGCGAAGGCACTCCACTCGATTGTTCGATCTGCACATTCGAGGGATGTCCGTCGCGGCTCACATCGAACGTGATGTAAACGCGCTGCGCCGACGTTATACGGGGATCGATTTCATACTTCATCCAGTTCTCAGAAACTTTCTGCTGGATCACATGCACATACCAGGCGTATTTGACCCCGAAATCGCCGCCTGCGCCCGTGACGCCAAATCCTCCCTTCGCACCAGCCGCACTGAACGTGCCATACGGCCCGCTCACCGGCCCGCCTTCGCCAAACGCAACCTGGTTCGTCTCCTCCTCCGTAGCCGGCAGCGGTTTCTCCTTCGAAGCCGTCTCCTGCTTCTTCTTGGGTTTTATTTTTGCGTTCTTTCCCTGAATCTCGACCGCATCCGGTTCTTTCTCCTCGATCTTCGGTTGCGACTGCGTCAATCCCTTGGATTCGTTGGCCAGCACATTCTGCGTCTGCGCCGCGTTCGCCGGCAGGGGCACCGTGCTCACCAGTGTTACCCCCATGGCTTCTCCACCGCCGCCTGCGCCCCAGCCCTGCCCGGTGCTGCCAGAGAAGACCGCTGCATAAATCACCAACATCGCGGTGATGCCGACGTGCAACCCTGCCGACCACGCCAGCGCGCGCCCCCAGCGGTCGTGCTCGAAATAGATTTCAGCGCTTGCGGCCATTTTGATCCAGCGGCTGGGTGACGATGCTCACGTTCGTAATTCCCGAAGACTTCACCGCATCCATCACCGTTGCGAAAGCGCCGAAGGGTACGTTTTCATCGGCACGAACGAAGATGAATTGGTTGCGCGGGTCGCGGATCTTTTGCCGAAGTTTCGTTCCAATCTCATTTATGTTGATGGCGTCATTGCCCAAAAAGACACGCTGATCTTTGTTGATCGTGATCACCAGCCGCTCTTCCGTGATCTCCTTAACCGTGCGCGTCTTCGGAACATTGACTTCGATCCCGGATTGCAGCACTGGCGCCGTCACCATGAAAATAATGAGGAGGACCAGAACGACATCGACCAGCGGAGTGATGTTGATGTCCGCCAGCGCGCTCTGCGTGCGGCCATTCGAAGTGGTGAAGGCCATCAGCGTCTCATCTCCGCTGCTGCCGCCGCCTGCGCCTGGCTGTTCTCAACCGCATTGAGAACCTCGAGCGCGAAATCGTCACTGCGGGCGGCAAACTCGCGAATCGATGCCCCAATCAGGTTGTAGGCGATGACGGCGGGAATGGCGGCCGCCAGTCCAGCCGCCGTTGTAACCAGCGCTTCAGAAATACCAGGAGCAACCGCGCGTAGCGTCGCCGCACCCGCCGTCCCCAATCCCTGGAAGGCGTCGATGATGCCCCAAACCGTCCCAAAAAGTCCCACAAACGGAGTCACAGCCGCGGTGATCGCCAGCCAGGGAACGTTCCTCTCCAGACGCGTGATTTCCTCCGATGCGCCAATTTGCATGCCGCGTTGAATCGCGGTCAGATTGCGCAGCATTCCCGACGTCGAGGCTTGCCGCTTGACTTCCTCGTAGCCACCCTCGAAAACGCCCACGAGCGGGCTTGGCTTGAATTGGTCGGCCACCGCGGCAATATCCTGCAGCCGTTGCGCCTTGCGGAAGGCGCGTACAAAACGACCGCTCTGCGCCCGCGCACGACGCAGCAGGCTCCATTTGGTCAGGATGATCGCCCACGAAATCAGGCTAAACGCCAGCAACGCAAGCAGAACCAGCTTGGCCACCGGGCCGGAATTGGAAATCATGTCGACGACTTCACCGCCGATAAAAGCTGCAGGCAAGGGGAAAAGGTGCATCGGTTTTGAGGAGAACGCCTGCCTCGATTATAGATGAATCGTCGCGGCGTTTTTCCTCAACGTATCTGATCTGGCAATGAAATATTTCGCTCGTGACGATTCATGGCCGAGGCCGCGGGTCGCTATTTGTGAAGTCGAATGAGACGACCATCGTGTCAAGATATGGTGAATCGAGCGGGGTAAAATGAACCTCTTTCACCCGAAACACCACGTAGAATCCATCGACTTTTACGATGCGCCTAGCGTGGATCGGCACCGCCCCAAACGGATCCGGGTTGAGCCACGAAAGATTATTCTTCGGATCTGCCGACGAGGACTGGTCTGCCACCAGAATGTTGCTGTAAATCGTGTGGTGCAAATCCCGCAAGCTGGCTCGCCACGATGTTATTTTAGTGTCGCCCTCCGGCCCCTTGGGCGTAATCGTGAACTCGTATCGGTTGTTGCCTGCCGAGTCCTTGATCAGTTCCCGGTAGGTCGAATCGTGCGGAGTCAATTTCACGTCAAACTTGTCTTCGGTAACGGTGGTCTCGCCTTTGCGAAAACTTTCCGCGTAAATCGTCGGCTCCTGTTGAGCCAAGGGAGACGCGCTCAAAAAAGCCAGCACGCAAATCGAAACTCCTATTCTCTTCATCCAGACCAGTTCCCTCCGCGGGAGCTCCTCAGAACGTTCTTCGCGCAATTGCTTGTCCGCAACTCCGCGCATCTATGGAATCACCGGAAGTTCCTCTTTCGCGCGTGGCTCCATCCAGTAGCGCCGCAGGTGATCGAGCGCACGTGCAGCTCGCCTGCTGTTATTTGCCATCCTTAGGACGCGTGACCACAACCACGGGCGTGCAGCTGCAAAACACACGAAACGCACCTCGGAGAACACTCCGTTCGAATCTGTGAAACGCTCCATGGCAGGAAACTCAAAATCGGCCTCGTCGGAAATTGCCTTTATGACAAGGAACTGAATCCTATGAACGGCTGCCGCGCGCCCAACCGCTGCCGCCTCCATGTCGACCGCCTGGGCCGAGAAGGAATCTCTCAGGTTCGCTTTCTGCGCGGCATTCGCAACAAAAGCAAAGGTAACTAACGCTCCACCGCGGCCGGGAAGCGTGGTGCTGCTGCCGTCCCTGGCGTCGATCACGCGACTTGGCCAAATGAGATCCCCGACTTTTAATGCAGGGTCCAGAGCGCCGGCAAATCCAGCCGAGTAAATGCGACGCGGTGAGTACAACGCAATAGCCGCCTCAGCTGCTCTCCGAGCCGCCTCTGGCCCAATCCCGCCGCAGACGATGACTATGCGACCTCTCTGTTCAAAGAATCGAAACCTCCGGCCCCCGTATTCCTTCTCATTCACGTGCGCCCGCTTCAAGAACGAACGCACTTCACGCTCCATCGCGGCAACAATCGCCACCTCAAACATATCCATTCGCCCGAAACCACTCGACGGCTCGCCGCAACGCGTCTTCCACCGGCACAATCTTCCATCCCAGCTCGCGCTCGGCCTTATCTGAACTGGCAAACATCTTCTTCCGTCCCATGCGCACCGTGTCGACCGTCGCCCGCGGCTCGCGCTTCAGCATCCTTCCCGTGATCGCCTCATCGACCGCACCCGCGGCAAATGCAACGATGTACGGCAGCTTCATTCTCGGGGAAGGCAGGCCGGTGATTTGCCCGAGCTTGTCGAGTATCTGCTTCAAAGTCAGATTCTCTCCACCCAAAATATAGCGCTCGCCCGATCGCCCTTTTTCCAGGGCGGCCACATGCCCCTTGGCGCACGCCCGCACATCAACCAGATTCAATCCGGTTTCAACATACGCGGGAAACTTGCGTTTCAAGAAGTCGACAACAATGCGCCCCGTCGGCGTCGGCTTCACATCCTGCTCGCCAACCGGCGTCGTGGGATTCACCGTGACCACATCCATCCCGCTGCGCCCGGCCTCCATCGCGAGTTGTTCCGCCATGAACTTCGAGCGCTTGTAGTGCCCAATCATTTCGCCGAGCGACACGGGCGAGTCTTCGTCGGCGGGATGGCCGTTCGCATTGAACCCGATCGTGGCCACGCTCGATGTGTAGACCACGCGCTTGACTCCATTCTTGCGCGCCGCATCGAGAAGCGCTCGCGTGCCTTCCACGTTGGAGCGGTACATCTCCCTCGGATCCTGCACCCATAGCCGGTAATCCGCCGCCACGTGAAACACGGTATCACAGCCCGACGTCGCTTTTTCGAGCGAAGCCGCATCGCGCAGATCGCCAGTCGCGGTCTCGGCCTTCAGTCCATGCAGATTTTTTAGATTGCTCGTAGGACGAATTAGCAGCCGCAGCTCCGCGCCCTGATCGGCAAGAACGCGGGCTACGTGGGAGCCGAGAAACCCGGTAGCGCCGGTGACGAACGCGAGCATTCAGCATTCAGCATTCAGCACTCAGCCCAAGAATGTCAAACGTTCAGCGAACCGCCTGAAAGCTTACCGCTGAGCGCTGACTGCTTAGCTCCCATTCTTCTCCATCACCTTCTGATACGTGGTCAGCGCGAGCAGGGGGAAATATTCCCGGTAGAGGTGATACATCAGATAGAACACGCGCGGAAATCCCGTTCCAGTGAAAAACTTCTCATCCCACGAGCCATCGTTGTTCTGCGTGCGCAAGAGGTAAGCTACGCCGCGCGCGACCGAGTCGCTTCGCGTGTCGCCAGCCGCCAGTAAACCCAGGATGGCCCATGCTGTCTGCGAAGGCGTGCTGTCGCCCTGCCCGCGCAGCGTCGGATCATCGTACGAACCCACCGTTTCACCCCAGCCGCCATCCGGATTCTGCACCATGCGCAGCCACTCGGCTCCCTGCTGAATGCAGGGCTCGTGCAGGTCAACTCCCATGGCATCGAGGCCGCGCAGCACCAGCGCCGTGCCGTAGATGTAATTCACGCCCCAGCGCCCGAACCAGCTCCCGTCCGGTTCCTGCTCGCTTTTGATGAACTGAATCGCCCGCTTTACCGCTGGATGACTCTGGTCGTAGCCGTAGGTCGCGAGCATTTCGAGAATGCGGCCCGTAATATCCACGGTCGCCGGATCGAGCATAGCGTTGTGATCGGCGAACGGAACGTGCTGGAACACCATCTTGTCGTTATCTTTGTCGAACGAAGCCCACCCGCCGTTCTTGCATTGCATTGAGAAGATCCAGTCGATGGCGCGCTGCACTGATTCGCGCTGATATCTTCCATTGGGATGCTCGACGTGGCTGAGCCCCAGACAAACCATCGCGCTATCATCCACATCGGGATAAAACTCGTTGTTGAACTCGAAGTACCAACCGCCCGGCTGTCCTCTCTTGTTCTTGACCTTCCAGTCGCCGACGCTGCGCACCTGTTTTTGCAGAATCCAGTCGGCACACTTGACCATGCGCGGATCGTTGGCCGCCACTCCTGCCTCACCCAGCGCAAACAGCGCATACGCCGTATCCCACACCGGAGACAGGCAGGGCTGCATGCGGAACGTATCTTCTTCCTCGATGCCGAGTTTTTCGAACTCGTCCATGGCGCGAATCACCTGCGGATCGTCGAGAGAATATCCGAGGCAGCGCAGCGCAATGATCGCGTTCATCATCGAGGGGAAAATTGCTCCCAAGCCGTCGCTCATCTCGAAGCGCTCGAGCATCCATTTCTCGGCCTTCTTGATGGCAATGGATCGCAGCGGACGCACGTGCACGCGCTCGAACCAGTGAATCATGCGATCCTGGGCGAGGAAAATGTTCCGCCAGGAAATCAATTTTTTGGCCCAGCGCAGGTGCATACGCGACTTCATCATGCCGCCGACGAAGAGCTCCTCGACCCCCATTTCGCGCGGAATCTTCTTGAACGGCTTCTTGGCGTAGCAGATCGAAAGCGGGACCAGAATGGCGCGCGACCACGAAGAAATCTCGTAAATGTTGAACCAGAACCAGTTCGGAAACAGCACGATCTCGGGAGGAATCGCCGGAACCGCGTCGTAATCGTATTGGCCAAAGAAGCAGAGATAAATCTTGGTAAACGTGTTGACCTGGGTCACGCCGCCCAGTTCGAGAATTTTCTTGCGCGCCTTCGCGAGTGCCGGATGATCGGCCGTAAAGCCGGCAAGCTTCAAGCCAAAGTAGGCTTTGACGGAGGCGCTGATGTTGGACGGACCGCCGGCGTAAATGCTCCACCCGCCGTCTTCGTTCTGATGCCGCAGAATCCAGTTCGCGGCTTTTTGAAAGCGTTCCTGATTGCCTGTGCCGAGCAGAGTGTGGAGCAGGATGTAGTCGGACTCGAGCGTGGTGTCAGCTTCCAGCTCGCCGCACCAGTAGCCTTCTTCATGCTGCTGAGAAAACAGGTATTTTTTCGCAGCCGAGATCGCCGCGCCCACGCGGCTTGCCAGTTCCTCAATTCTTCCGAAGCGCAATTGCGGGTTGGAACCTACGACAGCCGGACTTAAGTGCGGCTCGGGGGAGTCACTGTTCATTCGCTACTCCATTCTCAACTTCATGACACATGCCGCTCAGTTGGCTGGTGCTGCAGCGATCGCCTCCACGATTTCCGGTGGCAATCCAAAGCGCACATTCTCCGGCATCACTTCCAGTTCCTGCACGTTGGCGAATCCCTTACTCTGCAGAAATGCCACCGTTTCTTCCACCAGATGCTCGGGCGCCGAAGCTCCGGCTGTGAGTGCGATGGTCTTCACGCCTTTCAACCAGTCAGCTTCAATATCGTTGCAGCTGTCGATGAGATGCGCGTTGGTGCCCAGATTACGCGCCACTTCGACCAGCCGGTTCGAATTCGAGCTGTTCTCCGATCCCACCACCAGCAGCAGATCCGACTCAGACGCCACTTGCTTCACGGCGACTTGGCGGTTTTCCGTGGCGTAGCAGATATCCTGCGCGGCCGGACCCTTGATATCGGGGAACTTCTTTTTCAACGCTGCGATTATGTCTTTCGTCTCATCGAGGCTCAGCGTGGTCTGCGTCAGATACGCGACACGGTTGGGATCAGGCACGCTCAACTTCTCGACCTGCTCGGGTGATCCCACAACCTGCGTAACCAGCGGGGCCTCGCCGAGTGTGCCGATCACTTCATCGTGATCCTTGTGCCCGATCAGAATCAGCGAATAACCCTCTTTGGCGAACTTCACCGCTTCGACGTGCACCTTGGTCACGAGTGGGCAAGTCGCGTCAATTACGCGTAATCCGCGCCCCTCGCTGTGCGCGCGAACCTCCGGCGAAACCCCGTGGGCGCTGTAGATAATGCGCTCGCCGTTCGGTACCTCGTCTTCGCTGTCGACGAAAATCGCGCCCTTGCCGCGTAACTCCTCAACGACAAAGCTGTTATGCACGATCTCCTTGCGAACATAAATGGGAGGCCCAAACGCCTCCAGCGCAATGCGGACCACATCAATCGCTCGCACCACGCCTGCACAAAAACCACGCGGCTTGAGCAACAGCAGCGTCTTTCCCTCAGTTTTTGTCAAGATTCCAGCCACGATTTTCCTTTGCAGCTTCTGGCTCGAGTCGACGACTTGAATCGCGTCGCCAAGCACGACCACTGCTCTTTGGATGTAGACAAAACGCCACAGAACCTACATTTAGGGTACACCATCCCCATTGTGGCGATGTTAGTAAAGTACAGGAAAGAATCCGGATGGTCAACGCAAACCAAAGAAAACGAGGCAATTAGCAGCGAAAGCGGAAATTCATCAGCTGAACGGATTCAGCCCCGCAATCAGCGAACTTTACAACTATTCGCGACGCAGCTTGTGGAGCTTGACGAGGCCGGCTCCGGCGTTCGAGCCTCCAGCTTTTTCAGCGTCTTTTCAAAAATTTCCGTCGGCGTTCCAATCGCACTGATCTGGATCAACAGGCCCGTCTTTTCATAAAACGAGATCAGTGGCGCCGTGCTGCGGTCGTACGCTTCCAGGCGGACTTTGATCGATTCTGGCCGATCGTCTTCCCTCTGAAACAGAGTGCCCCCGCAGCGATCACAGCATCCTTCCACCTGGGGCGGCCGTTCCTTTATGTGATAGACCAGCTTACACTTATCGCAAGTGCGGCGGCCGCTAATCCGCGCCACAATCTCACTGGTCGGCAACGCGTAGTTAATGACGGCGGAAAGGGTCAGTCCCTCCTCTTGCATAAGTCCAGTCAGAAGCTCTGCCTGACCGAGCGTGCGTGGAAAACCATCCAGGATGAAGCCTCCTTGGCAGCGCAGGCACTCGCTGCGCTCGCGAACCATCTCCCAGACTGTAGAATCGGGTACCAGTTCGCCGCGGCGCATGTAGCCCAATGCCTCTTTCATTGCAGCAGTTTGCGCACATTCCTGGGCTTTTCCCGCAGTCCGAAACACATCTCCGGTGGAAAGATGACACGCTTTCAAACGCTGGTGGAGCAGTTCCGCCTGTGTGCCCTTGCCGACGCCGGGTGCTCCCAATAGAACCAGCCGCCAGGGATTCTGGCTTTCACCGATGTCTTGGCAACGAGCGGAAGGTCCTTGCAACCACGCTGTACGTTTATTCCTGGGTGTTGAGGTCATGCTCATGCCTATATGCGGATCGCAGCCAGCTTTGCAGTGACGCGAATCACAGCTGCGCGGCAGTCGCCTTCCGACCGCGCAAGCCAGCGTCATTGCCAAATAAGGATATGGCCCACTCGTGCCCCCTCTACCCCAACCCGTGCCATTGCGCTGGAGGCGGATCTGCCGCATATTACTTTCGTCACCGAGAGTTACAACTATTTCAGGCTTTCAAAAAATGCTGGAACTGAGATCAAATCCGACGATGAATCAGGCGCGAGGCCGCAGGAATTCGGCCGATAAGCAACCGCGTCGGCTGGTTCTCGCGCTGGTGATTCTGCTCTCGCTTCTGGTAGCTCTAGTGATCAAGGATCGGCAGTTCTGGTTTGGTGGTGAAGATTCCATCCTCGACGCTGATTCGACCACCGAAACCACACAGCCAGTCGCGCCTCCTCGGGCGTCTATCGATCGGTCCTCGAAGACTCATGTCGCTGCTGCAACCAAGATGAGCTCCGCTGCGAAAAAGGCAGTCGCGACTGCCGCAAGTTCGAATGAGCCGGTTGCAGCGTCGACTTCGGTAAGCGGCACGCGTACGGTTCTGCCGCCGCTCGAAGTTGAGGTCGTGGCGGGTGATTCGCATCGCACGGTTCGGCCGGGAAGCAACTCGACGAAAGTTGAAATCCTGAAGGCGGGATCGGCCGCACAGGCTCCTACGATTCCCGCACCGACCAGCGCTGCCGAACATGAGCGCATGCCGTCCGGGATGGGATCTTACGAAGCCAACTATCCGCTGCTGGCGCAGCACATGAACGTGGAAGGATCCGTGGTGCTGCAAGCGTTGATTGGCGCGGATGGAATCATCCAGAACCTGCACGTGCTCAGCGGCCCGGCGATCCTGGCGACAGCCGCGCAGCAAGCCGTTCGCGAATGGAAGTTCAAGCCGGTGATGCAGAACGGGCAGGCGGTTGAAACGAAGGCGATGATCACGGTCAACTTCAGCATCAAAGTTGCCGACAACGCGACCAAAGAGCAACTCGCCTCCGCCACGCCGCTGCGTTACACCTACACCGCATCCCGCTAGGATTCTGCTGTTCTCGATCCACCCAACAACTCAGGCATTCGACTTGATCATCTGTTCGGCGTGCTTGCGCGATGTTTCGGTCAACTTCGCGCCGCTAAGCATGCGCGCCACTTCTTCGGTGCGCTCGTCTCCGGTTACGGCGCGGATGCTGGTGCGGGTTCGGCCCCCTGACTCCTTTTTCTCGATTACGAAGTGATGATCGCCGAAGGTCGCGATCTGCGGCAGGTGGGTGACGCAAAGCACTTGATTATTCCGCGCCAGCGCCTTTAATTTCTTTCCAACTGCTTCGGCGGCCCGCCCGCCAATGCCGGTGTCGATTTCGTCGAACACCAACGTACGTTGCGCGCCCGACTTCTCCCGCTCAGGCCGCGATCCTGGAGACTTTCCAGCCTCAATGCTGGCCTTCAGCGCCAGCATCACACGCGATAATTCGCCGCCCGAAGCAATGTGCTCCAATCGACGCAGCGGCTCTCCCGGATTGGTCGCAATCATGTACACAACCTGATCGATGCCCGATGCGCTCCAGCTCTGCTCTTGTTCTGACGTGGAGATTTCGATGCGGAAGGTCACTTTCATCGCCAGATCGTTGATCTCGGCTTCCACAGCCTTCTCCAGCTTGCGTGCGCTGTCTGCTCGTTTTTTCGACAATGCCCGTGCGGCTTGCACGTATTTCTCCGCAGCGTTGACCAGTTCATTACGCAATTGGCGCAGAATCTCGTCCTTGTTCTCAATTTCGCTCAGCTTGCGCGCGACCTCTGCGCCGAAATGGATGACTTCATCCAGAGTGGGCCCATATTTACGTTTCAGGCGATCGAGTAGTGCAAGGCGGTCTTCGATTTGCGCCAGATGTTCCGGCAAGGCATGAATTCCTCCGGCATAATCGCGCACAGTCGCTCCAACATCCTCGACGCTGATGCGTGCCGACTCGAGCGCGGCCACCGCGTCTTCAAATTTCGGCTCGTAGCGCGCGAGTTCCTGCACTTGCTTCTGCGCTGCGCGCAAGGAAGATGCGGTTGATCCGTTGCCTTCATACAGCAGATCGAAGGCATTCATGGCCGCGTTGTAGATTTTTTCGGCGTTGGCGAGCACCCGCTTTTCCGCTTCCAGCCGCTCGTCCTCGCCGCTTTGCAAGCGCGCGTCCTCAATTTCGCGCTTCTGGAAGACCCACAAGTCGACGAGCCGCAAACGGTCCTGCTCGCCCTGCTCCAGTTCATCCATACGCGTGCCAATTTGCTTCCAGGCATTGAACGCGGTTTCGATCGGCTCAACCTGACTCGCTGCAAACGCGTCCAGCAGTTCAAGGCGCGCTGCAGCGTCAAAGGAAAGAATCGATTCATTCTGTGCATGAACGGCCGCTAGATGCGGCGCCAACTGGCGCAACACCGCGACCGTTGCCGGCTGGTTGTTGACGAATACTCTTCCCTTGCCGCCCGTCGAAATTTCGCGCCGCAAAATGACTGAGCCGTCATCAGATTCATCGAGACCGTTTGTTTCAAGGATCGCAGCGAGCGGTTTTTCCGCCGCACTCTCGGTTTCAAAAACGGCCGAGATAACGGCTCGCTCCGCCCCCGCGCGGATCACATCGCTTGAGGCCTTTTCGCCGAGCAGCAGCGCCAGAGCGTCAATGAGGATGGATTTCCCTGCTCCCGTCTCCCCGGTCAACAGGTTCAAGCCGCGGCCGAATTCGACGGCCACATGATCAATGACAGCGTAGTTTTCGAGGCGCAGTTCAGTCAGCAAGAGTCATCTCGAAGGGCGATTTTGCGCAGCATACCACGAAAAACAGGCGCTTGCCCCTTCCGTTGGAGCACTATACTATTTGCGTTCGATCGCGGCGTGCACGGCAAGAGACGCTGCGTCCCACCAGGTCGGCCCGAAAGCGGAACTCCATTTCAGGAGGCAAACGACCGTGAAGAACATCCGAGGAAAAAAGATCCTTTTGCTTACCGCGATCGTTCTCTCTGCGTTATGGGCAACGACGCCCGCAGCATCCGCTCAGACGTTTAAGGTCCTCTACAGTTTTCCGAATACCGCCAGCGCGCCTGAATCCAACACTCCTACATCTCTGACTCAGGGAAGAGAGGGAAATCTATATGGGCCCCTTTCCGACTTGTATACCCTCACCGCCGGGGAGATTTACCGGATCACAGCCTCAGGGGAATTTACTGTCGTCTTAGATCTCGGCGGCGACACCGATGGAGCGAATCCAGTTGCGCCGGTGCTCCTGGGCAGGGACGCCAGCTTTTATGGCACGGCCGAAAACGGTGGGGCAAACAACGTAGGCACGATTTTCGAAATGACGCTTGGACAGCTACCGACTACGCTCTTCGTGTTTGACGGCCTAGATGGGGCATACCCTTCCTCCCAACTCATCCAAACGCTCAATGGCGATTTTTACGGGACCACCGCGGGTGGAGGCGCCAACTGCGAGGTGCCTCCGACCTGGGGGTGCGGGACGGTGTTCAGGATGACACCGATCGGCGAGCTGACGACCCTTTACAGCTTTTGCGCCGCCACAGATTGCTACGACGGATCCTTTCCCAACGGCATCGTGCAAGCCGACAATGGCAACTTCTACGGGACAACCTTCTCAGGTGGGACGACTAACTGTGCCGAAGGCCCTTCCTTCTGTGGTACCGTCTTTGAAATCACTCCGCACGGCAAGCTGACAACGCTCTACAACTTTTGTGCCCTGCCCCACTGTGCGGACGGATTCAATGTGACCTCCGGGCTGGTATTAGGCAACGACGGCAATCTGTATGGGATAGCGGGGGAGGGCGGGAAAATCCTCAGTGCCGGGACGATTTTCAAGATCACTCCTGCCGGTAAGCTGACCACGCTCTATAACTTTTGCTCCCAGCCGAACTGCCTGGATGGAGGGGGGCCTCTCGGGCTGATGCTCGCCAGCGACGGCAACTTTTATGGGACGACCGGATCGGGCGGAACGAGTTCGTACTGCAACGACATCAACCCATTTGGCACGGGTTGCGGCACAATCTTCCGGTTCACGCCGGACGGGCAGTTCACGATTCTCTACAACTTTTGCTCGCAAGAATACTGTGCCGACGGCGATGGGGGCGTACTGTCTCAGGCCACGAACGGAACCTTCTATGGAACGACCGCCGCGGGCGGCGATCAACAGGCTGGAACGATCTTCAGCTTTTCGACTGGATTGCGCCCATTTCTGGAAACGGTTCCGACTGTAGGCGAAGCGGGCGGAAATGTAACCATCCTGGGAAACGATTTGGCAGGTGCAACCAGCGTAACCTTCAACGGAACGCCAGCGACGTTCCAGTTGCTCTCGCCAACGGCGATTGAGGCCACAGTTCCTAGCGGCGCCACCACGGGAAAGGTTGAAGTTACGACTCCAAGCCGCACGCTCTTGAGCAATGTTGCGTTTCGAGTCCCCTGAACGATTTGACCAAGGGACGACAACCGATCCTAGCGCCCGTAATATTTGGCGTTGCGCTCGGTAAAGGCGTGCCATTTTTCCGGCAGATCGTCGAGCGCGAAGATGGCCGACACCGGGCAAACGGGCACGCATGCTCCGCAATCAATGCACTCCACCGGGTCGATATAGAGCAATTCCTCCGTCGCGTGCGCCGGCTCGTCTTTCTTGGGATGAATGCAGTCCACCGGACACGCGTCCACACAAGCGGTGTCTTTTGTGCCGATGCACGGCTCAGCAATCACATAGGCCATATAGGTTTCAGTCTCCTAAAATGTCTGCGAACATTGTACTCCTGAGGCGGAACGCCCACAGAAGCGCACATTCTAGCAAAGAATACAGCGTTGCGGTACAGTTGCACGCCGATTCTCTGACCGATTGCTCTTCGACCCTCGCTGCCCGGAAACAATCGATCAACCCGCCAACCGAAAGTAATTGGCACCGGCGCGCCATCCTGTGAGTTAATATCCGTTAGCGGTGGAAGTGAAAATCCAAAACGGTCGCCTCCATGAAGAAGCTGAGCGTTCTGGTTTCCCTCATAACTGATAACAACGACTTTCAACTCGAACAGGCCGCCGCGGCGCAAACAGCTTCCGCTCAACTCGGGGTCGATCTCCAGATCATCTACGCCGGCAACGATGCGGTGCAGCAAACCCAACAGATCCTGAGCTTCATTCAAGACCCGGTCAAACGTCCGGATGCGATTCTCGCCGAGCCAGTGGGAACAGGCATGGCGCAAATCGCGCGTGCCGCCGTTGGATCACGGATCGGGTGGGCCATCGTCAACAGCGATGTCGATTACCTGGCCGAAATGCGGAGGGATGCAAAGGTCCCCGTGTTCTCCTTGCTTTCCGATCATGAGGCCATCGGGAAGATCCAGGGGCAGCAGATCGGAGCCATCCTGGGGGAAACGGGATGCGTTCTTTACATCGAAGGCCCAGCGGTGCGAGATGTAGCCAAAATTCGCACTAAAGGAATGCTCTCGACCAAACCCGCCGCCGTCGACGTGAAGACTCTGAGAGGCGACTGGACCCAGAAGAGCGGCCATCACGCGATGCAGTCCTGGCTCTCGCTGAGCACTTCGCGGCAACTTCATATCGGCTTAGTCGCCTCCCAGAACGACGATATGGCGATGGGGGCGCGTCGCGCTTTTGAGGATATTGAAAAGTTGGAGGACCGCGATACATGGCTGCGTCTTCCAATCACGGGATGCGACGGCGTGCCTCGTGCCGGACAGGAATGGGTTCGGCAAAAGCGACTCGCCGCCACCGTGGTTTGTCCGCCGCTCACAGGCCGCGCCTTGGAGTTGATGGTCTCGGCTTTGAAAACCGGCTCATTGCCACCCGAACGCACGCTGGCTGCCCCCAGCTCCTATCCCTCACTGGAGGAGTTACGGAAAGCGGGCACGAACAAAGCCAATACGTAGATCGCGTGTGGATGCTCAGAAATTCGCACGAACGAAAAACGGCCGGCAGCTTTTGAGCTGCCCGCCGTTTTTCTGCGTCAGCCGTTGATTCTAGTTACCGGCGTCCACCGTGGAAGCCGCCTCCGCCGTGGAAGCCACCGCCTCCGTGAAAAGCCGGCGCTCCATGGAATCCGCCGTGTGCAACCGCTCCACCGTGGAAGCCACCGACTGGACCCCGACCTACTACTCCGCCGCGATATCCCCACGCACGGCCCCAGCCCGGATGTCCGTACCACGGACGACCGTACCATCCGTTAGCCCAACCCCAGCGGCCAAGCCACCCCGGACCGTGGAACCACGGGCCCGCGCCGACGAAAATACCGCCGGCAAACCAGTCCGGTCCATAGTAGCCATAGGGGGCGCAAGCGTAAGGATAGTAGCCGTAATATCCGTACGCGCAGACCGGAGCCGGTCCGACCGCCACGCCCACCGGTCCAACGCCGATTCCCACTCGAACTTGTGCTTGCGAATACGCCAAGGGAACCATCAGCACTGCCAACAGCGCGACATATTTCAAGTACTTCATAATCACCTCCCGCTTCCGATCCACTCACCTCTTCAGGATCTTGAAGCCCTTTCCAAACTCTCTACCTATTTGAACAATCCAGGGCTCAAAAAGTTGCGGGAACGGGGATGGCTCTTTTCAGCCAAGGTGGCTGAAATCAACCACTTACAAGGGACCGCTCAAGTCGAGGAAGCGCACGGACTTAGGCCCTGCTCGAGCCCAGGAATTTGAGATTTGGAAAGGGTATGGCTGCAGCGTATATCGACCCATTCTTAAGGCGGGTTCCAGCCGCTGAAGGACGAAGCCGCCTTCAAGTTATGGTCGGTAAATCCAGGATTGCCCGGTCGCCTGATCGTTGTTGGGGTATCCGCCGGCAAGCAACACGCTGCCATCCTTGAGTCGGGTCTCGCTCATGAAATGCCAGGCGTCGCTTATTTGTCCCGCAACGAGGAGAAATCGTCCGCTGGCGGGATCGAACACTTCCACATCCTTGCTTCCGCCCGCGATCAGTAATCTGCCTGAATCGAGGCGCACAGCTTCGTCGGGAAGCTTGAACCGGCTGTCGTTCAGTGAAGCGGTAGGAGTGAATTTTCCTGTACGCGGATCGAAAATCTCGGCGCTCGAGAGATTTCCATTCCACCCTCGACTATCGGAACCACCGGCGATCAACACTCGTCCATCCGAAAGCAGGCCCGCGATGTGCTTGCATCGGGCGACACTCAGATTGCCGGTCTCAGTGAAAGCGCCGGTCTTCGGATCGTATAATTCCGCCGTCGCGGAAACGTCGCCTGTATAACCGCCCGCGATCAGAACGCGTCCATCGTTGAGCAGCGTTGCAGTATGGGAGATCCGCGCGCGATGCATGGATCCGGTCGGTTGAAACGATAGCGTGCTGGCATGAAAGATTTCAGCCGAGGCGAGCGATTCGTTGTCGCGTTCTTCCCCACCGGCAATGAGCACGTCGCCATCGGCCAGCAGGGTTGCGCTGGGCCGGCCACGGCGGATGGTCATTTTTGCGATGGTCGTAAACCTGCCCGTGGCAGGATCGTACAACTCAGCCGAATCCGTGCCGCCCATGCCAACCCAGCCGCCGGCGATGAGCACCTTGCCCGAACGCAATAGCACGGCGATTTGGCCGACGCGTCCTATGCTCATTTCGCCGGTCGGCTCAAACTTGCCGGTTGCCGGATCGTAGAGTTCGGCCGACTTGTAGAAATCCTGATTACGGCGCATGCCGCCAGCGATCAGAACCTTGCCGTCGGGCAGCAACGTTGCCGTGTGCCCCGAGCGGGGCGAGAGCATCGGAGCGGCCGCTGTGATCGAGCCGGCCTGGGCCGATGCAGCAGAGTTGGACATTGGCTCCGAGGGATAGAAAGCTGCGGCGGTGATGGCGAAGCCGATGGTGATGAGGCTGACGAGGAGCAGGCGGGAACGGGTCATAGCGACCTCCTGAGGGACTCAGACGCGGTCAAGCCGAGGAAGTTAGCAGTGTGTGGATTGCTCTAGCCTTTTTCATCCTGAGCGACGTTGTTCGTCGCGAGGATCTATGCATCCTGCCGCTGGCACCTTGGGCCTGCGAATGCAAAGATCATTAGGTCCGCTCAAGATGACAGGGTAAGGATTAAGCTCCCACCAGTTCCCTTTTCTCGCTCGGCTCGTGCTCGACGATGTATCCCGCCACAGCGCTGGCCGCCACAGTTAATGGCGAGGCAAGATACATTTGCCCGGGGCCACTGCGACCAGGGAAATTGCGGTTCTGTGCGCTGATGACCACTTGATCGGGGCGTGTGGAAACCCCCGGCCCGGCGTTGATGCAAGCGCCACAACTGGGCTCGATCACATGCGCTCCGGCCTTCTGGAAGATATCGAGGTATCCGCGACGGACGCAGTACTCGCGTGTCTCCTGCGATCCGAACTGAATATAAAACTTCACCGAATCGGCCACGCGCTTGCCATGTTTAAGCGCGTCGGCGAGAACGAGCGCGTACATGTCCATGTCTTCGTTTTTGCCCGCGGTGCAAGTGCCGCCATAGGCAATCTCGACAGGCACGGGTGTGTTCAGGTCGCGAACGTATTTCCCGTTGCCGGGATCGCCCGGCGTCGCGACCATGGGCGTAATCTGCGCTGCATCGAGTTCGATGACGTGCGCGTATTGCGCGCCGGGATCACTATAGAGACCTTCGATCATCGCTTCGGCTTTCGCACGCTCCACGCCTCGGCGTTCCACAAGAAAATCAACCGCCTTCTTGTCCGGCGCGACGATGCCGGTAAATCCGCCAATCTCAGCGGCCATGTTTGTCATAGTCGCGCGTTCGTCGACGCTGAGCTCTTCGATGGCCTCCCCCGCGTATTCCATCACCTTCGCGAGCGCTTTGCCGCTGCGCACGTAGTCGAGAGAAAGAATCTTTAGGATGAAATCCTTCGCCGTAACGTTCGCATGCCGCTTGCCCCGCACGATGACCTTCACCGACTCCGGCACCTTCACCCGCACATCTTTTGTGATCCACGAATTGAAGACGTCGGTCGTTCCGATCCCGAAGGCAACGCATCCGATTGCGCCTACGTGTGGCGTGTGCGAATCGGAGCCGATATTCAGCTGTCCCGGCAGAGCGTAGCTTTCGAGCACGATCGAATGGCAGATGCCTTCCGATCCTTTGCGGTCCGTGAGTTCGCCGTGCAGTCTGATTCCCTGCTTTTTGGCGAAATCCTGCTGCTTGAGTTTGAGTTGCGTAGCCAAGTCGAGGAGGCCGAGTTTTTTCTTTTCCTCAGAAATGACCTCGTCGAGAAACGTCAGGTGATCGCGAAAAAAGATGACGCTCGTTGAATCGTTGACCTTCGCGTCCTTGCCAACGTAGTGCTCGAAGAAAATTGCCGCCATCGGCGTAACGTATTCGTGGCTGAAACGCAGATCGGCGCGGGCAAAGCCGGTATCGCCGGGCTTGACGGAGGCGACACCGACCGCTCCCTTTTCGTTTTTCTCGCCGTCGCCGTTAATCATGTGCCGGGCAAAGATCTTCTCCGTCACCGTCATATCGTGTTTTTCAGTTCTGATCGCCGGCAGAAAAACCTTCCCCTGCATTCTCGCTACATTGAACGGAAACAGCCCGCCATACTCGATAACCTGCCGCGTGATCTCATCTTCGCCGGCGGTGAATTCGCTCAAAGCAATCTGTTCCCCACCCCGAATGCGGCCAATGAGCGAAAAGTTGGTTGAAGTAAGCAATCCCAGATTTTGGCAGTTCTGTTTGTAAATGCGCTCGATGTTTTCCGCAATCACGACCCGAATGCCGGCACACATCTCAGCATAAGGCGATTGCTCGCGGCTCGATCCCTTGCCACGCCGTTTGCCGCTGACCGCGCAGACGAAGCCGCCGCGCTTCACGTCGCCCCGCCCGATCGGCGTCACGCTGCCGCATTTCAAGCCAAGATAAGGAACCTCGCCCAGCGTCTCATCAAAGTAAAAACAGTAGTGCGCGGGCGTGATCTCGTCGGTGGAAATATCGTCGCGCAACTTCGGATTATTCGCCGGATTCTTCGTATCCCAGGGAAGGTCTTCGCCCGCAAGTTGCCGTTTGATGAGCTCGGGATCTTCGGTAAGGAAAAGAATGCGCCCCTGCAGACGGACTTTATCCGGCCGCTTTTCGATTTTGCGTTCCAGAAGTGAATCGATCACAGTAGACCTGGCCTGTAAATGAGCGATGATGATTGGTTGGGCGCCGGCAGAATCGGCGTCCCCACACATTCATTGTAACGCCGCGGAAACGTGCAAAAGCTACGAACGCCGGGGATCGGGAATTGGCTCCAGGCCGCGTCCGGCGAAGATTTCCTGGAATTCGTGCAGCAAGGCATCGTGGATCAGGCCGTTCGACGCCAGGGTTTCGCGGCTGTTGAGTTCGAAGGCGGAGCCGTCAAAGCGCGTGACCCGGCCTCCAGCTTCTTCAATGATGAGAACACCGGCCGCCGTGTCCCAGGGATTCAGATTGAATTCCCAGAAGCCCTCGAAGCGCCCCGCAGCGACGCAGCACAGATCGAGGGCCGCGGACCCAGCACGGCGCACACCGTGTGTGCGCAGCGTGATCTGGTGATAAAAATAAATATTCGGATTCTTATGCCGCTTGTGGCTGGGAAATCCTGTTGCGACCAGAGACTGCCGCAACTCCCCAGTTTTCGAGACGTGAATGGCCGAGCCGTTTAACTGTGCTCCCCTCCCTTGCTCAGCCGCGAACAGCTCATCGCGCGTTGGGTCGTAGACAACTGCAGCGACGCGCTTTCCCGGCCGGCCCGCGTGACGATCTTGCGAGGGCCAATGCTCGAGGGCCATCGAAACACAAAATACCGGATAGCCATGCGCGAAGTTCGTGGTGCCGTCGAGCGGATCGACATACCAGCGGTAGTCGCCGCCGCGCTCGTTCAATCCCTGCTCTTCCCCGAGCACGTCGTGCGTCGGGAATTGCGCCGCGATGCGCTCGCGGATCAGCGCTTCTGAAGCGCGATCGGCCGCAGTCACCAGGTCTGCTTCGCCCTTGTATTCGATCTTTAGTTTCTGGTGAAAGTACTGCATCAGCAGTGCACCGGCTTCGCGCGCGATCGCCGACATGGCAGGAATGAAACTGGTTTGCGAATGATCGGACACGGTTGGATTTTCAGTTGCTACCCCCTTGAATTCCGGAGCAGAACCGAAGGCCTACTTTCTTTTGCCGCCATCCTCGGCGATGTACATGATTTCGTGCTTGAAGATGAACAGATTGGGTGCGCCTTCGCGCGTCAACCGCACCATATTCCTGTCGTAGTACTCAATCCATCCGCGGACCGTCTGGCCGTCCATCAGTTTCAGCGAAACCGGCTTTTGCTTTTCCCCGAGAGACTTCAAAAACGCTGCCTCTTCAAACGTATCTTCCGGCGGAGGAGTCCGGCCGCGCTTGCCGGCATTGTTTTGTGGAGGGTGGAAGGTCATGCTTCATTTTACACAAGCGCCGCTGTTTAGAAGCTGATCCGCAATCCGAATGAGAGTTGTCGCGGCGCGCCGAGCGCGAAGGTTCCCGACTGAAAACCGGCGCGGAACGGCGTGATGCTCGACAACGTCACGCCACCCGCCGTATTCGGTGCAATGACGCCGTTGGGAATCGCATTGACGTTCAGTCCTGAAGCCAGTGACGACTGCCCCGTATTGCCCGGCATGAAGGCGTTAGCAAAATTGATGACGTTGAAAACGCTGGCGCTTGGTTCCAACGTGAGCCTGTCGCCAACTTTAATCGGCCATGATGCCTTCAGGTCGAGCGTTTTCAGCCAGGTCGGACCGGCTGGATCGAACGGCATAGAGGGAAGATTCGGCATCACCCAATTCAACGCCAGCATGTCTTGCGGAGTCATGACAACGACAGGGGCATTGCCCGGACACATCTGGACATTCGCGACCAGACATTCGCCGGCGGGAGTCAGCGTGCCCGCGAAAGTTGCATTGTAGGTGCTAATGACTTTGGGCAGGCTGGTGATGGCTGCATTCGTCCCGCGCATGTACTGGCCGATCTGCGTTCCGCGAACGGGCTCGGGTTGCCCGCCGGAGCCAAGGCCTGCGCCCAGCCAGTCGGTCGCGTAGATCTCTCCACCATTGGTTAACTCGGGCATCAGCAGATTCTGCGCTAACGGGCTGTCGAGATGGGCAATCATGCCGAACTTGATTCCGAAGACCAGATCGAAGGTACCTCCCAGCGAAAACTGGTGTCTGCGATCGAGCGCATTCGGGCCGGTAAATAAAAGTGGATTGTTGTTATCCGTAGCCACGGTTGGAAAATCCTGATCCTGCGCCTGGCTCACAAATTTCGAATAGGTATATGCGAGCTGCACGTGGCCCTCCCTCACCCCTTGCATGGGATGATCGAGGCGATGGATCAGGCGCGCCTGATAGCCGGTGTACAGGGAGCGCCCCACCGTGGAAAGCAGGTCCAAGGTGCCCAACGCACCATTGCCCGCGCCGCTGCCATTGTTGTTGAGACCG
>JASHOT010000200.1 GCA_030040965.1 Candidatus Sulfotelmatobacter sp. | reverse complement strand
GAGAATGAGGAGAGCTTGTGGCAGCGTGCGATGACTTCCCCGGCGAGATTGTCGAATTCGGTTTTCAATGGCATCAGAGCTGGAAATCTCTTCGTCCACTTACCTCAGCGGCTAAAGCCGTGCCCTTCCCAAATCCAGAACTCAGAGTGCGGCTAACTAAAGCCGCACCCTTTCAAGTCGCTTCTTGCGGCACGGCTGAAGCCGTGCACATCCCACGGCATCTTTCCCAGAACGGATGACGTTATGCATCGAATCTGCGCTACCAGGAATTAAAACTCGCGAATGATTTTTGCCGCGATCCAACCGACGACGATGAGCGAAAGCATAATTTCCCACGCGTAATGATTGCCGTAGGTGCCCACAGGATAATGATTGCTGATCATCAGGAAAACGACGGGAACAGCCATAAAGGTGTTGTGCTTCGAGCGCAGTTTGGCCTGTGCTCCGAGTGAGGCGTCGAACGACTGGCCAGCGGCGGCGGCCGCGAGCATGCGGCGCTGCGCGGGAAGAATGCGGAACCAGACATTGGCGGTCATGATGGTGCCGAAAATCGCTCCCATGTGGATGTAGGCGGCGCGGCCGCTGAACACGTGGAGCATGCCCCAGGAAGTTGCGGCGATCAGGACGAAAGCGAAGGCGAGAAATGCGGCGGGCGACTTTGCCAGCGGGGAATGGAGGGTCACATCGTAGACGAGCCATCCGGCGATGAGGGAACCGAGGCCGATGGCAATTCCGGCGGACTTTGAAATGTTGGCGACGTCGGAATCGATGAGGCCGCTGCCGAGATAGTAGACCAGTACGAGCAGGAGCATGCCGGCGAGCCAGGTCATGAGAGCCTCCCAGCGAAACCAGCGCACCTGTTCGGGGCCGACGGCTAGGGCTTTTTTCTTTTCGACGGTGTAGAAGCCGCCGCTGTGGACCATCCAAACAGAGGGCGTGCCGTCGCTGACAGATTTTTTTTCCAGGCGCGTGAACTGGCCGTCGAGCCAGGTGAAATAGTACGTCTGGCCGACCCACATGATGCCGGCGAAGACGTGGAACCAGCGCAGGGCGAGGTTCATCCATTCGCGAATCGAAAAGTCCAAGTTCAGCTTCCTCGATAGGTGGTGTAGCCGTTGGCGTTCAACAATAAAGGAATGTGATAGTGCGATTCACTCTCGCGCGCACGAAAAATAATTTCAATCCGCGGATATAAGGTTTCGAGTTGATTGGCGGCGAAATAGGCAGCGGTATCGAAGACGAGGCGATAGACGCCCGCAGGCAACTCATTGCCGCTCAGTAATTGCGGGCAGCGGCCATCAGGATCGGTGCGCGCGGAATTGACCAGTTGCCACGCGCCGGCTTCGATTTCACGTTCGAGCCGCACAGGAACACCGCTCGCGGGCTGGCCGCGATGCAGATCGAGAATGTGAGTCGAAATCCGGTTCATTGCGAGAGCCATTTCTTCAGCCTGAGATTTGTGATTTTACGCTGCTCTTCGGCGGATTCGCGCAGTTCGGTTGAGTCGTCGTTGCGCAAGCGACGGCGCAGAATGGCGAGCATCTCTTCGGCTGATTTTCCGGTTGCGCACACAAGGAAGACTCGGTCGAATTTTTTTTCGTACTCGCGGTTGGCTTCGGCCAGTGCGGCCTGGACGTCTTCGGCGGCGTTGGCGACTCCGTGCTGCTCCTGCGCGGACCAGGCTGCCGACTGGGATGACGCCGTGGGCGGGGCTTTGCGCTCGCCGATGCGGGGATGCTTGGAGAAAGCTTCCAGCCAATCGTGCTGGCTCAAGGCATTCCAGATTTCATCGGAGGCGGCGATGAGGGCGGCGTCATTCTCATAGGGCCGGCGAGCGACGAGAGCTTTGGCCCAGGCGAAAGATCCGCAGCAAGGGAAAATTTCAGCCACGGCCTGGTCGTGAGGGCAAAGATGCCAGCGGTGCAAAACGTCATCCGTGGTCCCGGCACGACTTAGCTTCTCAAGAAATTGTGTGACCAGGTTCGCGACAACTGCGGAGCGATAGGCTGCGGTCGAGCGAATGTCGTCGATGGGACGAATCTCGTTGATCGCGGCTTGGCGGGCAGCGCGAAGAAGATCGGCATCGATCTTATTTCCCGTTACGATTTTTTCGGTTTCGCGCAGGCGGAGCGGAATTGGGGCGACGCTGCCAACGGCGATGCGGACGTCATCGATCAAATCGCGCGACATATGCGCCAGGGCCGCGATGCTGACCTTTGAAATCGCCTGCGCGTTGCGGGCTCCGACTTTGCGGGAATACGAAATATAGTTGCCAAGGTGGCGGCGCAGGCAGATTGCGCGAATGAGTTCATCGGACGCGAGCAGAGTCCGTTTGTATCCGGTATGGAAGTTGACGTAGGGCACGCGACGCTCGCCCCGGACTGACACAAGAATCAAGTCCGCTTCGTAGGCAAGTAAAGCTGGCAACGAATCGGCGGCGGGTGAGGCGTTGACGAGGTTGCCTCCGAGCGTGCCGCGATTCTGATTGGCGATTCCGCCGGTCAGAGAGGCGGCGTTGGCGAGAAGAGGAAAGTCGGTGCGTACAATTCCGTGCGTACGGAGATCGGTATAGGTGGTGGCGGCACCGATTCGGATTTCATGATCCGAGATCTCAATGCCACGCAATTCCGGCAGATTCCACAGGCTGACGAGCTTGCGATTGGCCAGCTTTCCGGCGGCGTATTGGACCATAACGTCTGTGCCTCCGGCGATGGGCAGCCATTCGCCTGGCTGCGCGGCGAGAAGCGCAACGATGGCGGGCAGATTGCCGGGCGAGATCAGTTCGTAGTCGGATGGATCGGATCTCATAGCGCGTTTTCCCGCACTGAGGCTTCGGCGACCGCGTCACAAATCTGGGCATAGCCGGTGCAGCGGCAGAGATTGCCGGACAATCCTTCTCGAATGTCTTCGAGCGTGGGGCGCGGCTTGCGATTCAGCAGATAGCGAGCCGCCATGAGAATTCCCGGCGTGCAAATGCCGCACTGCGCTCCTCCACAGTCGAGCAAGGCCTGTTGCAGCTTTTCGAGTTGCGGACCCTGCGCCAGGCCTTCAACGGTGACGATGTTCGATCCCTGCGTCTGCAGAATGGGAATGAGGCAGCTGTTCACGAGGTTGCCATCCATGAGGACCGAACACGAACCACACTCGCCTTCGCCGCAACCTTCCTTCACGCCGGTCAGCCTGAGATGCTCGCGCAGCACATCGAGCAGACGAGCCATGGGAAAGGCATGAACTGTTTTTTTCTCTCCGTTCACCGTCATAGAAATTTCGCACTGCGTAGGCGGAGTGCTCATCGAACTCCTTGCGGCACATGGTCGGCTTCCTCGGCGGCAGCAGAAACGACTGAAAAAATATCTTCCGGAAGAAGAGGGATTGAGTTGAATCGAACTCCGGCAGCGTCTGCGACCGCGTTGACGATGGCCGGCGCGGGGCCATCCATGGGAAGCTCGCCGATTCCTTTGGCGCCGAATGCACCGTGCACGTTGCCGAGTTCCTCGAAGTAGACGCGAATGGGGGGCAGGTCCGCGGAAGTGGGCATGATGTAGTTGGTCATCTGACCGTTTTGCATGCGGCCATTGTTCCACACAACTTTTTCGTAGAGTGCGTAGCCGATGCCCTGAGCCACGCCGCCGGTGATCTGGCCACGGGCGAGCACTGGGTGCAGCACCTTACCGACTTCCTGCAGAGCGACGAAGTCGTCGACGGTAACGGTGTAGGTGGCGAGGTCGAGCGTAATTTCAGCTATGTAGACGGCCCACGCGTAGGCGGCATAGGCTTCGCCGCGATATCTCTGGTCGTCCCAGAAAATGTCAGGCGGGGCTTCGTAGCGTGCCCAGGACTTAAGCTCACCGTGTTCGGCGACATATTTCCGGCACGCGGCGAGAAAGTCTTCGCGGGAATAGGATTCGTTGAGCGATCCGGAGGCGAGCAGGGTCTGCATGATTCCGCGAGCGGCCGACTGCACGAGCTTGCCCACGACCATAGCAGTGCGAGAGGCGACGGTGGGGCCGCTGTTGGGAACGGTTTCGGTATCGGGCTGGGCCATTTCTACGTCTTCGTAAGGGAGGCGGAGGGTTTCGGCGGCGATCTGCGAGAGAACGGTTTTGGTTCCCTGACCGAATTCGGTGCTCGAGACCAGGACGCGAACGCGGCCGTCGGGAAGGCCTTCGACCCCGACGACGGAGGCGAGATAGCGCTCGCCGGATCCGGTGAAGCCGGCGCCGTGAAGAAACGCGGCGATGCCGATGGCTTTTTTCTGCGATGCGGTCTTGTTGTGAATGTCAAAAAGATTTTTCTTTGCCTGATAGTCGGACAATTCGAGGGCGCGATCGAGAAGTCGCGAAAGATCGATGGGCTCGCGGATGACCTGGTCGGTAGTCGTGGTCTGGCCGGGCTGCAAGAAATTTCGCTTGCGAATTTCGACGGATGAGATTCCAACTGCGGCGGCGATGCGCTCCATGTGGAGTTCCATGGCGAAGAGACTTTGCGGGGCGCCAAAACCGCGAAAGGCGCCGTGGGGCGGGGCATTGGTGGCGACGGCCTTGGCGCGAATGCGAATGTGCGGCCAATAATAAGGTCCGCCGGCGTGGATGGTGCCGCGCGACAGGACGACCGAGGAGAGGGTGGCGTAGGCGCCGCCATCGATGACGAAGTCAATTTCGCCGCCGAGAATTTTTCCATTGCGGTCGACAGCGGTGCGATGGCGGGTGCGCGAGGGATGGCGCTTGGTCGTGGCCGTCATGTCTTCCATCCGATCGTAGACGATCTTGACCGGCTTGCCTGATTTCATTGCGAGCAGCGCGGCGTGGCCGGCGATCATCGATGGATATTCTTCTTTACCGCCGAATGCGCCGCCGGTTTCGGTTTGTACGACGCGTACTTTGTCTTCCGGGAGATTGCAGAGCATCATCAATGCCTTGTGCACATAGTAGGGGCATTGCAGCGATCCCCAGACGGTGATTCCGTGGGAGGAATCGTACTGGGCGATCATGCCATTGTTTTCGATGTAGAGCTGCTCCTGGGCTTCGGTCGTATATTCACCTTCCACGATGTAGGCGGCATCGTTCCAGATGGAATCGACGTTGCCTTTTTCGACCAGATAAGTTTTGAAGATGTTGTCGGTACCCCAGATGATCTGCGCGCGATTTTCGCTTTCTGCGATGGTGAAGATCGCGGGCAGCGGGTCGTATTCGATGACGACGGCGTCGACGGCCTTGCGCAACAGGTAGCGATTGGAATGTGCCAGCAGCAGGATGGGCTCTTCGGGGTGATTCACGACGCCGTCGGCGAGGCAGGGCTGATCGTCGAGGATGAGGGTGATCAGATTTTTGCCGGGAATGTCTTTACTGGCGGAGACGATGACAAATTCATCCCAGGGAATGTGCGGAGGGAACGTGATGTTGCGGATGATGCCGCGCGGAATGCTGCTGCGCACGGTCGCGCCGTAGATCATGCCGGGCATGGTGATGTCGTCGATGTATTGGGCGCGGCCGGTGACTTTATCCCAGCCTTCCTTGCGTGGTACGGCTTTGCCGATGATCTGCTCAGAGGTCATGTTTGAACGTTAATGCGTCGTTCCTGTTCTTGTCCTTCTTCCTGCCAATGCAAAAAACTGTTGCAGGCACTCCCGCCCTACGGGATCGCCGGCAAATTGGCCATCCCTAAAAACGAGATTGCCGCGCACATAGGTGCGTTGGACGACACCGCGCAGATTCTCTCCTACGTATGGAGAAATGGCGTGCCGGTGATGCAAGCGATCTTCGGTGACTGTAAATTCTGCTTCGGGGTCGACGACGACGAAATCTGCATCGTGGCCAGCCGAGATTTTTCCTTTGCGAGCGTGGCAGCCTGCGAGCGACGCGGGCTTCCCCGCCATCCAGCGCGCGATGTGGTTCAGGTTGAATCCGCGGCGAGAGGCTTCAGTCCACAGGAGCGGCAGGGCGAGCGAGATGCCGGCAATTCCTCCCCATGCGGTCTGGAAGTTGCCCTCGCTCATGCGCTTCATTGCGGGCGGACACGGGGAATGATCGGTGACGACCATGTCGATGATTCCATCTTTCAGGCCTTGCCAGAGCTGCTCGCGATTTTCGCGAGCGCGAATGGGCGGAGCGCATTTGCACGGCGTGGCGCCGTCGGGAATGGTTTCGGCCTCGAGGTGAAGATAGTGAGGGCAAGTTTCGACGGTGACTGGGAGGCCTTCGGCGCGCGCTTCGCGAAGTATAGGCAAGGCCCGGCTGGTCGCGAGATGCACGATGTGCAGGCGATAGTGATATTCGCGACAAAGATCGATCATGAGCCGGATGGCCGCGAGTTCGGCTTCGTCGGGGCGTGATTGCAGATAGGTCTTATAACGGGTCCAGTCGGCGCCGGCCAATTTTCCCGTGGCTGCATCGATGGGCTCGGGGAGTTCGGCGTGGACGAGCAGAGGCAAGTCGGTTGCGGCGACGATGGGCAGAGCCGCGCGCAGATCGGAGTCGCGGACCATGGTGAATTCGTCGATGCCAGGGTGCACGAGAAAACATTTGAAGCCGCGAACGCCGGCGCGGGCGAGCGGTTCGATGTCGTTCTGATTGTTGTGGACCACGCCGCCCCAGGCGGCCCAGTCCACGCTGCATTGGCCTCGCGCAGCCGCGCGTTTCGCTTGGAGCGCAGCGACGTTGGTCGTAGCGGGGACACAGTTCAGAGGCATATCAACCAGCATGGTGCAGCCGCCGGCGGCAGCAGCGCGGGTCATGGTGCGAAACCCTTCCCAGTCGGTGCGTCCGGGCTCGTTGATGTGCACATGCGAATCGACCAGGCCGGGCAGCAGAGCAGAGTTCTGAAAATCTTCGCGCACGGCATCGGGCGGAACTTCTGCGGATGAAACCACGCCACGAAAGCGTTCGCCTTCGACCAACACAGCGCCAGAACGGATGCCTTCTGGCGTGACGATGCGCTCAGACAAAAAAGCTCGCAATGCCAAAGACGAATTTCCTCCGATTGAGTGTCAGGCCGCTTCAATCACGTTTAGCCGACCGAATTATGAGGGTAAAGCGTATCGGGAAGCGGATCGGTTTTCAACTCGCGGAGCGATGCAAAAAAACGAATCCAGAACGTTCTTACTTTTCCTTGCAAATCCCGCTTATACTCCACTCTTGGCGCAGGGATGCGGGTCCAGGGCAAAGACACACGCCGCAAATTACCGAACGAACCTCATGAGCCAATCCGATGGATAGCCCATTCATGGCCCGCGCCATTCAAATCTCGATGGAGAATGTGCACTCCGGACAAGGAGGGCCGTTCGGCGCCGTCATTGTGAGAGACGGAGGAATCGTGGCGGAGGGTGCGAATCGCGTGACTTCGAGCAACGATCCCACGGCGCATGCGGAGGTGATCGCGATTCGTTCTGCGTGCGCCAAACTTGGGCGCTTCGATCTGGGGGATTGCGAGATTTATACGTCGTGCGAGCCGTGTCCGATGTGCCTGGGGGCGATCTATTGGGCGCGGCTGTCTCGAATTTATTTCGGTAATGTGGCTGCGGATGCGGCCGCCATCGGTTTCGACGATTCGTTTATCTACCATGAATTGGCGAAGAACCTGGGCGGGCGATCGATTCCGATGGCGCAGATGATGCGCGATGAGGCGCTGGCGGCGTTTCGCGCGTGGCGGGAAAAACCCGACAAGATTCGCTATTAAGCCGACTTCTCGAAAGCGAGAGGGGTTGCGCGTGGCCCGCATCGATGTAAGGGAGATCCCTCGCTCCGCCTGATCATGCGGAGGCGTAGCCGAGGGCGACCGACACGCCGCGCATGTAAGCGAAGCTGGCGATGACTCCGGGCATGGGGTCGTCGGGGTGAATTTCGTATTCCAGATCGACGAATCCCTCGTATTTCATGGCTGCCAGAGTCTCAAACATTTTTCGCACCGGCATTTTGCCCTCACCGACGGCCACCTGACTGTCTTTATCGCTGAAATCCGCGAGGTCTTTCATGTGCATATTGAAAAGCCGCGGACCAGCTTCACGGATTGCATCAACGACATCTGTGCCAGCGCGAACGGTGTGCCCGACGTCGATGCAGCAGCCGATGCGCGGATCCATGTTCTTTACGGCGTGCAGCACGTCGAGCGGGGAGTGCCACAGCTTATCTTCCGGACCGTGGTTATGGATGGCAATGCGAATGTCGTATTCCTGAACGAATTTTTCGATGCGGGGAAGGTTCTGTGGAGTGGGATCGCCAGCGACCAGGACGCGTAGTCCGGCGCGCTTGCCGTATTCAAATTTCGAACGGATGTCGGCGTCGTCATCTTTCGGAAATGAGACCACGCCCGCGGCGTGGAGTTTTATGGCGGCTGCGGCGTAGTCGGCGAGGGCGGCCGTTTCTTGTTGGGGACCGGCGGGAAGATGATCTTTCACGTCCTTCGCGTTGAGATCAGAAATGTTCAACTGCTTCATGAATGCGATCAACTTGTCGCGAGTGAAGTTGCGGAAGGTATAGCTGGCGAGCCCCAGACGAATCGGCGAGGTTTGTGGGGAAAAGAAATGCGCGCCAGCGATTGCGTTTAATTTTGCGGTGTGCGGTGAGGCTGCCGCGGCGGTAACGCCGAGCGCAGCGGATTGCATGAAATCTCGACGGGAAAGAATCTTTGCCATATCAGTTTTGCGGCCTCAGTTTTGCGGCGTCAGTCTTGACACGTTTCAAACCTGGGGCGCCCAACCTTTCTCATATTCGCGATCCCACATCTTCATCGCTTCCGGATCGTTCAGGATGCGGCCGTCTTTCGGGTCGAGGTTCAACTCGCGATTGACTTCCCAGGCGATATTGGAAAGTTGCAGCATGGTCACGGCGACGTTGCCTTCGGCGACAGGCGCGTTGAGCTTTTCACCTTTCTGGATTCCGGCGATGAAATTCGCGAAGTGGGCATTGGTCATGGAATCGCTGCCGATGAGATCGAGGGAAAAAGTCTTGCCGCCGGATTTGAATTCACCGGTCTTTTTTCCCTTGAGATCGTAGATCTCATAGCCGTCGCGATCGATCAGCACGGTGCCGTTCGTTCCGGAAATCGTGGAGCCGCGGTCGCGGCCGTAGTATTTCATTCCTTCGCAGCTCTTGCCGTCCCAGGAGAGCATGGCGTCATCGTACTCGAAGCTGGTGATGAGCGTGTCGTAAAACTGCCAGTCATCTTTGAAGTGATATCGGCCACCGGAGGCTGTGACGCGCTTGGGAAAATCGACACCCAGAGCCCAGCGGCAGACGTCGACCTCGTGCGTACCGTTGTTGAGGGTCTCGCCCGTTCCCCAGATTTTGAACCAGTGCCAGTTGTAGGGATGGACATTATCTTTGTAGGGACGACGCGGCGCGGGGCCCTGCCACAGATCCCAATCGAGTTGCGGCGGAACGGGAATTTCTTTTCCGATGCCGATGGATTTGCGGACGTTTACATACCATGCTTTGGCCGCGTAGGGCCGGCCGATGACTCCGTTACGAATTTTCTGGATGGCCTCGATGGTATGCGGGGAAGAGCGCTGCTGATTGCCCATCTGAACGAGTTTTTGATATTTCACCTGCGCACGGACAAGCATCTCGCCTTCCGCTGGATTATGGCTGCAGGGTTTCTCGACATAAACGTGTTTTCCGGCCTCGAGCGCCGCGATGGCCATTGGAGTGTGCCAGTGGTCGGGCGTGGCGATGGTGATGGCATCGATCTCTTTGCGCTCAAGAACGTGGCGGAAATCTTTTTCGGACGCGGCGCCTTCGCCCATGTGGTCGGCGACACTGTCAGAAAACTTTTTGAGAATGTCACTGTCGACGTCGCAGACGCACGAAAGGCGGGCGGCGCTGCGATTCGCCTTCAACGCGTCAAGATGGGCATGGGCGCGGCCATTGAGTCCGATCACGGCAAAGTTGACGCGTTCGTTGGAACCGAGAATCCGCGCGTAGCTTTTGGCTGTGGCAGCGAGCGCCGCGCCGGCGGCGGTAGTCGCGATCGAATTTATAAATTGCCGTCGTGTAACCGTCATTTCGATTCTCCCAGGCAGGCGACTTTCGTCTGGCGAAATACAAAGCGAAAGCCGCAATCATTATGATCTCGTTTATCACGGAGATCGCGCAGACTCGCGCCTGCCGCCGTGCCGAAGCGAGCGACCGTGTATGCTGGTGCCGATAGCCCCAGTCGGAGCATCAGACCTTCGAAATATGCTAATCCATCCCGATCGATTGTTTCCTGCCGAATCGAGCACGCGAGCGATTGCCCGCAGGCTGTACGAGTCGGTTCGGGCTCTTCCGATCGTCAGCCCGCACGGGCATACGCAGGCTGCGTGGTTTGCAGCGAACGAGCCTTTCCCTGACGCCGCACAACTTTTCGTGACGCCCGATCACTACGTGACGCGCATGCTCTACAGTCAGGGCGTTCCGCTGGAGGTGCTCGGAATCGGGCAAGCGAAGGTGCGCGATCCGCGCAAGATCTGGCACATTTTTGCAAAGCATTATTATTTGTTTCGCGGAACTCCGACTCGGCTTTGGCTCGACTTTGCCTTCCAGGAGTTGTTTGAGTTAGACAAGCTCTTGTCGGGCGAGACGGCCGATCTTTACTTTGACACGATTGGGGAGAAACTTGGTGCGTCGGAATTCCGGCCGCGGGCACTGTACGAGCGATTTAATCTGGAAGTTCTGGCGACGACCGATTCGCCACTCGATTCGCTCTCGGATCATCAAGCTATCCGCAACTCGAACTGGAAAGCGCAAATTTTGCCGACGTTTCGGCCGGACCCGGTGGTCGATCCGGATTTCGAAGGATTCAGAGAGAACGTTCGCAAGCTTGGCGAGTTGACCGGCGAAGATACGGCAAGCTGGGCCGGATATTTAAAGGCGTTGCGGAAAACTCGCTCACGCTTTCGAGCGATGGGATGCGCGGCTACAGATCACGGGCATCCGACGGCGCGGACGGCGAATTTGCCGGCTGTGGAGTGCACGGAGATGTTTCAAGGCGTGGTCAAGGGAAACGCCGATGCCGAACATCGCGAATTGTTTCGCGCGCAGATGCTCACAGAAATGGCGCGAATGAGCGTGGAAGATGGGCTGGTGATGCAGATTCACCCGGGCAGCGCGCGCAATCACAATCGGCAACTGTATGAACGATACGGGCGCGATGTGGGCGCCGACATTCCGACTCCGACGAATTATGTCGACGGACTTCGCGCCTTGCTCGAGCAATTTGGCAATGAACGCGATCTGAGAATCATTCTATTTACCCTGGATGAATCGACCTACAGTCGCGAATTGGCGCCGCTGGCGGGGCATTATCCATGTCTGCTTCTCGGGCCGCCGTGGTGGTTCCATGACAGTCCGGAGGGGATGAAGCGATTTCGCGAGCGCGTGACCGAGACTGCCGGCTTTTACAACACGGCGGGTTTTAACGACGACACTCGCGCATTCTTGTCGATTCCGGGGCGTCACGATGTGGCGCGAAGGATGGATTGTGCTTTTCTCGCGAAGCTGGTGGCCGAACATCGGCTTGGCGAAGATGAGGCTTTGGAAGTGGCACGCGATCTGACCTACACGCTGGTGAAGAAGGCGTATCGACTCTAGTCGTGCTGCTCTATTACATCACCGATCGGACGGCCTTCGCCGCGGATGAACCGACGCGGAGACGGCGTCTGTTGGAAAAAATTGGCGAGGCTGCGCGGGCGGGCGTCGACTACATTCAACTGCGGGAAAAAGATTTGCCCATCCGCGAACTGGAATCGCTGGCACGAGAGGCGATGAGAGTAATTCGAGCGGCTGGGCAAACGGCAATCGGAAATCGACGAGCGCCCGCCCTCCTCGTCAACTCGCGCACCGATGTTGCCTTGGCGGTCGGCGCCGATGGAGTGCATCTGCGCTCCGACGACATTTCTCCGCAGGAAGCGAGAGAGATCTGGAGGAAATGGGATTCGTCCTGGGGCGAAAGCGAGAGCAGTAAGCCGATGGTGGCGGTGTCGTGCCACTCGCCGGGTGATGTGATCGAGGCCGCCCGGCAAGGAGCAGCGTTCGCCGTCTTCGCTCCGGTCTTCGAGAAAAAGAATGCCCCGGATTCGAAGCCGACCGGTCTCGATGCGCTTCGCAGCGCCTGCCGCGGGGGAATTCCGGTCCTTGCCTTGGGTGGGGTGACGCTTGAAAACGCTCGCGCCTGCGTCGAGGCTGGAGCAAATGGAATTGCGGCGATCCGCCTGTTTCAGGAGAACGACGTTGCAAGAATTGTGCGGGCTCTCCGTTAGCGAATGATTTGCAGGTGAGAGTGCGGACTCCTTTTTAATGCGTGTTCTTTGCTAACTGGAGATGCGCCGGATCCGAGGACTGCACAACCGACAAAGCGGAGCCAACATTCTCGGACCCGGCGCAATCGAGCAACAACGAGAGGCGCTTTCCGGTCAGGGTTAGTCTTGATTTGCGAAATTTCGGGTTAACGTTTGCGCGGAGATCTATGCAGTCATCGCGCGACGCTGCATCTTGCCTTCGCGTATGCTGGAAACTCCGCGGCGCACGTTCAGCCATCCATTTTCATGGAGAAGGCGGAACAGATCATAGGAGTACGGAATCTCACCCGTAATGATCTCCTCTTTTCCCTGGTCATCAACCACCGAGAAAGCGACCTGAACCGGCTCGTCGGGGGAGTTTTGTTTGGTGAAGTGAACTAGTTTTACGTTGAGAGTTTCTTGCTCTTGTGACTGAATTGGCATTTTTTCTCTCGTCTCCCTGGTTGGGATCTTTCCTTCGATTTTAAGAACGCATACAGCCAAGTCAATTGCAGATAAAAATTAATCCGTGGAAATTCAATAGCGAGGCGATAGATTTTTCCTAGGGGATTTGCCCGAAGGCTTTAGGGTTGCTTCACAGCATGGAAATTTATTCGTCGACCACGGAGTTTTTCAATGTGCCGACGCCTTCCACGGTCACTTCCATCACATCACCGGCAACGACCGGCCCGACGCCGGAGGGTGTTCCGGTGGGCACCAGATCTCCGGGATATAGAGTCATGGCGCGCACGATGTGGCGGATCACGACTTCCAGCGGAAAAATGAAATCGCGCGTATTTCCCTTCTGCCGAATCTCGCCATTGACGCGCGTTTCAAGTGCCACGCCCGCCCAGGGATCGATCTCGTCGGTCACGATGGGGCCGGCGGGACAGAAGGTGTCGAAACCCTTGGCGCGCGTCCATTGGCCTTCGCTTTTCTGCAGATCGCGCGCGGTGACGTCATTGACGCAGGTGTAGCCGAGGATGAATTGGCGAATGTCTTCAGCCTCGCGCGGCTGAAAGCACTTTTTGCCGATCACCACCGCCAGTTCGCCTTCATAATCGACGCGCGTGGAAATTTTCGGACGACGGACGATGCCTCCGGGCGCGAGCAGCGAGGATGGCGGCTTGAAAAAAACCAGCGGCTCCGTGGGTACTTCGTTTCCCAGTTCTGCCGCGTGCTCGCGATAGTTGCGCCCCATGCAGACGATTTTTGATGGAGACACGGGAACGAGCAGCGAGGCCTGATCGAGCGGGATAGGCTCGATTCGCCGGGTGCGCAGGCTCTCGACGTCTCCATCGGCTTGTTCGGGAGGAGTGAGCAGGATGCGCACAATCGCATCGTGGCCAGCGACGGACTCGACCAATCCATATTGCGGCTGGCCATTGAGTTGGAATCGGCAGTATTTCATCGATCTCTATCTAAACATGAGTCGCGCTGCGGCGCGAGTTGATTGCAGCGTTTTGACAATTCGACGCGGGGCCAGGAGAAGCCGTATCGCTCACGGAATCCGTTCGCTGGTCTCCTCCGAGCGAGCGCTCTCGTTTCCGCGGAGGTCAACGGCGGATACGGAATAGAAATAGGTCTTGCCGGGCGCGACGTTCTCATCGCGGTAGGCCGGCGTCTTTACCAACTGCTGACTGATCTTTGCAACGGGTGTGCCCTCTTCCCGCCGGTAGACGTCATAGCCGTCCAAATCCATGTCGGTGACGGGGGCCCAGATCAGATCGACGAAGGGCTGCTGTCCCGTCCCGGAGAAAACGGCTTGCAGGCCCGCGGGCACGGCGGGCGGGAAAACGTCATCGGCAAATACTTTGACTTCGGGCGTGTCGGCGCCGTCGACAGACAATTCGGGCTTGCCCGGCTGGGCGATCACGGTCACAGTTTCGGCGCGATAGTAGTAGGTCTTCTCCCACTCGAAGTTCGAGTCGGTCAAAGTGATCGACGGCGCGCCGCCCGCAGGAATATTTGCGACCAGAACGGAATCCTGGCTGCCTTCCTGACGACGACAGATGCGGTATGCATAGTTCACGCCGCTTGCCGACTGAGATTTGGCGGCTTTGGCGGAAACATCGTTCGTCCAGATGAGGTCGATTCCGCGGCTGGTCACTTTCGCGGCAAAGTCTTGCGGGGGTGGTAGGGTCCGGATGGTTGGGACTCGAACCTGATTGGATAGTCCCGCTCCGTGGCCATCTTCATTCAGCACCTCGATGGCATACGTGACAGTGGTGGAGGGATTGTTGGTGAGCGACGAATCGGGAAGAGTGTCGGTGTAGGAGGCTGTGGTTTTTTCGGCAGACTTTTTCGCCGGGGATTTCTGCGGGGACTTCTGTGCGGTGGAAGATTTCTCTGGAGAAGATTTCGTAGCCAAGGATTCGGGTTTCGCCTGGGCGACCGGAGTTCCGCACTTTGCCAATTCTGGTTCGACTCCGCGGCAGATTTCGGTCAGGCCGACGCGATGGATGATCTGCCGGTCCGTCGTGCGGTCAGGAACGGACCAGGTGAGAATGACGTGGTCGCCCTTGCGCACGGCGCGGAAATCTTTGGGTGGAGTGGGCAAATCGAGGGATGGAGGCCTGGGCGGCGCCATGGTCCCGCAGGCGAGGAGTAGAAGCGGTAGGGCGGCTGCAATGAAGAGTTTTAGGCAGAGCTTCATGCTGCAAAAACAGAGTAACAGAATAGAGATGGGGCGTTGGCGACTACTGGGGTCCGAGCAGCGCGCTTGCTATAATAAAAAATTGCGCTTATGAGGCCGAAAAGCCTGATTCGCTCGACCACGGTTTTGTCGGTGCGCCGCGATGGAAATGTTGTGCTTGCCGGCGACGGGCAGGTGACGCTCGGAGAATCGGTGATCAAGCATTCGGCGAAAAAGATTCGCCGGCTCTATAACGACAAGATCGTTGCCGGCTTCGCCGGGTCGACGGCGGACGCGTTCACTCTGTTCAGCCGTTTCGAGGCCAAACTCGAGCAGTACCACGGCAACCTTGGCCGGGCTGCGGTTGAACTTGCACGAGACTGGCGCACGGACAAGTTTCTTCGTCACCTGGAGGCTTTGCTGCTGGTTTGCGACAAGGAGCAAACGTATTTGCTGAGCGGCCAGGGAGATGTGATCGAGCCTGACGGCGCCGTGGCCGCGATCGGCAGCGGAGGGCCTTATGCGCAGGCTGCGGCACAAGCCCTCGCCGAGCACACGCAGTTGAGCGCCCGCCAGATCGCGGAAGAAGCTATGAAGATTGCGGGAAAAATGTGCATCTATACGAATGATCGAGTGACGATCGAGGAATTATAGAAGTCATCAGTGGTCAGTCTTCAGTGAAAGCAGTGACTGACGGCTGATTACTAACGACTGACGACTACAATGGCTATTTACCTTCCATCTACTGCAGAAGAAGAACAGCTGGCGCTTGACGAACTCACGCCGCGTGAGATCGTCGCCGAGCTCGACAAGCACGTGATCGGGCAAAAGGACGCGAAGCGAGCGGTCGCAATCGCCCTGCGCAATCGTATGCGACGGCAGAAGCTCACGCCGGAACTGGCGGAAGAGATCATGCCGAAGAATATTCTGATGATCGGCCCGACCGGCATTGGCAAGACGGAGATTGCACGGCGGCTGGCGAAGCTGGCGAATTCTCCGTTTCTGAAAGTGGAGGCCTCAAAGTTCACCGAAGTCGGTTACGTGGGCCGCGATGTGGAGTCCATGGTGCGCGATCTGGTGGAGATTGCGATCGACAATGTGCGTGAAGAAAAATTGGAAGACGTAGCCGACAAGGCGGAATTGAATGCGGAAGAGCGGCTGCTGGATATTCTGCTGCCGCCGTCGCCTGCGCCGCGAACGGAAACGACTTCTACGGCTGGTGGCGTCGTGATTGATGCGAGTACGGCGCTGACGGAGTCGCCGTCGGCAAGCCGCACGCGGGAAAAACTTCGGCAACAGCTGCGCGAGGGCAAGCTTGACGATCGCACGGTGGAGATTGATGTGCGCGAGCGCAGCTTCCCGTCGTTTGAAATTATTTCCAACCAGGGCGTGGAAGAGATGGACGTCAACATTAAAGACATGTTGCCGAGCATCTTCGGGCAGCGGACGAAGAAACGAAAGATGAAGGTGAACGAGGCTTTCGAATACCTGATCCAGGAAGAAGAGCAGCGGCTGATCGACATGGATCAGGTGACGCGCATGGCGATTGAGCGCGTGGAAAACTCGGGCATCGTGTTTCTGGACGAGATCGATAAGATCGCCGGGCGGGAAGGCGGACACGGGCCAGACGTTTCGCGCGAGGGCGTGCAGCGCGACATTCTGCCGATTGTAGAAGGCACGACGGTCAACACGCGGTATGGCATGGTGCGCACGGATCACATTCTGTTCATTGCGGCGGGTGCGTTTCACGTGTCGAAGCCGAGCGACCTGATTCCCGAACTGCAGGGACGGTTTCCGATTCGCGTGGAATTGCAATCGCTGACCATGGAAGATTTTGTGCGGATTCTGACCGAGCCGAAATCATCGCTGGTGAAGCAGTACACGGCGCTGCTGGAGACGGAAGGCGTAAAGCTGGAGTTTACACCCGAGGCGCTGGAGGAAGTGGCGCGGTTTGCCTTTCGCGTGAACGAGAGCACGGAAAATATCGGGGCGCGGCGGCTGCATACGATCATGGAACGGGTACTCGACGAGTTGAGTTTCGATGCGCCGGAGAAAAAAGGCCAGCAGGTCATGGTGGATGCGGATTACGTTCGCAAGATGCTGGCCGATATTGTGAAGGATCAGGATTTGAGCAGGTACATTCTGTAGGCAAGACCTGTCATTTTGCCGCCGATTCCGAGGCTCGCGGCCAAACGGGAGCAGCCAGTTCAATCCGCCACATGGGCCCGCCCATATAAGCGAGGGTCTCCGATTTGACGAAGGTTGGAGCCTCTCCGCCAAGAATCCAGATGTGCGAATCCGGCGGCTGCTTTCCGACCATGGGCGCCACCACGCCGCTGACGCCGCCAATCTTAATCTTGGCCACATAGTTTGTAGCCTCGCGGCTGAATCCGGCGAGAGAAAAGGGCTCAGTCCCCTGGGCACTGACCGCGATGGTCACCAGCCTGGGCTTGGGCGCAGCCACCACCATAGGAACTTCGATTGGTTGCGCGCCGGAACGCAAATTCATCAGCAGCGTGGGAATCAGCCCGTTGGCCAGATCAGGCGGCAACGACATATGCTCGCTCGATACCTTCTCTTTCCCACCGTCGTCGGTATAGCGGACAGTCACCTGGCCACTAGCGCAGTTAATCGAGAGATCGCTCGCGTTCTTGAAGGCTGCTCCCTTCTGCACCAGACGATAAGAAACAAGCCGGAAGTTGACGCGCTGCAGAAAAACGGTGGTTTCCTCCTGCTGGGAACCGTCCTTGAAGCGAAAAGCCGTTTTAATCGTGACCTGATCGCCGCGGGCGACCTGGGTCAGGTCACCGGCTGCGATCGGGACGCCATCCAGCGTACTGAGCACCAGGAAGCCGTGAATCAGACCTTCTTTGTAGCGCACGTTGATGGGGGACGCGAGTACCGCCGGGCCGGACAGAACGCAGGTAGAAGCCAGCAGGATGGCAAAAAAACGGAAAGCTAAAGCACGCAAGTTCAGCCCAAGCGTCGGCACAGCGAATTCGATGCAGTTCGGGCCCGAGCGGTTTGCGGAATTGCTGCAAAATCCGTATCCGCTAGCTGCGGGGACTTCACGCCGCGGTGCTAAAATCATACGTTTTGGTTTAGCGACGGAAGTCGTCTGAGTCGGTAAAGGTG
>JASHOT010000199.1 GCA_030040965.1 Candidatus Sulfotelmatobacter sp. | reverse complement strand
TTTTGTTCAAGCGCGAATTTGAAATGCCAGGCAAGGGCTTGCTGGCTGCGGACGGCCAGCAACCGATTAGACTTCCTGCGACGCATTTCGTCCCAGAAGGTCTCGAAGCGGTCGTCGAATGAGGCACAGGGCTGCACTTCGGTGGATTGGCCAGCCGGTGACTCACTGGCGGGTGATTCGCTACCCTTTGATTCGGTACCCATTGACTCGCTGCCCCAGGAACCTCCGCGCAGGCGGTCGCGGACAAAGAGTCCCATGGAAAGTGGATAACTGAGCGGCCCGGCCAGGCGACGCTGTCTTTGTCGCAGGAAGCTTTCCACAAAGCCCCGATAATGCGTGATCCAGAACAGGGTGCGATCCCATGCGCCCTGGGGCACGGGGATGCCTTCAAAAATCCTGTAAGCGGCGGCCGACTGGGAATTGACCGTCGTGCTCAGGAATAAATCGACATTGCGCTGCTGAAAATAGGTTCCCAGCAGCAGCGGAGAATAGGAGCGATAGGGGCTGTCCACAACCCAGGCGCGGGTGGTGGCCGCGAGCAGGTTCCGGCCTCCGAACTCGTAGTTCAAAGGAACGTTGCCGAGATATCCGGCGACGTCGCCGGCAGGGTTTTCGAGGACCCAACCCATGGGAAGTTTTCCCTGGTTTGCGCGATAGGCAGGATTGTTGATCCACAGATGCTCCCATGCGGCGTAGCTTTCCACGTGGAGATCGAACTTCGCGGCCAGGGCGACGATTTGCGGGTGATCGGACAAGCGGGCTTCGCGCAATTTCGGGGGTTTCTGCGACTTCGGCATAGCCGCCGCTGGCTTTTGAGGAATGGCACTCATTGGAGAGGCAGAGGCCGGTTTCTTGACGGCCTTCGTGGTGAAACACGAACGAAGCTGCCGCGAGGATGCCGTGCGCCGAGCTGGGGGAAGTAGAAGCTCGAAACGCGAGCGATCGTAAGCCTCGCCGGACGTTCGATTATACACGTGGAGGAAACCTGCGCCGGGCGTGCGTTTCGGGGGTATCGAAGTTGGAATACCGTGGGAGATTACCCTGGTAACGCCACTTTCGGGCTATTCTCAAGCTCCTCCACACACTGGTACTCTCCCTATTGTTACTGGGGTTTGAAAGAAAACCCCTTGACAACAGCCGCTCCTTCGCGGCAGCCAGCAGACGGTTGAGCTTCTTCAAGACTGGCCTCAAATCCCCTAAATCGAAGGGAACCAAGTTCCGTCGTCGCGCACGCTGGCCGACGGCATCTCGTTTTCACGTTTGCTGGGAGGCAAACCCATGCGCCTACGTCGTCTGTCTTTCATTCTTCCGGTTCTTGCGCTCTCGCTGATTTTTGCGAGCTCCGCCTCCGCCAACTCCGTCGTCCACATGCGCTATCTGGGCGGGAGCGATGGCACTGGCCCGTATCCGGTTTATCCCTACATGTTTCACATCAACTACAGCTCCTCGGTGACGGATCTGATCTGCGACAGCTATAACAACCAGATCAGAATCGGCGAAAGCTGGCAGGCGACCGAAACTCCGTTTCTGCAGGGTTCGGGGTTGTTCGGCTCGACCGCTTCGCTCGACTACAGAGCCGCCGGCCTGATCTTCAAGAGCATTCTGAGCGGAAAGATCAGCGCCAGCGCCGGGCAATGGGCGATCTGGGGATTGTTTGCCGCCAATGCGACCACGCAGTCGACCTATACGAGCGTAGGCGCAGGTGCGGTTGCCGCGTACTATCTTGGCCTGGCTGCGACCGATCCGAACAGCGCTTATAGCGGACTGGTGTTGTATACCCCGATCAAGGGCTCGCAAAGCTGGGCCCAGGGCGGTCTGCCGCAGGAATTCATCGGATATAACGCGGTGCCTGAGCCGAGCAGCCTGATGCTGCTGGGAACTGGCTTGGTCGGACTTGCGGGCGCAATTCGCCGCAAGCTGGGTAAAGCGTAAAACGTTCCGATGCACTCCTCGTTTGTGCGGTGAAACTGGTCTGCGGTAACTGATTTGCGAAAAGACGCGACCGCGCTGCTGAAGGGCAGCGCGGTTTTTTCTTTGCATTGAGTATGGATACGGCGCGCGCGAAACCAGCGAGACTAGAAGGGAATGTCTTCGTCGGTGATCGGTCCGGCGCCGGCCGGCTCTGGTTCGGGCACGCGCTGGTCGAAATTGTTGCTGGAAGAAGATGATCCGCGCGAGCTGCCGGAGTAATCTCCGCCGCCTTCGCCCCGTCCTCCAAGCAGAATCAGGTCGCTGGCGACGACTTCGGTCATGTATTTTTTCTGGCCGGTCTGCTTGTCATCCCAGGAGCGGGTCTGCAGGCGGCCTTCAATATAGACCTTGCCGCCTTTCTTCAGATATTCACCGGCAATTTCCGCGAGGCGCTGCCATAGAACTACATTGTGCCACTCGGTGCGGTCTTGCCACTCGCCGCCTTTGTCTTTGAAACGCTCGTTGGTGGCAATGGTCAGCTTCGCCACGGGCGTGCCTTGCGGCGTGTATTTGATCTCGGGGTCCTTGCCTAGATTGCCGATCAGTTGAACCCGGTTGAGACTTTTTCCAGCCATGTGGATGCTCCTTGTTTGGCATGCTCGTGTGGCGCGGGCACCCTCGCCCGCGAAAAGCAGCCATAAACCATTCGTCTGTGCGGTTCACTATAGCAGAAGGAAGGCGGTGGATACGCGGGAGATGTGTCTGCGACGCGGCAGAGTATCATTTTGGGCGGGCATCGTTTCT
>JASHOT010000198.1 GCA_030040965.1 Candidatus Sulfotelmatobacter sp. | reverse complement strand
GGCTGCCTTTCGCGCAAAACTAACCTCACCCAATCAACAAGTCCAACGGCATTTGAAGCGATCAGTTGTGCTGGAGAAGAACCTCTACAAAGATTACAGCGACCTTATGGAAGGAGTCGTTGTCGGAGTGCAGGTGAGAGCACCTCGTAAACGGTTCGCAATCAAGGACGATGGCATCTGCGATTGCCCTGCACGCGGTTTTGGCGGCGATAGTGCAAGGACTCACAGAGTTTTTTCTCCCTGAGAACAATGCGGGTGGTGACACGCACGACCGCTCACTTAAGCATGAGCTCCTTTTGGATTGCCGATCACCGAGTGGCGGGCCGACTCCAGTGGTTGTGGTTGGTATAGAAATCGGATGCGCCGGCTGTCGTCTTTGGCGAATTTCCTCACATCTGTCAAACGGACGGACCAGCCGAGAGGCCAAGAGTTACCACCCAAACTGCGCTCGGCCGAGAGTGGCTCTAAAGAGGGGAAACAGAAGATTCTCTGGCCTTCTGTCATCGAGCGGCGGTCGGACGCGGCCGTCTCAACCGAAGAAAGGGGCTGAACTTACGATGAACGGACGTCGGATCGTGGCAGACGCCCGGACGACCGTCCCCTGCTACGCTCGCTGGTGGCGGAGGGGAGTGCCCGCGGGGAGAGCGCGTTTGACTGAATTCTATTTCCGACTTAATTAGGAGTGGCGGACCAGCCCCGCTTTCGACTCGCAGCCTTGTCACCGACGTGCCGTACCGCCTTGACCAGCCAAGAAGTAGTGCGTAAGAAACTTGGACGAGGCAGAGTTCTCGCCGAGGCAACCGCCGCAATCAGGAGTCAATTCAATGCAAAAGCCCATCGATGCACGAGGCCTGGAAACTAATTCCACGACAAAGAAACCGCTCCGGGCCCGAGCCGAATCCGATTTTGAATTACTGTTGGACGTCTCTGAAGCGGCCAGGCTTCTGAGAATTCACCCCAAGACGCTGCGCAACAAAGCACGCCACGGAGTCATTCCCGGCATGCAGGTGGGCAGACTTTGGCGGTTTCGGGCGTCAGCGCTTAACGAGTGGCTGGATGAAATCGCGAGTTAAGGAGCCGGCGTGCTGACAAATGTTTCTAGACCGTTATGCACCGCTGAATTATTCTGGGCTGGGCTGTCAGTGCCGTTTAAACAAAGGAGGGACTTTGTTTAGGCGGATGCGCTACCAACAAGGAAGTCTGAGACTCGAAGAGCGAAAGAGAGGTTTCGCAGTATGGGTTTACCGGTGGTGGGAGAACGACATCACGGGAAGACCAATACGTCGCAAGGTGCAATTGGGAGATGTGGAACGATATCCAAACGAATCGGCGGCATGCGCGGCAGCGGACGCTCTTCGGTTAACCATCAACAATCAATCCAAACGCAAGAACCTGCAGAAAACCACTGTGAATATTCTTTGGGAGCACTACTGTCGAGAGGAGCTGCCTCTCAAAGAAATATCCACGCAGGATGCCTATCTCGTGTATGGCAAAAACTGGATTCTTCCGCGCTGGGGAGATTTCCTGCTGGAGGAAATCAAGACCATCGAGGTGGAGCGCTGGCTACGAGCGGCAGAGATCGCGGACGGGACCAAAGCCAAGATCAAATGCGTGATGTCGGCGGTGTTCTCGCACGCTGTACGCTGGGAGTTTTGTGGCCACAATCCGATTTCATCGGGAATACCGGTTGGATCTGGGGGGAAGAGAGGGCCAAGCACAGGCGTGCGCGTCAGTGCGAAGCGACAGAAATCTCCCCTGGTCTTGTCGCCGGAAGAGGTCAAGCTCGGTCTGGCACAACTGGAATTTCGCGATCAACTGCTCGTGTTCCTCGACGGCGCGTTAGGAATTCGTCAAGGGGAACTCGGGGCGCTGCGTTGGCTGGATTGCTGCTTCGACAAGATGAATTTCAGCGTGCAGCATTCCTACTACTGGCGGCGGGGTGGGCATCTGAAAAACACAAAAACGGAGGCGTCGACGAAGTTGTTGCCCATGCATCCGAGTCTGAAGCAGGCCCTGCTGGAATGGAGATCGCAAAGTCTTCACAACCAGCCGGACGATTTTGTTTTCGCTTCGGAAAGGCTGAAGGGCAGCAAACCACTCGATTTGGCTTCGGTGTTGAAGAAAAAAATTCAACCGGCGTTCCAGAAGGTTGGGATCACCGGTGTGGGCTGGCACACGTTTCGGCACACGGTCGGCACCATGCTGGCAGAGATGGGCGAACATCAACTGATGATCCGGGACTACTTGCGGCACGCCAACCTGCACGTTACCAACAAGTATTTGCAGGCAACTTCGAACAGCAAGCGCCTGGCGCAAGGAAAGCTCGTGGACGCCATCCTGCCTGGTGGAGTGCTGACGGCAAGCAAATCGAATCTCATCCACTAGCGAAGTTGTTGTTCTTGGTGGACGGGAGGGACGGGCTAAGGGGCGAAAGCTCTTATTGGACCCAAACGGACCCGGATTTCGTTTGGGGACTCTCTGTAAACGATTCAAAAGAATGGCGGGGACGACGGGACTCGAACCCGCGGCCTCTGCCGTGACAGGGCAGCGTTCTAACCAACTGAACTACGTCCCCACTCGCCAAATCAACGAGATGCGCAATCGCCAGTGTTTATGCGGCTTTGCGCAACGTGCATAAAATGCCCAGACTGCTCAAACCGACCCAGATTGTCCGTATTCTGGTCTGAACCGCCCATAAACCGCCCATAAACTCGCGGCTTCCCTTCCCTCTTTCTGTGCAATAAGCACCTTCGACCAGTAGCTCCTGCAATACCGGATCGGAGCCAAACCGGCTGACAGTCAGGAAGGAGAATTGCGCTCATCTGTTGCACTGAAATATCCTAACAGCTTCTCGCAGAACGCGAAAGAGCGTCATCACCTCAATAACGAGCGAAGCCCCAAGTCTGGCGTCGCACTCGCAAAGTCAGGCAGG
>JASHOT010000197.1 GCA_030040965.1 Candidatus Sulfotelmatobacter sp. | reverse complement strand
CGAGGGTCACGGACAGGTTGCATGGGCCAATCCCAATGGCCAGACCGGAGTTCAATTCATCGATCTCTCCGAAGAAGTTTCCACGCAGTTAAAGAGCTGGCTAAAGGCCGCGGCAAACGCCGGAGCCGGAGCCAATGAAGCGGTACCGCACTGCAAGTTAACCGACTTGAGCCTGGGCGGATGCTATGTGGAGACCGCCGCACCGTTCCCCGAGCGCGCGCTCGTCGATCTGTGCCTGAAGAGCGGAGAGATGGAAGTGCACACGGAAGGCATGGTCCGCGTGGTGCATCCCGGGCAAGGGATGGGGGTCGAGTTCCCTTCCCGCACCGCCGAACAGAGAGCGCAGGTGGAGAACCTGATCAATTTTCTCAGAAGCAGCCCGGACGCGACACCTGAGCTATCGATCTCTCCTCGTGCCTTGGTTGCCGATCTTACGCAGTTCGAAGCGTCGGATGGACAAAAGACGGATCAAGACGAGATGGACGATCTGTTGCTTGAACTGCTACGCCGCGGCACCTCACTGCAGCAGAATGATTTCCTGACAGAACTTCAGCAGCAGCGTCACCCCAGCGACGTCGCCTCCGTTTAGTTTTTTTCAACTCACTCGCCCTGATTTTCAAACCTCTCATTTCTCCGACGTTTCTCTCATTTTCGACGAAAAGCCTCCCGGGCAGGTAGTGGGCAGATTGTTGGAGAGAGCATTCGCGCGCGGAAACAAACAAAAGGGCAGGACTTCTCAGGACGAGAGGCTTGGGAGGCGGATCTTTGAAGAATCGAAGAACCCGATCCCCGTCTCTGGACGGGTCCTTCAATTCTTCTCGGTTTGTTCCACCCCAATGCGGCCACGATAACCGCTGCGCGTTGCGCAATGATTTCAGCAATATTAAATGTGGGTTAAATGTTTCCGCAGCAAAGGAGATACACCTGAATGTAGACTGGAAAGGATTTCCCCGGCGAATCGATTTTCGAATCATTTCGCAAGAGGCCAACGCACTGCGAGCCGCCAACGTTGCAGCACCGCCCAACGAGTTTCCTCCAGCCCGAACAGAAAAACTGTTCTGGACTCCGCTGCTTGCGATTGCTGCAGCAGCCCTTTGCGTAGAAATTCCGTTTTTCTTTTTCGGTACTCCTTCGGGCCACGATGTCGAGTTTCATCTTTACTCCTGGCTTGAGGTGCTGTCGCAGTGGAAGCAAGGCATCTTCTTTCCGCGCTGGGCGGCGATGGCGCATTTTGGCTATGGAGAACCCAGATTCATCTTCTATCCGCCCGCTTCGTGGATGCTGGGATCGATTCTGAGCGCAGTTTTCCCCTGGAAATTCGCGTCGGACATTTACATCTGGCTGGCGCTCACTTTGGCGGGAATGTCGATGTTTAGGCTGGCGGGCAGGTGGTTTTCACGGCGCGACGCAATTTTCGTCGGCGTGTTTTATGCGGTGAATCCCTATCACCTGGTGATCGTTTACTGGCGCAGCTCGTTCGCGGAGCTGCTGGCCAGTTGCCTGGTACCTCTGCTGTTCTTGCTGATCCTGCGAGCTTCGGAAGAAGGCTGGCGGACCCTGCCTGCGCTCTCACTGCTGTTGGCGGCAGCGTGGCTCACGAATGCTCCCGCGGCGCTGATGATTCATTATTCCCTCGCCTTGTTGATTATTATTTTCGCCTGGCAAAAACGATCGATGAGATTGCTCTGGATCGGAGCCGCAGCAGTCGCAATTGGCGCATGCCTAGCTGGGTTCTATCTGGTGCCTGCGATTTACGAGCAACGCTGGGTCAATATCGCCGAAGCGATTTCGGCGGGATCGCGTCCTCAGGATAATTTTCTGTTCGTTCACACTACCGACGCGGATCACGACCGCTTCAATCGCATTATGTCCTGGGTTGCAGTGCTGGAAATTGTAGCAACGCTGGCCGCGGCCGCCGTGGCTGTGAAGTGGCGACGAGCGCATCGCGAGGTTTGGAGTGCACTCGCGGGCTGGGCTGTCGCCTGCGCCGTTGCGATGTTTTCTTTTTCGGCAGTTTTGTGGAAGTTTTTGCCGAAGCTCGAGTTCATGCAGTTTCCCTGGCGCTGGCTGTTGTGCATGAGCATGATTTTGTCCATCTTGGTTGCGGCGTGCTTGCGGCGATGGTGGATGCGAATCACGGTGTATGCCGTGGGAGTAATCGTCATTGTTGCGGCGTGGCATCGCATACAACCGCCTTGGTGGGACAATGCTGCTGACTTGAAAGAGATGCAGGACAACATGGCCGACCGCATCGGGTATGAGGGCACCGATGAGTACACGCCGACAGCAGCGGAGCCCTCGGCGATCGACAAGAATGCGGCGAACGTCGTGGCCATCGGAACGGAGAAGGCCGTGATTGATGTGACGCGATGGCAGGCGAAATCAAAGGAGTTCACCGCGGAAACTCCGACGGCGGATCAACTGGTGTTGCGATTGTTTCGTTATCCGGCGTGGAAGGCGGAAGTGAACGGCCAAGAGGTTCAAACTGCGGTGAAGCAGGAGACTGGGCAAATGGTAATTCCAGTTCAGCGGGGAACGAATCATGTGCAAGTCACGTTCACGCGCACCTGGGATCGGACGATTGGCGGATGGATTTCCGCGATTACGGCGTGGTGCCTGCTTTTGTGGGTAGCGCTGGCGAGAAATCGCGAACCATGGGGCGCGTGATTTTCTCTCGCTGGGAATATTCTTCTCTCGCACCGTGCGACGAATTCTGATTGCGACCTCGAATGCGGGCAAGCTCCGGGATTTCGCCGGGGCGGCCATGGTGCATGGGATTGAGATTGGAGGCATTCCGAATTTCAACTCGCTGCCGCTTGTGGTCGAAGATGGGTCGACGTTCGAAGAGAATGCTAGAAAGAAAGCCGAGGAGTACAGCCTGCATGCGCCGGGCGAGATCGTGGTCGCGGACGATTCGGGGCTCGAAGTCGACGCACTGAAAGGTGCACCGGGTGTGCACTCTGCGCGATATGCCGCCCCGGATCTGGACGGGACGGAGCCTCATCTGGCCGATGCAAATACGGATGACGAAGCGAACAACGCCCGCGTGCTGCGCGAGTTGACGGGCATTCCGACTGAAAAGCGCACGGGACGATTTGTTTGCGTGCTGGCTGCGGCGCGTGATGGCACGACGCTAGGTACATTTCGCGGAACAGCAGAAGGAATTATTCTCGATGCGCCGCGCGGAAAGAACGGCTTTGGATACGATCCCCTGTTTTATTTTCCGCAGATCGGGAAGACGTTCGCGGAGTTAAGTGCGGAAGAAAAATCGAAGTACAGCCATCGCGGGGCGGCGTTGCGCAAGCTTCTGGAGTGGTGCGACGGAGCCAGACCATGAAACTCGGAAGTCGGATTATTGCGACTCTTGCCGCCAGCATTGTGTTGTCGAGCACGCTGCTGTTGCTGGAGAGAGCGACTGAGTCAAAAGCGCTGTTCCTGCTGCAGCTTCCCGGATTCTTGGCCTGCGTTCTGATATGGGGAGTTCATCTGGGACCCGAAGATCCTGCCGTATCGACGACAATCGTGTTTGGCGCTGCGAACGCGACAGTGTACTGGCCCATTTTGTTCGGATTAAGTTTTCTGTTCATACGAGGCAGCAAGGCGGCTCGCGACAACCTTCCTTGACTTAAACTTCGGGCGCACCAGATAATACAAGGTTCTTTTGTCGTCGCTGGACTCATCAGGTGTCCTCATAAGGAGCTTTCGTGGCCTCAGCCGCCAGTCCTTCTGCTCCCGGCATCCGGCAAGCTGTTGCGCCGCTGCGAGCGGGCCAGGGAATTTCGTTTTTTCTGCGCCGCCTGCATTCGCTGACCGGAATCATTCCGGTCGGGGCGTTCCTATTCGAACACATCCTGATTTCGAACTCGACGGCCATCAGCGGGCCTGAGGCCTACGCGAAGCAGGTTGCGTTTCTCGGCGGTCTGCCACTGGTTTTCTTTCTTGAATTGTTCGGCATCTGGCTTCCCATCGCGTTTCACGGGCTGTACGGCTTCTACATCTGGTATCGCGGCGACGGCAACACCATGGCCTATCCATGGTCCGGCAACTGGATGTACACCTTGCAGCGCTGGACCGGCGGAATCGCGTTCATCTACATCATCTGGCACACGTGGACGATGCGCTTTACCGGCGTCGATCTGCACATGGTGCCCGAGGCTTCGTTTGGCAAGGTGCAGATGGAAGTTCTGCAAACGCCATATTTTTTGTTTTACATCTTGGGACTGGTCGCTGCCTCGTGGCACTTCGCATATGGTATCTGGCTGTTCTGCGCGAAGTGGGGCATTGTGACCGGAGATAAGGCGCAGAAGCGGCTGTTAGCTTTATGCCTCGCGTTTTTCTGCGTGATGACGGCGGCGGGCTTGGCCAGCCTCACATCGTTCCGCTCACGCGCGCAGCAGCCGCTCGATCAGGGAACGGCGGCGATTCACACCATGCAGCATAACGAAAGCCGGTAAGAGAGAAATTTAAGGAAGGCATTATAAGAAAGACATGGCAGCTCCAAAAATCATAGTGGTGGGCGGCGGATTGGCCGGGCTGGCGGCGGTCATCAAGATCGCCGAGATGGGCGGGCACGTCGATCTGTTCTCGATTGTTCCGGTGAAGCGGTCGCACTCGGTGTGCGCGCAGGGCGGAATTAACGCCGCGAAGAATCTGAAGGGCGAGGGCGATTCCACCTGGAAGCACTTTGACGATACGGTCTACGGCGGAGATTTTCTGGGCAATCAGCCGCCGATTAAAGATATGTGCGACGCGGCGCCCGGGATCATCGATCTGCTTGACCGCATGGGCGTGCCGTTTAATCGCACGCCAGAGGGCTTGCTCGATTTTCGCCGCTTTGGCGGAACTTTGTACAACCGTACTGCATTTGCGGGGGCCACGACAGGCCAGCAGTTGTTGTATGCGCTCGACGAGCAAGTCCGGCGATATGAGTCCGAAGGAAAAGTAAAGAAGTTCGAGCACTGGGAATTTTTATCGGCGGTGCTCGACGGCAAGAAAGTCTGCCGGGGCATCTGCGCCATGGATCTGCGGTCAATGGAAGTGCGGACATTCCCTGCCGACGCGATCATCATTGCGACCGGCGGCATCGGAGCGATTTTCGGCAAGTCGACAAATTCGGTGGTGTGCACGGGATCGGCGCAGTCAGCGCTCTATCAGCAGGGATGCTATTACGCCAATGGTGAGTTCATTCAGGTGCATCCCACGTCGATTCCCGGCGAAGACAAGTTGCGGCTGATGTCGGAGTCGGCGCGCGGCGAAGGCGGACGCGTGTGGGTACCGAAGACGGCTGGCGACAAGCGCGATCCGAAATCGATTCCGCAGAGCGAGCGATGGTACTTCCTCGAAGAGTGGTATCCGAAGTACGGCAATCTGGTGCCGCGCGATGTGGCCACTCGCGCAATCTTCAAAGTCGTCTACGAATACAACCTCGGCATCGATGGCAAGCCGATGGTCTATCTCGACCTGACGCACATTGACCGGAAAATTCTGGATCGCAAGCTGGAGGGCATTCTCGAAATCTACGAGAAATTTGTCGGAGACGATCCGCGCGACACGCCGATGAAGATTTTTCCCGGCATGCACTACACCATGGGCGGCTTGTGGATCGATTACAAGCAGGCCACGAACATCCCCGGCATCTATGCGGCGGGAGAGTGCGAATTTCAGTATCACGGGGCGAACCGGCTGGGCGCGAACTCTCTGGTCTCGTGCATTTTCGGTGGCGGCATTGCCGGTCCGAACGCGGTGAACTATGCGCGTGGCTTGCAGGGCGCGGCTGACGGTAACGGATGCTTCGACGCCGAGAAAAAGAAACAGGAAGAAAACAATGCCCTGCTGATGAAAAACGAGGGCAATGAGAATCCGGTGAAGTTGTGGCGCGAACTGGGCGAGTTGATGACGAAGGATTGCACGGTCATCCGATACAACAAGAATCTGCAACAGACCGACGCCGAGCTGGTCGAGATGCTGGAGCGGTATCGGAAGATCAATCTGAGCGATCGCACGATGTGGGCGAATACGACGGTCGTGTTCGCGCGGCAGCTCTACAACATGCTGCAATTGTCGCGCGTGATTGCGCAGGGCGCACGCATGCGGGATGAGTCGCGGGGCGCGCACTACAAACCAGACTTCCCCGACCGTGACGACAAGAACTGGATGAAGACGACGAAAGCCTATTTCGCTCCGGATGCGGATGAGCCGAAGTTCGAATTCGAGCCCGTGGACGCGGGCCTGATCCCGCCTAGGCCGAGAAAGTATTGAGCGTGAAGAGGCTCGGTCACATATCGTGGATTGTTACGCAGATCACGACGGCGGCGTGTGCATTAGGGAGTGGCCTCGAATACATTCACTGGAGGCACAGCGTGCGACCCGATGCCCCCGTCCAGACGAAGATGTTGTTGGGCATGTGTGTCATTTTTTCGCTTGTCCTTGTCGCGCGCTTTTTCAGGAGGGGCATCGTAACTGGGCGCAACTACTAAGCCGAAGAAATGGATCATCGGCGATCGCTGGCGAAGGGATCGCGTTAGGCTTAACGTGCGAGTTAACCGGGAAGGGCATGAGTTCTACTCGTGCCGATTAAGCGCTCTTTGAAATTTCGGCTTTAACCGCTGCGGGCCACGGGTCCGGCTTGAAACCCGGGAACGCGGAGCAGTATCGATATTCGGTGGGATCAGACACAAGCATGCGTTCGACCGGATTATTGTGAATGTAGTCGCGATGGTGGACGTAATCCGCGTCATCGCGAATCCGGTGATCCGTGAATCCGCGTTGCCAGATTTCGCGCTTGCGACCGAGGATTGATCCTAGAGCGTGCGAATATCCGCCTTTGATGAGTTGTGTCACATGCTCGATGGTTATGTCGTTTGCAGGAGTAAGCAGAAGAGCCGGCATGACGACGAAGGCGTGAAGTTGAAAACGGCCTTCTCGGCGGTAACGAGACAGAGTTTTCAAGAAAGGCGTACGTAGTTCTCGATGACGAACAAGCGCCGTCGCCGCCACGTCGAGAAAGTCACGAAGTACGTTCCGGGAGGAGAGAGCAGTCGTCCGGGCTTCAAGAGCGAACCTCAGCGGCTGAAGCCGCGATCGTTGCTTAGGCTATATCGGCACGATTGCAACTCGTACCCTTCCCGGTGGATTTTGTAGCGTGATTTTCTTTTTTGGGAAGAATTATGACTTGGCGGGTTCATTGATGAGCCCGCCGAGGCCGACGAAGTATTAAAGGTTGCGCGAGACGGAGGGCACGATGTCCAAAGATCGGCTCTGGCAAATCATAACGGGATTTGCTCCCCTCTTGTTTGCCATCCTTTACCTCTGGAACCCTTTGGGGCAACGTGATTCGATCTTCGGCATTGTCCTTTACTCACTTGCGCTGTGGGCGGCCGTGAGAAATCCCTTGAAGGGGAAGCCCCGCTCAGAGATGGCAGTGTGCGTCGGATATGGCCTAACCGCGGCAATCCTCGCGGTCAACACAATTCTGCGACAGAGCCGCCGAGATATTGGCTGGGTGTTCGTATTCCTAGTTTTCGCCTTTGTTTGGGGCAACTATTTTCGTCGCGACACGAGGGGGTCGGCTGCGGTAGCAGAAAATCATGGCTGATAAAACCGTCATCATCAAAATCAAACGTCAACCTACTCCCAGCGGCCCGTCGTACTGGGAGGAATTTTCCGTTCCCTACCGGCCGAACATGAACGTCATTTCGGCGCTCATGGATATCGCCGCCGATCCGATCACGCGCGAGGGCAAGGCGACCACGCCCATCACGTACGATTCGAATTGCCTCGAGGAAGTCTGCGGGTCGTGTGCCATGCTGATCAACGGCAAGGCGCGGATGGCGTGCTCAGCGCTGATCGATCAACTCGAGCAGCCCATTCGGCTGGAGCCGTTTTCAAAGTTCCCTGTCGTGCGCGATCTAGCTGTCGACCGTGCCGTGATCTTCGAAAATCTCAAGACCGTCAAAGCGTGGGTGCCCATCGACGGCACCTACGATCTCGGTCCCGGACCGCGCCTGACGGCCGAAGAGCAGGAGGCAGCTTACCCAATCTCGCGTTGCATCTCCTGCTGTTGCTGCATGGAGGCTTGCCCGCAGTTCAACGAGTCCACCGGCTTCGTTGGCGCGGCGACGATTGCGCAGGTGAGATTATTTAACACTCATCCCACTGGCAAGGCGCTCAAGCGCGAACGGCTGGCGGCGCTGATGGGTGATGGCGGCATCCAGGAATGTGGCTACGCGCAGAATTGCGTGGAAGTTTGTCCTAAGGATATTCCATTGACCAAGTCGATCGCCGAAGTCGGCGGACAGGTCATGAAACAGGCTCTGGGTGACCTTTTGCGGCGCTGAACTGCGCGCTTTTTTGTCACACCTGCGGATAGTGACCCTAATGATGTTTGCCTCATACACTGCAACATCTGCCTAATTGTTAGTCATCAAACGGGATAACCTTTCGCGCCAGTCCTTCCAGAAATAGCGGGAATTGGCCCGTCAGATGCCACCCAAACAGTACGACCACGTTGCAAAAGTGCAGCGGTAACCACGAGTAACATCTGGCATCGCGGTCGTTTTGAGTACGCAGGTAACCGTCGCCACGTCGTTCTTGAAGCGGCGGCTTGACAGCATGGCTTACAATAACCGCTACTCGCGCGGAAGCATGCGCGGGAGCGCTGGCGGGCAGAGCACTCGCCCACGGATCCACTTCGTGAGACGCAATACGAGAATTCAATTCGCGATCTTCCTCCCACTGCTGATGCTGGTGTGCGCATTCGCGACTCAGCCGGCTTACGGCGTCAGCCATGCCGTGCGGCAGTCGGTTCATCGCAGGCACTTGCGCTGGCTGCGCTGGAATCCTCTATTCCGTCCATCACACGAATCCTTGCTTATTCAGAACGCGGAAATTGACCGGCTGGAACTGCTCCGCATTCAAGATGACACAGAACTCGAGGCGCTCAAGGCCGATGGATCGCTGTTGCCGATCATCCCGACCGAGAGCTTGAAGATCGAACCCAGCCTTGATCCATCACGGCGCTACTGCCGTCCGTGGACGCTGGATTTCGTCAACGACTTGAGCCAGGCCTATTACAACCGCTTTCATGCGCAGATTCAGCTGAACTCGGCGGTGCGGACGGTAAAGGTGCAGCGCAAGCTGCGTCGCCGCAATCGCAATGCCGCGCCGGCTGAAGGCGATACGGCTTCCTCGCACCTTGCCGGGCTGACCGTGGACCTGCAACGCCGCGGCATGACGCGGGACCAGATCCAGTGGATGGAACATTACCTGTTCTACATGAAGGCTCTCGGCCTGGTGGAACCGGAGGAAGAGCGCCGCCACTGGTGTTTCCATATCATGGTGAGCGGCCACTACTCGGAGTGGCGCGAGTCGCAGACGATCGTTCCCATGGAGCGACCGGACAACGCTCGTCCGGATGACGCACGTCCGGACAACGACCATCCGGATCAGGAAAAGCCCACGCCAGCAGCCGAAGTTGCCTTGGGCAGCGGCAGCAATTAATTTCCCTTTCTTTTCTTTAAAA
>JASHOT010000196.1 GCA_030040965.1 Candidatus Sulfotelmatobacter sp. | reverse complement strand
GTCAGCTCTTCGAGCAAACGGACGCTGGTTCGTACATCCGAGTCTTTTGATGTCTGGATCTGAGTGGGCATTCTTGTCTCCCTCACTCCATGGTCAAACTGCTGTCCTGTTCCAATGCTGTGCTGCTCTTGCCCCCGACTGGCGATCGTAGACTTTGGCTCTCGGCCTCGAGAACAAGCGTGACCACGACGCCGATGATGATGGCAATCCACAGCAAAAAAATGATCACAACCCCTCGATCTATCCCCGATTCACTGCCTGCTTTATGAGCCGAACTCATCTGTTAAGCCTCGCGACATCATTGAGGTTGGCGAGAGAACCCTGCCAATTTCCTCGGGTCCGCCGCATCTGACGAACACTACGGGCCTCGATCCTTCGGCGTTGCTAGTATTTTCAGAACGTTTCTCGCGACCGTTCGCACAATCACGTCGTCAACTTTCGTTAGTTCGCTCACTGGCTCGATCGCAGAAGGATCGCCAATTTCACCCAGCCCTCGTAGAGCGGCAACACATACCATGACGTCGGGGTCAAGAAGCAGCTTGAGCAGCGGCGCCAGTCCACTCGCTTTGCGGCGTGAACCCAACATCCAACAGATCTGCGCTCGGGTCTCCGGATCGGCCTTGGGAAGGATCGAAAGAAGCCTTCGTTCGTAATCGGGAGAGTACAAATCGACGCGTGCGCCACATTTCTTGCACACTGCCGGGTTCTCCGTCAGGCCTCCCCAGCACTCAGGGCAGATGAGAAACATGGCGCACTATCTCGTCGATCTCCGGCGTCGCGAGTCATCCAAGGAACGTGCCAAGATCACTTTCGCGAAAGACCTCCACGACACGAGGAAAGTTGCCGACAGCGCAAAACCGCAAAGAATCGAAAAGGAACACGCGTATGGCATGGCAAACCTCCAGTCTGCGATCAGTGGGTTACTCGTCAGACAAACCTGCGGATCGATTGCCTGCGGCAATGACTCCTGAGACAAGAACCCTTGTCAGGAGTCATTAGCCATCCGCGTTCTACGAAGGAAGGATGGCGGTTAGCGGTGGTACTCCTTCACCGATAACAACGATATTCAGTTTATTTAGATGTCCGGGAATGTCAAGAGATTCTGAAAGGTCTTGCGCGAAAAGGCCGACCGCTTTGCTTGTCTGCGTAGCATTGAGGCAATGATCGATTGTGTTCGGCCTTCGATGACACTGGCAACTCATCTAGCTTTGCGCTATGATTCGGTTGTCTTAAATGCCGCACGGTGATGAGGTCCACCGCTTTAACCGCCTGCCATGGCTGATGACCACTACCCCTAGGGGGTGGTGTGATGACAACCAGACCCGTACGTTCACAGCTTAGACAACATCTTCACCCCGTAGCAGCCTTCATTCCCAGTCATTTTCGTCTTCTCCTTGCGCGGAGAATGCCTTCATGTTGAACGACATCGTGCTGCAGGTGTTTCAGGTACTGGCTGTGCTGCTCCTGGCTCCCTTGCTTCAAGGTTTCATTCTGAAAGCGGAGGAACGCGTGCAACGCAGCCGGGGGCCGAGTCTGTTCCAGCCATATCGAGATTTATGGAAACTCTTCCATAAACAAGCTGTCGTTCCAGAGTCTGCTTCTTGGATTTATTTCGTCGCCCCCATCGTCGCGTTCACCGCAATGCTAATCGTCCCCATTCTGATTCCAGTGCTTACGGATCGCCCGTTGCCTCAATCCGATATGGCCGACATGCTGGGCGGGGGAATGGTGCTGACCTTGGGATCGTTCGCGATCCTGCTCGCGGGGTTGGACAGCGGCAACGCGTACGGCGGGATTGGATCAAGTCGAGCCGTGATGCTGGGGATTCTCGCGGAGCCCATCCTGATCCTGGTGCTGGTGGGAATCAGCCTACTGGCAAAAGCAATGCTACCCTTCGTGGTAAACCACACCTTGCTCGACAAACCATCGGTCTACATGAGTCCCACGCACGTGTTTCTGGTGCTTGCTTTTCTTTGTTTATTGCTGGTTGAAACCGACCGCCTCCCGATTCATTCGAGCACACATATTGAGATCTACATGATTGACGAGGCGCGCATTCTCGAGTATTCGGGCCCGCTGCTCGCGCTTTTGAAATGGGCGTCGATGATGAAGCAATTCATTCTCTATACGATCTTCTGCAACGTGTTTTTGCTTCCCTGGGGAATGGCCCAGAAAGGCACTCTCATCGGCGAGTTGGGATCTGTGTTGGCGTTACTCGTGAAGTTCTTGATCGTCGCAATCTCGATCGTGGTCGTGGAAACGGTACAGTCGCGTCTTCGTTTCTATCGCTACCAGGAACCGCTCGCGGCAGGTTTTCTGTTCGCGGTGCTGGCAATCGTATCGAGTCAACTGATTTGAGGAAGATATGTTCCTAGCACATGTGAGTCCGCTCCAGGCTTCCATCTTCAGTCTGCTTGCAATCTTCAGTCTGCTGCTCGCGTTCGTTATGTTGGGATCGCATTGGTTGCGAAATTATGTGTACGCCTTTGCGGCGGAGTCGTGGCTGATTGCGGCGCTGTCAGCCGCCGTGGGGTATTTCGGCGGTTATACCGAACTCTATGTGATCGCGATCCTTACGGCCGTGTTTCGTGGTCTCGTGCTTCCTTATCTGTTGATGCGTATCGTGCAGAGACTCAACGTGAGGCGCGAGATCCACGCCGTGCTACAGCCAAGTTCCAGTCTTGTCGTAGGGGCACTGCTGGTGATGTTCGCGTTCGTGATCGCCAATCACATGAATTTTCAGACTTCCACGGCAGGAGAAGTCGTTGTCCTGGCACTGACCATCATGCTCTCGATGAAATTGCTGGGTTTTTTGATGCTTGCAGTGCGCGATGAAGCGGTCAGCCAGATCCTGGGCCTGCTGGTGCTCGAAAACGGAATATTCCTTGGGTCCCAGATTCTGGTTCCGGGTATGCCGATGCTCATTGAGATTGTCATTTTGTTTGACCTTCTCATCATCGTTGCTTGTTTCGGCATGTTGATTCGTTATCTCGTGGTACATGCCGGAACGACCAGCAGTCGTCAACTGAATCGGTTGGTGGGCTGATATGACCGAGCGCTTGATGCTGATTCTATTCCTGGCTCCGCTTACAGCCGGAGCATTGTCTCTCATCGTCCGTCGGTCCCGCGTTGCTGAATACGTGACGGTTCTCGCTTCCATCACCGACCTAGTCGTCAGCCTTTTACTTCTGCGTGAGGCCCTCGAGCAACGTCACATTTGTTTGCACAACTACATCCTGCTCGACAATCTGGGCGCCTGGGTGATCCTGTGCGTTTCCATCGTGTACACGCTTGCTTCCATCTACGCGGTGGGCTACATGCGACTCCTGGACGAGGACGAACGCCTACCGTTGTTCTATGCACTTTTCTCGGGCTTTGCTTTTACCATGCTCGGCGCCTGCGTGATGAACAACGTGGGCGTGTTCTGGATCGCAATTGAGTTAACTACCCTCATCAGCACGTTCCTGGTTGGATTTGAGCGAGAAGCGGAGAGTACCGAAGCGGCCTGGAAGTACATTGTCGTGGTTTCGGCCGGCATCAGCCTCGCCCTCCTCGGCACGGTTCTGTTTTATTGGGGAGGCTCCTACGTCCTCGGTCCAAGCTACGCCATGACTTGGGCGGCTCTTCATGGATCGGCTGCGCAAGTCTATCCTCCGCTGTTGACGGTGTCGTTCCTGCTGGTGCTCGTGGGATATGGCACCAGGGCCGGACTTGCCCCGATGCACACTTGGCTTCCCGACGCGCACAGTGAGTCCCCGGCACCGGTCTCGGCGATGCTCTCCGGCGCATTGCTCAACGCTTCCATGCTGGGCATCGCGCGCTTCCTTGGCGTGGTGGATGGCACATCGGTCAGTAAGTTCGCCCACTCCGCAGTCGTCGGATTTGGGATCTTCTCCTTTGCATTGGCCACGCTTTTTATCGTCCGGCAAACCGGAATCAAAAGGCTGATGGCCTATTCCAGCGTCGAGCACATTGGTGTGCAGGCATTGGGTCTGGGTTTTGGAGGGGCGCTGGGTATCGCCGGCGCTCTCTATCACATGTTGAATCACTCGCTGAATAAGTCGCTCATGT
>JASHOT010000195.1 GCA_030040965.1 Candidatus Sulfotelmatobacter sp. | reverse complement strand
TCGGACTCGATCATTCTCGAACTCGACCTTGTAATGCTTGGCATCAACCTTCACTGGGTCGTCCGTTATTGGCTGGGGTACTCGTGCGGTTGCCATATACCCTCTCCTTCGATTTAGTGAGATGCGGCACCAGTCTAGTCCCCAACATTGGAACGTACAACTAGCAGAACAAGTATCGTAGTACGATATATTTATGTGGATTCCGAAACGCGATTGCAGTATGCTTTGGCCGAATTTCACAAAGGAGGAATTGGCTGATGAAACGGTTCTTGACCAACTGGTGTTGTGTTGCCGCTTTGTTTTTCGGAGTTGTGCTGATGGCGATTCCCGCTCTCGCACAGCAAGAAACGCAAACCTATTACACCTATGTATCCGAATGGGCTGTTCCCCGCGACCAATGGAATGCCTTTGACAAGCAGGAAGCCTCAGACATTCCGGGGATGCAAAAGCTCGTAAGCGACGGAACACTGGTGGATTGGGGAAATCTCTCCATAAGGGTGCATAGTCCAGACGGGTACACCCATGCGGAATTCTTCACAGCAACCAGCCGTGCAAATCTTCTGAAAGCGCTGGAGCAAGCATGGACTACGGCGACGAATACAAGTTTTGTCGCGGCGACCAAACACGAAGACCTGCTCCTCCGCACTCTCGCGCACGGAGGCAAAACGGTTTCAAACGCGACGGGCTATCTCCTCGTCGGCTTCTATCAGACCAAACCCGGTGATGGGCAGGCGTTTGAGAGTTTGCTGCTGAAAGACGTCAAGCCCTTCCTTGATAACGACATCTCGAATGGAACGCTTCTCACGTACAACCTCGATACTGAGGACATTCACACCAGTGCGCCGGGCGCATACAACATTGCGCTGCTTTTTCCCGATGGTGCATCCATAGACAAGTTTTATCAGGAGCTATCGGCAGCGCAAAAAACAGACCCAGCGGTTGGGCGGATGTTCGAGGCTCTGACAGTGGCTCAAGAGCACCGTGACGGTCTGAGCCGAGTTATCGCTTTCCAACACAAGTAGTTCTGATCGTTGCAGCAGAGCGCGGACTCGCCGATTGTCGGTCTGACTAAATCAGCGAGTCCGTGACTTGCTCTCCGACTGGCACTCTGGACGGCAGGCCAAGAGTTTGCGTGTTGCGATTCGGTTGACAAGGTTATGCCAACGATGGAGAATCAAGCGCAATCGGGAGAGTACCAGCCGCGTTCTCAGGATCGCCTGCTGCCTGCCCAAGCTTTCACGCCCCAGTCGCTCTTCGTTTTCCGACCTACTCAAAGAGGGGGAGTACAACACGACACAATTACGCAAGCTGTGGACGGATCAGGGCGGACAAGACATCGCCGAGTACGCGGTGATGCTTGCGGTCATTCTTGTGCTCGTGGTGGGTACGATTCGGCTGGTGGGGTCGAACGCCAATAATGTCTTCTCCAATGCGGCGAGTTCGATTCAATAGGCGCTGCGTTAGGCCAGACGGCAAAGAAGCAGAGGGGATCGACTTGGAGTTTCTCCTTCGGGAGCGTCCTACTTTGCAACCGGGCGAGCATTCATCCACTTCGACACCGACTGGGTGAATGCAGGGTCGGTGTTCACGAATGCGATGCCTAGATTCCCCCAAGCGTTCTTCCACGCCAATTCCGCGACGGTCGTGATGGTGGTTTCCTGCCCCGGCAGCGCGAAACTCAGCTTTAGCGACTTAATGGTGGGGCAGTCTTTCGGAACTGACAAAGCTGCACCACCGCTGCTGAGGTCTAGGATTTTGACTCGAATGTTTACGGTGTCGTTAACGGTGAGATTCGCCGCAACATCCACTTTGACGCGCAAGGAAGCCCGATGCTGCTGTTTGCCCATCAACGGGCGGACCGCTCGAAGCCCGTTTCGCAGCTTCTCGTGTGTGAGGGGCTTGTAGATGACCAGATGAGTTCCGGCACCGAACACAGCGTCGAGAACCGCATCCGCCTTCGCCAGCGCAATGATGACGGATTTCTTGCCGTTGGCAGATGCCCGAAGGTCTTTCAGTAGTGATGCCGCATTAGGTCCGTCCTGATCGTCAACGATCACTCCATGGAACCTTTGCAGCGAGAACTTCTCTATTGCAGTTTTTGCCGTGGAACAATGATGCAACTCGACACCCAAGTCGCGACAGGCACGCACTGCGAGGGCCACGGTTTCAGGCTGCTGACATAACATTAAAGAGCGTAGTTGCACATGTTCAGCTTAGGGAGCGTGCTCCGCCGGGAGCAAGTTACCAAAGAGGGTTGCCTAAGCACAGTCGTAGCGGCTCGGAGATGGCTACGAATACCAATCCGAATGCGGCGACAAGCGGCTACACGAGAGGCACTGCGTCTCAGTCCATTGGTGAAAGCAGGCTGGGCAAACGCCTCCAGTGTTGAAGGTATTCCACTTACAGTCTCAAATGACGTGGGTAACTGGAGTGCCCCCTGCTTTGGTGGTGAGATTCACAGTGGAGAGAAGTGCCATGAAGAGAACCAGAATTGCCCTGTTGGTTAGGATTTCGGTGGTTATTGGAGCCGTTTTTCTACTTGGGTTTGGCGCAAGTGCTCAATCGCTTGACGACCTGTTTCAAGGGGCGGGGCAGTTTGAATGGACTAAACTGCCGGACGGCACTCTGAAAACGAGAAAAATTGTGTTCCGCACTGGAGCGAGATGGTTTGACGTGACAAAGCTGTCGGATGGCACTCTCAAGGTAGGGCGCAAAGAGTTTCCGAATGGCATAAAGTGGTTTGACTGGACTAGGTTGTCCAACGGTAAAGACAAGGTAGCACGCATCGAATACCCCGGTGGAAAGATACTTTTTGATTTGACTTCGAATCAGTACGGCGCACTGGTTCCCGTACGCACCGGATGCTCGCAGGTCGGCTGCGAGGAAGCTCTGAAACATTTTGATCTTAATGCTCCTTCTTGCGGGTTTTTCCATATATGCTCTTGCGAGCCTACGAGCATCAGGCAATGGTCCTCACCCGCAAAGGTGAAATGAAGGCGGCTCTGGGGATCCAGCAGGAAAGCCTGAGACTGGCGCAGAAACTTGTCGAGATGGCGCCGAAGGATTCCTATCGCACCGACCTCTCTTATGCTCACAAGAGAGTAGGCGCGCTGCTGATTCAAGACCAGAAACTTCCCGAGGCTCTTGCAGAATACAAGGCTGCGCTTGCGTTGGATGAGGAGTCGCTCTCGGAGCGTCCCAACGATCCCAAGCCCCGCTACGCCATTACCTTCACGTATAGTGACATCGGCTTTATCTACTGGAAGCAACATGACTTGGCCGCAGCGCTGGCGAATTACCACAAAGTCCTGGACATCCGTCAAGCGCTCGCGGAAGCTGACCCCCACGATGCCCGGGCGCGCCTCGGCGTGGCGAAAACTTGTAGTTACATCGGCGATATCTTACGTGACGAAAAGCAGTTCCCGGCCGCGCTGCCCTACAATCTCCGCGAGCTTGCGATCCGGGCGGCTCAGGCCGCAGCTAACCCGGCCAATGCTGCCGACCAAGTAGATCTTGCCGAAGTTTGGTGGGACTTGGGAAACGATTACCGAGGCATCGCCGCGAAGGTAAAGTCCACAGCTGAAAAACTACGCCTCTTGCGCCTCGCACAAAAGTATCTTGCGCAAGCTCTGCCGGTTTACAGGGACGCTCAGACGCGGGGCTTGCTTTTTGGGAGCCAAGTCAGCGCCCCTCAGGAAATCTCCCAGGACCTTGCGAAGTGCACTCAAGCCCTGAGGGCCGTGGAAATCGTCAGCCAGCGATAGCGCGCGGGGCTCGTCCCAGCTGCCTCCGCGGCATGTGGCGGATCATCGTGCCAATTCGGCGCCTTTCCACGCACGTTGCCTGCGCGGGACTACCCCTGCAGGCGAGTTGTTCGTCCACTCCTTCCTCCTTGACTCCAAACGAGTGCCCCCACGCCATTGGGAGAATGTGTGGGCAACCGGACAACGCACTTAGCTACGGACTCCCATGCATCGCGCTCGTTTGTGCGATATTCCAAGCTCTTTGCGGCGGAGGCAACACCGGAGGGTCAGGTATTCGCGGCAATGGTGGAACGAAGCCCGGCACCTACGGCGTTACTGTGATCGGCACTGCTGGGGCTAGTCAGCAAAACACGACTGTCACGATTACTGTTCAACAATAGTTCAATGGTATACCGCCAATGCGAGACTACTCAGCCGGAGTAAGTCTCGGAGACGGAGTAGCCTGCGAGACTCCCTCGCTCGACCGTGGGCAAAGGGTCTTTTTCAGTGGGCCATTACGATAACAAACGAGCGCGAGTGCCCTGCGACTGCAATAC
>JASHOT010000194.1 GCA_030040965.1 Candidatus Sulfotelmatobacter sp. | reverse complement strand
AACACGGTGCCGCGGTTCAGCGCGGAGAACCGCAAAGCGAACCAGGCACTCGTGGATGTAATCACTTCGTTCGCGCAGAAGAAGAAGGCTACGCCGGCGCAAATCGCGCTTGCGTGGTTACTCGCGAAGAAGCCATGGATTATTCCTATTCCGGGCACGACGAAGCTTTCACGTCTGGAAGAGAATCTCGGCGCAGCGAGCATTAAGCTGACGGCGGAAGATGTGCGGTCTCTCGAAGACTCTTCTTCGAAGGTCAAGGTTGAAGGAGCTCGCTATTCACCGTTTCATCAGCAGCTGGTGGGCAGATGAGCAGCACACCAAGAATGTCCCCTTGTCGCTTCATCGTCGTCATGGGCGCCATGGCCTTCACGCTCTTCGGTCACGCTCAATCTGCGAAGACGACCGGTGGTAGCGGCGCAGCGAAAGAGAAACTCATCGGGGCTTGGCATCTTGTGCACATCGATGCTCCGAGCCCCGATGGGAAGTCCCAGCCGATCCCGCAGCCGAGAGGCATGTTGATCTACACCCGAGACGGGCACATGTCGGTGCAATTGATGTATCCAGAATCAGCCAACACTCTATCGAACGAGTACGTGCTTAACGGATACGAGGCCTCATTCGGTAGTTACGAAGTCGACGAGACTGAGCACACGGTGACGCACGACGTGCAGGGATCGATTACGCGAGATTTGCTCGTCGGCAAAGACCTCCCACGCAAGTTTGAATTCACAGCAGACGGACATCTCATCATCAGGTCCACTAGGCCAGACGAACATTGGTCCGTCACTTGGGAACATTACTAACCGAAAGAGGTAAGGGGACAAATCATGCGAGGAGCTGTTTTGTATGGTCCGCGTGACGTGCGATTTGAGGAGCGCGAGTTCCCGAGGATCGTCAAGCCGACGGATGCCATTATTAGGACTTCGGCAACATGCGTGTGCGGGTCTGACACAGGAAGGAAATGGTGAAATGGAAATAAAGAGAGTTGGTTCACAACCATCCGCCAAAGGCCCGGCTGATTATTTCACCGGTTCCGTGCGCATCGATCGGTTGTTTGAAGCGCAGCCTCCGGCACGCGCTCTTGGTTCGAGTGTGACTTTTGAACCGGGCGCTCGGACGGCTTGGCATACTCATCCACTCGGCCAGACCCTCATCGTGACCGCTGGTTGTGGCTGGGTCCAACGCGAAGGCGGACCGGTTGAGGAAATTCGGCCCGGTGATGTGGTGTGGTTCGCTGCTGGTGAGAAGCACTGGCATGGAGCCACGCCGTCAACTGGGATGACGCACATTGCCATTCTGGAAGAGTTCGATGGCAAGACTGGCGATTGGCTGGAAAAAGTCACCGACGAGCAATATCGGAAATAAACGGTGGGAGGGAAGTATGCCGCATGTGATCGTGAAGTTGTGGACAGGCAAATCGGAACAGCAGAAGACTCGTCTTGCGGAAGCAATCACCAAGGACGTAATGACCATTTTGCATTACGGAGACGAGTCCGTTTCCGTAGCGATGGAAGAAGTAGAACCAAAAGACTGGATCGAAAAAGTGTACAGGCCCGAGATCAAGAACAACTTCGGCAAGCTATATAAGAAACCCGGTTACGACGAGAACGACCCGTAATGGACAGATGAGATTCACGGCGGTGATGATCGCGTTCGTCGCTCTCTTCACCACGTAATCGGCCCAGGGTAGCGGTGCGGCACAAGAGGAGAATCACTCCAATGCAGACAGTCGACGAGATTAGAAAGGTTGCTCCTGCACTTGAGAAGTACGCGCAAGGATCAGTGACTGACCTCTGGAAACGGCCAGGGCTCTCGCCGCGCGACCGCAGCATTGTGACAATTTCAGCCCTGATCGCGCGCAACCAGACAACCGAGATGCCCTATTACATGAATCTAGCGCTTGCCAACGGCGTCAAGCCACGTGAGATTTCGGAAATCATTACGCATCTCGCGTTTTACTCGGGTTGGGCCAACGCGATCTCAGCAGTCGCTGTTGCGAAGGATGCCTTCACCCTACGCAAAATCGGCGCCAATCAATTGCCTCCAGCATCACCTACGCCCCTTCCACTGGACAACGACGCCGAAGCAAAACGCTCCACTGGAGTTCGAGAGAACTTCGGAAGCGTCGCTCCTGGCATCGTCGATTACACGACGGATGTTTTGTTTCGGGATGTGTGGCTGCGCCCAGATCTAGCACCGAGGGACCGAAGCCTGGTAACCGTGAGCGCATTAATTGCTGCGGGCCAGGTCGCCCAGATCACTTACCACCTCAACAGAGCGATGGATAACGGGCTGACCAAGGAGCAAGCCGGCGAGGTCGTCACGCATTTAGCCTTTTATGCCGGCTGGCCAAATGCCTTTTCTGCCCTACCCGTTGTGAAAGATGTCTTTGAGAAACGTGCCAAATAGTCATGCCGCACGGGAAGCAAGAATTGTTGCACCAGGAAAAGCGAAAGAGAAGGATATCTGAAGACCGCAACACATCGCCTATTACCGGTGCCAATCGCGGAATCGGAATTTGATGCCTCGCTATTTTCGATTGCCACTGATTCTGAAAATCGTGCGAGACGTTATTTTCGCTCAGCAAGCCAATAGAATCGTTGTACCAGTTGCGAAACCACTTCAAAGAGCTCGGCAACGGCCAAAACGCAGAAAAGAGCGCATCCTCCAACATTATCCGTTGTGCCGGGCCAGGCGAAAAAATCTTCAAAAGCAACACATTTGCTTACACATTTTCACACTTCACTCATGAAGCTTCGATGGGGCGTGCGAGTACAATACGCTTGCAATCAGTAATTTATAGACATTGCCGGGATGGCGAAGGCAGACGCAGCGGACTTAAAAGCGGAACGGAAAACGTCGTGAGATTAAGTGACAAAAGGAGATAGATTTATATTTTCAGACGAATGGGATTTTTATAACGTAAGTCCTTGCCAAAACAGGTAATACCGAGTTTCACAGTTTTCGGAGAATCTGTTTCTCGTGAGAAGCCGTGATCGGGATAGTCGCGAGTTTTCCTTCCGGCCGCGTCAAAATCGCGAACAAAATCCAAGACTCGGTAGACGCGAATCTCACCGACCGAAACTGTAACGTAGACTGAATCGCGCCTCGATCGGCTCGACTGGGTGCATCACTCTGGTGAACGCCGCGCTGGCATTCACAACACTCGCGACTTGCTCCTGCCCGGCCAGTGTTGTTGGTGGAGTTGCGGGTAGCCCCAGCCCTATCGCCGGCGTGATTTGCGACACGTAGGCGTAGTCAACGTCGTGATCCCGGCGGTTGAGCAAATTTAGAACTTCACCCACCAAGCTCCAGTTCTGGTTGAACTTGTAGCTCGCCTGCATGTTGACCAACGCGGTTGAGGGTGAGGTGTAGATTGCGTCCGAAGTCAAAGGGCGTGGGCCAAAGTAGCGCAGGCGCAAACTCGCCGAAAAGCGTTTGTAGTCCCGTAAGGTAGCGCCGGCTGCAACCACCCACCGAACCGCTTCGGGCACCTCCTTGCCGTACGCATTTTGCAGGTAAGTGCCGCCCCCAGTCGGAATAAGTCCAAAGCAATTCGAGTTTCTTGCGCAAAGCTGCTGGGTACCCGTTGGAGTCGTGTAGTAAAAGGTCGAATCGAATGGGTCTTGTTGGGTGAAAATCGCGCGTGAGTCCGCGAAGTCGGCATCAAAAGCCCAATGTTGTGTTGGCGTGTAGTAGTTCCCAACCTCGATGCCGTAGCGATTGCTTGACTCCAGTGAGGGAGTCGTGCCTCCGGTGTCGCCATCCTGCAACAGTTCGGAATTACTGTGAAGGTACCAGAGCTCGACCGTGCTTTGCAGTTGTGGGACGGCCGCAGTGCGCACGCCAACCTCCCCGCCTTTAGTTTCGACCAGGAATGGAATCTTGATAGGGTTCGGCGTGTTGTAGTAAGGATAGTCCGGTGAAACCGGTTCATACAGCTGCGTTGAGCCACGCACGTCGTTGGTGTGGTAACTGAATCCGCCCTGCAAGTAGAGCTCCGTATTGGCCCAGGGGCCGAAGATCAAACTCGCTTTCGGGCTGGGCAGAAACTTGGAGATCGATTTGTTGGTGTTGGGATTAAAGTTGGCAGGGTAGGGATCGTTGGGATAGTTGGGGTTCGTGGGATTGGTAAAGCTCGTAAGAACGCCGTCACCGACATCGCCACGAAAGGAAAGAATAGAGCGGACCCTCTCTCCCCACTGAATTTTATTTGTTACCCAGGGACTGGTTATTGTCTCCGTAAATTTATTCAAATCCGTGGCCGCGGGCAGAACGGCGATTTGATCAAGCGAAGAGGGTACATCTAGATAGTTCGCTGTGTAGTAAGTTTTATCCGTGCGCACGCCATCTTCGGTCCGGAAAAGGCCGTTGTGGATCCAATCATTGCGGAGCTGCATGCCGAACGTGGTTTCCCTCCTGCGGCCCTGGAATCTGCCGTAGATCGTATGACGTAGGTCGAACCCAGCGACCCAGCGGCGGTCCTGCTGTTCGAACTGGTCGCCTTTATAGGGGTCGACCAGATAGCAGGTGAAATCGGAGAACAGGTTGAGATCGTAGTAGAACCCGTAGCCCATGAGTTGCGTTTGGGAATTTGCCCCCTCGTGGTGCCATTCGCCTTGCAAGCTGTAACGCTGCGATCGCCCACCGTCGGCGGGGTTCAATGCCCCGAAGAAACCGACGACGGGTATAGCCGTATAAGGGAGTTGGTCACTTGAGTTCCATCGGGCTCCATCGTAGTCGCGGTTCGTGATGGTGAAACCGTTGGCCTTGTCGCCCTCGCTGTAGGTGACGAGTGCGTTGAATTTGTAATAATTGTCCGAATGCACCCAGGGGCCGGCATCGTGATACGCCTCTCCCCCGTACAGCAGGTTGCCGTCGCCGAGCTTTTGCGATATGCCGAAAACGAACCGCGCAAACCGATCCTCTCCGCCGTCGATCTGGAAGAAGTTCCGGGGCAGCGTCTTGTAAAACACCACGTGGGCGTTTCCCGCCGAGCCATAGTCACCTACGTCGGCGTAATAAGGGCCTTTCGCGGCGTCGATTCGCTGCACAAACTCCGGTATCACGGTGTTCATGTCCGAGTACCCCTCGCCGTGCGCGTGCGACGGCAAGTTGAGCGGCATGCCGTCGAGGAAAATGGCGAAGTCCGTGCCATGATCGAGATTGAAGCCCCGCATAAAATACTGGTTGGCCTTGCCGCCGCCGGCGTGTTGCGTAATGATGAGGCCGGGCAGCGCCTCCAAAATCTCTCCCGAGCGAAGTAGCGGCCGATTTTCGAGTTCCTCAGAACCGACCGTCACCTGGCCCGCCGAGCTGGCAATTCCGACAAGATCATCCGAACGCTCCTTCACCTCAATGGTGGTGCTCACTTCAGCCACAGCCAGAACGATGCGCAGGGGGACCGCAGCCCCTGTAGCGATGGTGACGGGGATTTCCTTGGTTTCAAAGCCAGGATTCGACACGACAAGCCGATAATCACCGGCCGGGAGCCCGAGAATAATGAAGGAACCGTCCTTATCCGTCCGCGCCGTTCTTTGGATTGTGTCGTCCGCGCTCCGAACCTGCGCGGTGGCGCCGGCAATCACCGCGCCAGACGTGTCAGCGACGGTTCCGGACAGCTGAAGTAAATGAGATTTTTCACTTGTTGCGGGCAGGTGATCCCGCAAGTCGAGAATTCGACCGCTAACAGCATTCTCTTGCGCGGCGTGTAGGCCAGGCGCGATAAGGAGCAGTAAAAGGATCGTCCCTACTCTATGCATTACTTCCTTCAATCCTAATGTTTCATACTGCACCAGGAGTTGGGATGGGAAACTCGCATTATCAACATGCATGCTCTTAAACCTATCGATGAAAATGCGGTGATCCGAGCCGCGAAGGAGACTGGAATAATCATCACCGCCGAAGAGCACCAGACGGGCGCTTTGGCGTGGCGAGTCAGCGGTATGATTACCTCGGCACGCGACCTTTATGGTATACCGGTGATCACTGGCTCCATTGGCGTGCGCGACCGCTTTGGCGAATCTGGCGCTCCCTGGGAGTTGATCAAGGAATTCGAGGTCAGCGCCGAACACATTGCAAATAAAGCAGTCGAGCTGAAAGAAATTCAACAGCCACTACCCCGACGAATCGATCTTAAACCTCTATCCGTTGAGCCCGTCGGGCTGGCATGTGTCCCGTGCCTGCCTTCGCGGAAGCATGGTGCATCTTCACGGTTCGACCGGAATCATTGACTCTGTTGCCTGCGCCCGAATGACAGCGAGCGGAAACTTAATGGATTTTCTGCACGTCGGTTTTGCTCAAGTCTGCTACGTGCAAAGCAAGGCCTTCCAAAGTGTCCCAGCGCCTGTGCTCGAAGAGGTTTTTTGCCGGCTCACGAGCCTGCGGCTGGAATCAAGCACCTGACCAGTTCGTGCGTTCAAGAATCGTGGGCGGCTCGTAAGTTTTTCCGCTCGCGAGATTTCTCTCTTCGCGGCGTGTCGTCCACAACAGCAACGGACCAAGAAGCGCCGGGAGCACGCGGGCCGCGACTCCGGACTCCCGCTTGAATTCGTGGCGCAAAGCACGAATTTTATCGCTGAGATCGCGATCCACTTTTTTGAAATGACGCTCCATGGCCCAGAGTGCTGAGCTGTAGACGCCGGCGAGACGGTGTATCTCGCTGGCAAAACGTTCGCGCACGCGGGCGTCCGGCCAGTGCTTGTAGCGTTTCCAGCCTGACAGCAAGGTCCGGGCAAGGCGGTACAAACTGGGGCCGTTCACTTCGAAATCGCGCCAGAACGCCCAATCGAGATAGCGTTGGGAGTCGTCGCGCGAAATAGCTCTGTGCCTGAAATTGAATTTGAACTGGCCATGAACATCGGCGTAATCCACGTCAGGAAGCATCCGGCTTTCCTCGGACATTTGCTGGTAGAGAGGCGTGCCCGGAACCGGCGTGTAGAGCATGAACTGATGAAAGTCGGTGTCGTGCGCAACCGCGTGTTCGATCTCGGCAACGATGTTGTCGGGAGTGTGGTGCTCCAGACCAATGATGGTGGACCCTTGCACGCGAATTCCGTGCTCGCGCAATTCCCGCGTCAGTTGCCGCGTATCTGTGCCTTGCAGCTTGTTGTACGCGCCCTGCGGAGACTCGAGACCGATCCATAGCCAGGAGACTCCCAAATCGACTAGTTCCTGCATGGTGTATTGACGGATCGCGTTGGCGGAGGCGAAAACTGACATCGTCCAGCTTTTGCCGGCTTCTTTCATGCGCTCCAGCAGACTCATGGCCCGGGTGCGATGCAGCAGAAAGTTTTCATCCATCACGAAGAAGGAGTGCACTTTGAGTTCGTCTTCCATCCGGCTCATGACTTCAAACAGTTCGTCGCCGGTCTCAAAAAAGTTGACGAATCGGCCTTTGCCGCCGAAGAAGGCAGAGGTCGTGCAGAAGTTGCATCCCATGGGGCAGCCGACCGAAGGGATGATGGTTGCAGCGGTCGCGCCTTTACGCTCGGGCAAACGGACACCCATGATGCGCGTGCCCAATCCGGAGACGATCGCGGGATGGCGGATAGGCGCGGTTTCGTTTTCTCCGAGATAGCGCCGCATCCATGCCACGCCTTCGCCGCGCACGATGTGATCGGCGTCGATCATCGACTCGATGCCCGGAATCGCGGCGACGTGGCCTCCTATGACGATCGTCGAGTGCGGCGAGAGCTCGCGAATCAAGCGGCACATCTCCCGCACCTTGCCGACGTTCACGATAATCGAGGAGATGCCCACGACATCATAGTGGTGCCGAGTGAGTTCACGCGCGAAGGCGCGGCGCGTGGGGAAGTCCAGAACAGTGCACGGGGCGGAGATGTTCGCCTGGATCAGCATGATGCCCCAGGAGCGATGAAACATGCGGAGCGAAAAGCCGCCCTGGGCGCGTGTGACTTGATTGTGGTACAGCTCCATAGGATTGATGAAGCGGCTGCCAAATTCGTCGTCTTGCGCGTAGGGGCCGAAGACTGAAGTCAGCAGGATGCGGGCCTGTATCCCCTTGGGATGCCGTGCGGGATGTTGCTTGAAATCTGATTGGAGATGTTGGGCGTTTTCTTTGCCAACAGTTGAATCGTCAGTGCACACACTAGCTTGGATTTCCAAGTCGTCTGGCCATCCGTTTCTCCCACATGCCGTGCCTCCAACCCTAGCGAATGACGGGCTCGCAGAAAACTCCGGCTTGCAGAAAACACAAAAAAATTACAAAGCAATTCCCGCCATGAGCGCTGCCCCAGTGGAAAAACCTGCTTAGCCTTTGATAGTTTGTGATGACTCGTCCCAAACCACCGCCCTTCTTCGGAAATATGATTCGTTCGCCATGTGGCAAGCCAGGGCAGCGTGGTGACCGAAGATCGCGTCTTCCACTACCGGATTTCGCGAGCGAACCGACTGGAAAAAGTTCCACAGGTGGGGATGCATGTCGTCGTAGTCGGGGCCTTTGAACGATAGGGTTTCGGGCATGGGCTCTTGCCCCAGCTCGGGATCGTTCTCTTCATGCCACTTCTTCTCGTAGGCGCCACGCATCGCGCGCGGAAAGCCGGCCGAGTAGTAGCTTGGACCTGAATCCTTTCCCGTCTGGGGTGTGTAGCTCAGTCCAAATTCTCCCACCTCGAGAATTCCTTTCGGTCCCTGGATGCGGTAGGTCTCGGCCATCTCCGCGTTGAGATTCAAGCGCATGTAGACGGGCAAATCGCCATAGTAGAAAACCGTGCCGTGTACGTCGGGCATGTTGCGCCCATCTTTCCAGCGTAGAATGCCGCCGACCGATGCCGCCATGTTCGGCGGCTCATTGATGCCGAGCATGAACATCATTCCGCTCACCAGATGCACCAGCAGATCTCCCGCCAGACCGGTGCCGTATTCCTTCCAACAACGCCAGCGCGCAAAAATGAAGGGATCAAAATCGCGCTTCGGCACTGTCCCTTGCCAGGTATCCCAATCGAGGGTCTGCGGTGAAAGATCGGGAGGCGGCGGATACTCCCACGCGCCCGTGGGATCGTTACGCCCGAGCCATCCTTCCACCAACATGACCTGGCCGACCCCTCCGTCGGCAATCATGTCTTTGGCCTTTTTGCAGATCAGCGAACTGACGCGCTGCGAGCCGATCTGCACGATGCGGCCGGTTTTTTTGGTCGCCTCGACCATGGCGATGCCATCGGCCGGACTGTGCGACATGGGTTTCTCGCAGTAGATGTCTTTGCCGGCGTTCACCGCGTCCACTACGACCTGTTTGTGCCAGTGGTCCGGCACCGCGGCTACGATGCAGTCGATCTCTTTGTTTTCAAGAAGTTCATGATAGTGGCGTGTAACCGGAAGGCCGTTCTTCGCCGTTATCTCGCGAGCCAGCTGATGCCGCCCGTCGTACAAGTCTGCAGCGGCCACGCATTCAATGCCGGGCAACTCGATCGATTGCGTCAGCAGCTGCGAACCCTGCATGCCCACACCGATCATGCCGAAACGCACGCGATCGCTGGCCGGAACTGGCCGGGCGGAAGCCCAAAACTTTTCCGGCCCGAGCGGAATGCTTTGGCTCGAGATGCGCTTCGCAGATAACGCTGCCGCGGAAGCGGCACCCAGTCGCAAGAATTTACGGCGCGAAAGATCACTTCGTTTCATCGATTCTCCTGTTCTGGAATTGCGAGGTTGTCATTCGCGAGCCCACATGAGATCAGCAGATCTATTCGACCGCGGGAGTAATCACGATCTGGCGAAAAGCGACATGTCCCTTTTCGCTTCCCTGCAAGTAGATAGGGCCAGGCAACTCCTCATGGCTATCAAGCGCGCCGCCGGTGAGTCCGGGAATTTCCTTATGGTCAATGATGGTCGTGCCATTCTGAACGACGGTGACGGTTCTTCCCACGAGCGTGATGTCGTAGGTCTGCCACTCGCCCGGTTTGCGCGGCAACTCCGGAGATGGGGCGAGGAAACCGTAGATTCCTCCCATATGGTGGCTGGGGGGCTCCTGAATCGAGTCGTCTTCGATCTGCACTTCGTAGCGGCCGCGCAGGTAGACGCCACTGTTGGCGTCGGCACCGCAATTGAACTCCACGTGCAATTTGAAATCCTCAAATTTCGTGTCGTTGATGAGTTCCGGTCCGTGGCCCGGGCTCACGAGAGTTCCGTTTTCCACCGTCCATGGCGGCGTTCCCTTGGCACTGTCCATGTGCCAGCCGGAAAGATCTTTGCCGTTGAAGAGCGTTACCGGCCGTCCCCACCTGGGCTCACGCTTCCGGTCGAGTGACGGCGCGCGCTGGCCGGTCCATTGCCAGATCGCCCCGTCAGGTCCGGTGGTTGTTCCCGCGAGCCTGCCGCCGCTCAGCGTGCCTTGAAACACCATGTCATCGGATCGAGCCTCTTCTTCCTTAGGCGAAACGAATGTCAGTTTTCCCTCGACGAGCGTGACCTTGGGGAGCGCACGGGCATTACCCCAGCGACCCGTCATGCGTGCCTTCAGTTCGTCGTTTTCCAGGGTGAGTTCAAGCCAGGAGGGATACTGGCGATCGGGTGCCTTCAGGGTCAAGTCCCAGCGGCCGAGAAAAGCGGCAGGAGTCGAGGTGCTTGCCGCCGATTGAGGATGTGCAAGCACCGCAAGAGGCTTTTCAGCTGCAATTGAGAGCAGGAAGGCGAGAGACAAAAGAAAAAACGGAATAGCACGTTTCATGGGAACACCACGAATTTCATGCAAGGGAATTGTAGAAGGCGGTGGCACGCCGCGCAAGATTCAGGCAAACGCCGCTCACAGTCTGTCAAAGATTTTTCCGCCTGTCCCAGGTGCTTATCAATTCCCGCGATTTCGTCAGACCCAAACATGGTTCGTTCACGGAGCTCGGTCCGCCGCGATGAATTATCATTCATGTGAACTGCCGCGACCGTATTGCGGGATTCCGAACGGGAGAGATTTATGGCAGGACAAGGCGTGCGACGGCGGGAGGTTTTGCGGATTCTCGGGGCGGCCGCGGCGGCAGGGCACTTTCCCGGCTTCAGCAAATGGGCCTTTGCGTGCGGCCACATCGGAAACGCGGCGTTGCCGATCAGGCCGGTCCAATATGATCCGCAATTTTTCACGCCGGGCGAATATGCGATGGTCGATTGTCTGACCGAACTCATTATTCCCACCGACGCAACTCCGGGCGCGAAGGAAGCTGGCGTTGCCGAGTTCATCGATTTCATGGTGGCCAGCGACCCCGAAGTACAGTATCGGTTTCGCACCGGATTGGCATGGCTCAACGCGCACTGCGAGAGCAACTACGGCAAGAAATTTCTGGAGATCAGCCATGAGCGGCAGAATTCTCTGCTCGAACCACTCGCATTCAAAGACAGGGCCCGACCCCCCGAGGAAGGCGGGCGAGAATTCTTTCGTCTGATTCGTGAGTACACGGTCACTGGCTTCTACACCAGCGAAATCGGATACAAAGAACTGGATAACCCAGCCCTGAAATTTTATTCCGAATCACCGGAGTGCCCACACAAAGGCGATCCCGGGCACCTGCATCTTTCACACCCTGCGTAAAGAGCAGCTGACTGAAACTATGGGCAAGAAAATCTACGACGTTATTGTGATTGGAACTGGCGCCAGCGGCGGCATGACGATCAAGATCCTATGCGACGCCGGACTCAAGGTTTGTGCGCTCAACGCCGGGCGCAGGCTCGATCCGGAAAAGGATTTTCGTTATCACCGCATGCCGTGGGACATGAAGTTTCGTGGCCTCGACGATCCCAAACGGCGCTCCGAATCCTTCGGCTATATGGATAACGAATACACAAAGGCCGCATGGGATCACGAGATTCCATTTACCGTCGCGCCTGGGTCGATGTGGATGTGGCCCCGTTGCAATGCCGTAGGGGGCAAAACCAATTTCTGGGGACGCAGTTCAGCGCGTTTCGGCGACATCGATTTCCGAGCAGCCTCGCTCGATGGCTACGATGTGGATTGGCCGATCACATACGACGAGATCAGTCCGTTTTATACACGAGTCGAGAAGATGATCGGCGTGGCCAGCACGGTGCAGAACCGGCCCAGCAATCCCGACGGTGTCTATCTTCCTCCCTTCAATTTTCGCTGTCTGGATTACATCTTGCAGGCCGGGTGCGAAAAAGTTGGCATTCCGTATCTGCCGGACCGCTGCGCCCAGCTCACCCAACCGTACGAAGGACATCCGGCGTGCCATTTTTGCGGCGAGTGTACCACTGGCTGCGATGTGGGAGCGTTTTTTTCCACGCCGTATTTTCTGCTGCCAAAAGCCGAGGCGACCAATAATCTGGAGCTACGCACCGATGCGTTGGCGAAAAACATTCTGGTCGACGAGAAAGGACAGGCGGCCGGAGTAGCGTATATCGACCGCAAAACCAGGCAGGAAGTCGAAGTCTACGGAAGTGCCGTTGTGGTCGCGGCCTCTTGCATCGAATCGGCTCGCATCATGCTGAATTCAAAATCGCGCTACTGGCCCAACGGGATCGCCAACTCCAGCGGGCAGCTTGGAAAGAATCTCTGCGATCATCTATATGGAGAATCCGCTCGAGGATATTTGCCGCAACTGCTCGGCCAGCCCAGCTTTCCCGATCACGTAGCGGATTCCACCATCGCCTGGATGCCGCGCTGGCAAAACCTGAACAATCCCCACGAGGAGAAATTTATCCGGGGCTATTCGGTTTACCCCGATGGCGGATGCGAAGAATTTCCCTGGTTTGCCCGCGATCTGGATGGGTTCGGTTCATCGTTCAAGCGCGAGATCAAACGGCGGTATCCCACTCCCGTGAGTTTTGGGATTCAGGCTCCGACCCTTCCCTCATCCAGGAATTTCGTGGAACTCGACCCTGACGTCAAAGATCCATACGGAATTTCGGTAGCTCGGATTCACTTCGAGTGGGACGATAATGTGCTCAAGATGTGGGAACACTCAAAAGAAGTGTGCGCAGAGGCATTGCGGGCAGCGGGCGGAGTTTGGGAAGGCGCCAGCGAACATCCGGAAATTCCCGGATGGAGCCTCCACGAGACGGGCACATGCCGCATGGGCAATGATCCGAAGAAGTTCGTGACGAATCGTTTTGGTCAGACGCATGACGTGCCAAATCTGTACGTGTGCGACGCCAGCGTGTTTCTGAATTGCACCGATAAAACAACGACGATCAGCATTCTGGCCTTCTCGCTTCGCACGACGGAGTATCTGATCGAGAACCTGCGACACGGCGAACACAAAACCGGGACAGGCGGAATCATGCGATAGTGAGGTAAGTGGAATACTGCTCGTCCTCAATGTCCGTGAACGGCAGCAGCATTAGCGGGACGCCGGAGGTTCGTACTTGCCAGCTACGCAGGCCTGTTCTTTGGGCAGCCAGCAAGTCCGCGCGACGTAACGATGGCTGCCTATCCGTGATGGCGAACAACACGACAGGACCAAAGAGAAGCGCAACAGTCTGCGGATGGCGCGGGTCGACCGCTTCCAGCCGCGTTGCCATCGGCAGATCCAATGCAATGCGATCCCCGGTCCTCCATTCTCTTTGAACGGTCGCAAAGGTTCCCGCGATTAAGTCCTCGGGTAGGCGACGGCCGTTTACTGAAAGCGAAGCCCCCCTGGTCCATGCGGGAATCCGGAAGTTCAAGGCAAACCGCCGGGCGCGCGATGTTTCGACGCGGAAATGGATCAGGCTATCAAACGGGTATTGGCTTTCCTGCGTGAGAGCGACATCGCCGCCATCCTGTTTCCATCGCAACGTGGATGGGATGTAAAGATTCACCCAGACACCTTGCGGGTCGTGAAAATAAGTGTTGATGCGATAGTCGGCCGCTACTTGCGGCAAAGTACCCGAGCAGCACGCCCAATGCTGATCCGGTCTGTACACCTTCCGTCCTTGAAAGCTGTAGTCGGAGTAATAATAGGTTCGTCCGTCGGGCATGAGCGGTTTTGCGCCGAGCACTGTGTTGTACATCACTCGCTCCATACTGTCGCCATATCGCGCATCACGCGTGACTCGGAGCAGCTTACGGGTCAGCTTGAAATGTGCGTAGGATCCGCAGGGCGTCTCAAAGCTGGCGTGGGTATTGCTGAGACTGGCGCAAAGTTCTGAACTGTCAGGGGCACGGAGCATTTCATCCGGCCCCCAGCCTCCGGTGACAAAGCTTTGCCTTGAAAGCATGTCAAAGCCGTTCTTAGCGGCGCGCAGATGTTTCTCGCTGCCAAGAGTCAGATATGCCTGCATCGCCGAGCCCAGAGAATTGACATAGCTGTAGGCGTGTCTGCCGGCCAACACATCTCGCCCCTCGGCCAGAGGGTCGTAGTAGTCGTTGTCGAGATATTGCCAGGCAAACTGCTGATAGCGCTCTCCCGCGCCGCACTCATAGGCAATAAAAAGATTCTCTGAAATCGTGTAAGACTCGTCCCAGGTCCAGGTTTCGTCCTTGTTGGGCCGCCAGGCTTGTCCATGTTCCACTGCGCATTTTGGAAAATGCGGCAAGGCTGTGTTCGTGGTTTGCTCGAGAATTGAGAAGGCATCGGGATCGCCAACGTATTTGTGCGAGTCAACAAGACCGCGAACGATCTTGTCATAGCAGTAGGTAGGGAATCGGTTTTTGTCGTAATAAGCATCCGAAATGGTCTGCGCGTAGAGACGGTTCAAGCGCAGCACCTTCTCACGGATCGCCTGATCTCGCCGGATGGCATACATACGCGCCAGCGCTGAGACCCATTGCCCAAACGTGCAGGTAGGAGCAAAGCCGGCGTTATCGGGCCCACCGGTCTTATAGTTGGGATCATAGCGATACCAGCCGCCAAGATCCTCGCCAGGAGCGGGCTGGCCGGACATTTGCCGGAATGGCTTCAACAGGCTGTCATCGCTCAAGCCCATCAAAACGGAACGAGTGTGCTCGAGTTGCTCGTCGTGGAGACCGCTTGCGAACTCAACGTCTCCGTAGTCAAACTGCTTCAAATGCGGGGAAACAGACGGGACGTTGTTTTTCTGGACCACGCTGTTCTGGGACAATGCGCGGTAGGGAAGGGCGACCGCCGCAGCTGCGAACGCAGCCGATCGCATGAATCCACGGCGCGAGATTTGCGGCGAAGCGAACATCGTTATAGCCATTATGATCCAGGTTTCATTCGCTTGTGATGGAATCAGCCATGTGAGAAGATTTCGCAGGCCGACCAGGCAAACCATGTCTCAGAGCTCCATGGTCCCTCCTCATTTTGCCGTGCGTTTTATTGCTCCGATATTAGCGTCGGGAACGATTTGTCTCACGCTGTTTCTTCCCGCAGCTTGGGCGCAAAACGCCCCGTCCGCGGACACTCACAGCCAGCAGAGCGGCATGAGCACCGGCGCTGCCCACGCTCCAGTCAAGGACTCCCTTTCGCGCCCCATCACGGCGGGCGGTTTTGTCGACGGCGCGCCAGTCGTGTTCTCCGATATTACGCGCGCCGCCGGACTCGATAAGTTCCATCATCGGTCGGGCACGCCGGAGAAAACTACAATTTTAGAGACGCCAGGATCCGGCGTCGCCCTTCTCGATTACGACAACGATGGATGGCTCGACATTTATCTGCTGAACGGCTCAACCTTCCCCGCGCTTCAAGGTAAGGAAGCACCGCCGCGAGCGATGTTGTTCCACAACAACCACGACGGTACCTTCACCGATGTGACCGAAAAGGCGGGAGTGGCCAATGAGCGCTGGGGCTTCGGTGTCGCCGTAGGAGACTACGATAACGACGGCTGGCCCGACATCTACGTTTCCAACTTTGGCAAGAACCGCCTGTACCACAATAACCGTGACGGCACGTTTACCGATGTTGCGGAAACGGCGGGCGTTGCCCTGGGCACCTGGTCGACCGGTGCGACCTGGGGCGACTACGACCATGACGGTTTCCTGGACCTGTTTGTTCCCGGATATGTGAAATACGACGTAGACCATCCCCCAATCGCTGGTAAGGGCAGGCTGCCTTCCGGATTTTGTCAGTTTCGCGGAGTGCCGGTCATGTGCGGCCCTCGTGGCTTACCGGGTGAGGGTGATCATCTGTTCCACAATAACGGCGATGGTACGTTTACCGATGTGAGCGTGAAGGCTGGAGTTTCCGATCCCAGAGGTTATTACGGTCTGGCTTCTGTCTTTGTTGACGTGGACGATGATGGCTGGATTGATTTGCTGGTTGCGAACGATTCTGTACCTAAGTATCTGTATCGCAACAAGCACGACGGGACATTCGAAGATATCAGCTATCTTTCAGGATTCGCCTTGAACGATGAAGGACGTGAACAGGCGTCGATGGGAATTGCCGTTGGGGACTATAACCGCGACGGCAAGGTCGATTTCTGCGTTACGAATTTTTCCGACGACTACAATACGCTGTATCGAAACGACGGAGATGCCAGCTTCACCGACGTGAGTTACGCTGCCGGCATCGCGAACGCAACCATTCCGTTTCTAGGATGGGGTACGGGCTTCCTGGACTACGACAACGACGGGTTGCTCGACCTTTTTTTCGCCAATGGTCACGTCTATCCGGGCGTCGACCAACAGGATTGGGGCACAACGTGGGCGCAACGGCCATTGCTGTTTCGTAACTTGAATGGGGCGAAGTTTGAGGAGGTTCCTGCAGCTTCTGGAAGTGGGCTGGCAGTGGTCGTTTCGGCTCGCGGGGCTGCTTTCGGCGATCTGTTCAACGATGGCCACATCGACGCCGTTCTCAACGTGATGGATTCGACCCCCGTGTTGCTGCGCAATGTGGTCAAGAACTCGAATCATTGGTTGAAATTTAAATTGATTGGAGCAGGCAAGAGCCCGCGGGATGCGGTCGGCGCGAAGGTATTTGTCACCACAGGTACAGTTCGGCAGCGGGCCGACGTTTTCAGCGGGGGTAGCTATGCTTCAAGCTCCGATCCACGTCCGCATTTTGGATTGGGCACGGCGACAACTGTAGACAAGGTCGAAATCTTCTGGCCGGACGGTGCAAGAGAAGAGATCAAGAACCCTGCCATTGACCGCATCATCACAGTTGTCGAAGGCAAAGGAATCGTGGAACAGTGAAGATCGGCAAAGCCATGAAGTCATGCCGAGCCAGGCTTCTTCTGTTTTCCGTCATCATAGCGGCGTTTCTCAGCGGATTGTGCGGCTCGGCGCAGTCCGGCAGCGCTTTTGATCGTGGACTTGCTGCATTCCATGCGGGAGATTATTCATCCGCCGCTTTCCTGTTTGCTCAGGCCGAGACCGCCACGCCCGGCGCAACCGACGCTCTTCTTTACCAGGCAAAATCGTTAGTGCACCTGCAGGACTTCGCGGGAGCGGAAAAAGCACTGCAACGCTATGTTCCCTCGCATCCTAAGTCCTCCGACGCGGTTTATATGCTGGGTTTTGTTCTCCACCGGCAGAATCACCCGCGCGAGTCACTGGCGATGTACACCAAAGCGGCTGCGATGACAATGCCTACCGCAGATGATTTAAAAATCGTGGGGCTGGATTATGTTCTCCTGGATGATTATCCCGATGCCATCAAGTGGCTGGAAAAAGCCACATCGATGGACGCGCATAATGTGGACGCGTGGTATTCCCTGGGCCGCGCCTACTACACGGTAGCGCGCTTGGCTGAGGCGCGGAAGGCTTTTCAAACAGTACTTGATCTCGATCCACAAAATGTGAAAGCCGAAACCAACCTCGGCCTTGTTCACGAGTCCAGCGGCGAACTCGATGCGGCGATCGAAGCCTACCGAAGAGCAATCGCGTGGCAAAAGGAGAGCTTGCGGCCGAGCGAACAGCCTTATGTGAATCTGGGCAACATTCTCATGGAACAGGGACAGACCAAGGAGGCGATCGAGCCCCTTGAAAAGGCGGTTGCGCTGGCGCCAGATAATGCTTATTGCCGTTTGACGCTGGGAATCTACTACCACAAAATTGGACGGCTTGAGGATGCGCAGCAGCAACTGGAACGGGCGACGCAACTTGATCCTGAGAATGCGGTCGCTCACTATCAACTGGGAAGACTCTACAAAGACATCCACGCCATGGATCGTGCGGAAGCAGAGTTCCAGCGAACGGCCGAGATTAAGAGCCGTGCAACGAAAAATCTTCCACCAGCTCGGAATCAGTGAGCGCAGAGCTTTAATCGGGACTTATGCAAAGCGGCCACCTGAAACGATCAAGGGTAGCCGCGCTCGGAGTTTACGGCGGGTTTTGCGTTTCCGTGGGAGCCGCAGCTGAACTGGCATCGTTCGGCGCTACCAGTTTCTTCATACGTTGCTGCGTTCTGTCCGCATCTTCATCCTTCAATTTTTGAAATGTCGCCATGGCACTCCGGGCTTCATCCATTCGGTGCTGGCGGCGATAGATTGTTCCCAACTGATACCAGGCTTGCTCGACAACTTCCGCCGTCGTGTCCGTCTTCACCGTGATTTCGAAATGTTTTGCTGCTGCATCATCGTTGCCCAACAGCATCTCGGCGCGTCCCAGGTTGTAGTCCATGTGTACGAGGCCGGGTTTCTCTCGCTGTGCCGCCTCCATCAGTTGCTTTCCCGTGGCTCCATCGCCTTCTTCGACGGCGATCGCGCCCAGCTTATATCGCGCTAGTACGTTATTGGGATCGATCTCCAGTTCGCGCTGGAAGGCCTGTTTTGCCTCTGGAATTTTGTTGGCGTTGCGGTACTCCGATCCCAGTTCTTCGTGCAAACCCGGTTGTGTGGGAGCAAGTTGGATGGCGGCTTCATACTCCGCGATGGCATCTATATGCCGCTCGGCTTCCGCATTAGCCTGGGCCAGCACACGATGCACGAGCCAGGAGTGCGGATCGACCTTGAACATTTCGGCGTAGCTATCTTTTGATACCAGCAGGTGAGCCCGACCGCGGTGATACAGAATATCCTGGTCGCCGGGCTTGAGCTTGTCGGCGCGATCGAGCGCTTCGGCCGCATCTTCGGCACGATCCTGCGCGAGACGCACCACTCCCAGCCACATCCACGCGTTGGCATCTTTGGGATACGCCGCGGTTTCTTTCTGGACGGCTGCGACCGCTTCTGCAAGATGATTCAGCCGAAATTCGCTGATTCCCAGAAAAAGATTCGCCCCATGCAGATGAGGCTTGAGGGTAAGCGCCTTTTCAAAATTGCCAATTGCGTCTTCGTAATGGCCGCGCTCTTCGTTGACCAGGCCGAGATCGAAGTGAGCCTCGGCGAAGGCCGGCGAGTGGCGGATCACCATTTCGAAACCGGAGGCAGCAGCCTCAAGATTCCCCGAGCGCATATCCAGGGTTGCCTGCTCAAAGGTTGCCTGCTCAACTTGGGCAGCTGCTGCGGACGACTGCGCCCACGATTGAGTCGCGGCAAGCAGAACCGCGGCCCCCGCGGCCCCAAAAAACGATGCGAAAATGTGCTCACAGCGACCGGAAAAGAATTGGGCTTGACCGCAGAAACACTTCATGAGGAAAGATTCTATCTCGGAGCAATCTTGAAAAGAAAAATGGCTGGAACCGGCATCCAGCCATTTGCCAGACGAATCCGACGTCAAAACTCGTAGCGAAGGGTTGCCTGTATTTGTCTGGGCGCATTAAGAACGGTGTGGCCGCTGCCGCCAGGGACACCAAAGAACTGATCCCCCGGCCATCCGTCAATACCACCGAAAACGTGGCGGTTGAATGCATTCGGGATATCGAGTTTGAATAGGATGTCTTTGGTCTCCGTAATGTTAGTTCGTTTGAGTACAGCAAAGTCTTCATTTCTGTATCCGGGACTTCGCCACCAGGAAACGACTTCCGGGATATTGCCGAAGACGTATCCACCGCCTGCGCTGAGCGAGGCAGCGCTTGGATCAAGGAACGCGTTGCAATTTGCCGGACCGTTTCCGGCATTTCCTGTCGCAGGACTGAATAATCCATTCGTCTCCGTGCAGCCACTGTTCCATGTTGGGTTGCTCGAAGGAGTCCAATGCACCGCATTTGTGTTGAGCACTTGCACGCCGGGAATCAGGCTCAACCGGTAGTTTCCTCCGCTGAACGGATTTGCCGTTGCATATTCATTGATCACGGTCGGTGATCCGGCCTGGTAACGATGAACCCCGCTGACCTGCCATCCGCCGGCCACCTTGCTGGGCACGCCGTGGCTCAGGAACCGCTTGCCCGGTCCGGCAGGGAATTCGTAGAGATAGCTGAGAACGAAGGCGTGCGGAATGTCTTGATAGCTGACTGCTTTCTCGCCTCGCAGGTTGTAGGGGTTCTGCGCTCCGAAGACGCTGGAGTTAAAGCCGGTCTCGGTAGAGAACGAGGAGTCGGCATCAGTGATGGTCTTCGAGTATGTGTACGAAGCTAGCAAGTTCAAACCGTTGCGGAAGCGCCGTTCCAGTGCAGTTTGCAAAGCGTTGTAAGTGGACTGCCCGAGGTTCTCCAGGCAGCAGTTGGTCGTGATGGTCGAATACTGCGGAAAGGGCCGCAGAAGCTGTCCGATCACGTTATTCGAGGTGCCACTGCCCCAGCCCGGCGTAAACCAGGAGGGTACAGAAACTCCGAGTGAGCTCAGAATTGCCGGTCCGTTTTTTCCGTCAGAGCCGTCGACCTGGTAGCCCAACTCCGCCCCAAGGCTGTTGTACAAAGGGTTTGGGGTGTTGACTTGCGCCAAGTTCGACCGCAGGCGAGTACCGTGCTGTCCAATATAGCCAATGCTGAAGATCAAGTCGGTCGCTATCTGGTGTTGCACTTCCAGATCCCAGTTCTGCACCATGCCCGGCCGTCCGTAGCTCGCCGCGACGTAATAAATGCCGTTTGTGGTGAAGGTATTCAGGGTTGGGTCTTGCGAGTTGCTCGGCGGTGTATAGGCCGGGAATCCGGCATCGAGCGAACTGACCGGCGTGAAGTGATCCGCATTTTCGAAGTTCGGACTGGCCGTTGTCCCGCTGCTCAGATTGTCACCGAAGTCGGAGTAGGTAAGCGGCGCGTAGTAGATGCTGTAAGCTCCGCGAATCACCGTCAAGTTCTTCCAGACCGCTGGGGCGTAGGCAAAACCAATACGCGGGCCGAAATTCTTGAAGTAGGTCGTAGCTCCTGTGGCGCTCTTGCCGTAAATCAAAGCTCCGGATTGTCCTGGCGTAAGCGGGTTAGCGGCCGTCAGTGATAAGACGGATTGCGCCCCGACGGCCTCGTGCCGCGGCGTTTCGATGTCCCACCGCAGTCCCAGGTTGAGCGTGAGACCCTGACGCACCTTAAAGTCGTCTTGCGCGTATACGGCGTAATAGTTATTAGCCCAGCGCGAGTAGTGAGAGGTCACCATGAGCTGCTCAATATCGGGTTGGCCGATAAGGAAGCTGGCAAACGGATCGCCGGTCAGATTGTTGTTTGGATTCTGGGCGGGAGGAGTGAACGACGTTTCGTTGTAGGAAAAAGTGTAAGCAGGCGAGGTTGTTCCAGGAGCCTCCACCGAGTATTGGTAAGACCGCCAATCGAAACCGAATCGCACCGAATGACGGCCCTTGGTCCAGGAGATGCTGTCCGCCACAACCAGGGCATTGGGAATCTGCAGGGTGTAGTTGTTGTCGCTCCACATGCTGTAGGGCGTTCCGTCCACTCCTGCATTGAAACTGAACTGCGGGAAGGTCGGACCGCTGGCGCCCGAGATACCGAGCACCGACTCCCAGTTCGATCCGTTCACGCTCGGTGCCTTGGAGGCGGTATAGATGCGGTTAAATCCGACTGTCACATGGTTCAGCAGCGAGGGACTGATAATGTAATCCCATCCGTAGCGGAGGTAGTGTGTGAAGTAATAGTTGTAATAATTCGCCGGGGTAAGCGGTGGGGGAAGGTCGAAATTGTTGGAATTCAGGAAGTTCTGCTCGCGACTGCTATAGGAAAAGAACATCTTGTGGTTTTGCGTCACGTTCTCGTCGATGCGAACAGTGGTCTGGGTCGTAACGACGTGATCCAAGGTCGCTGGATTGAGAAAGTTCTGCACGGTTCCGGGAACGCCGTTGCCATTCGGAATTCCCGTCAGGTTGGTTGGTGGCAGATAGGCCAATATCTTTTGCGCAACCGGGCTGATATTTGTGATCTTGTTGCCAGGAAATGCATCACGGCAGGTCTGCCCGCCGGTTCCTATCCTTGTGGTGGTAGGATCAAAAATCTCTCCCACGAATATGTCTTGCCCCGGGTTGCATGGGTCCGGTATTCCCGTATCAGGCCCAAGCAAAGCGGAGAAATCGCCGGTGCGCTCTGCCGCCGTGGGTAAATCTAACAAGTCGTTCGACAGACCGCGGCGGTTGCGGTATTGCTCCCAGGCGAAGAAGAAGAACGTCTTATCGTGCCCGTTATACAGGTGGGGAATCCAGACCGGACCACCCAAGGCACCTCCGAAGTCGTTCTGCCGATCGCGAGGCTTGGGAGTCAAAGGCGTACAAGGTGGAACACTGGGGTTACAGCCCGCAGCCTCGTCCGATTCAAGAGTCAGAGCATTGGCAAAATCGTTGTCCCACGAGTTAGCGTCGAGCGCTTCGTTGCGGAACAACTCGAAAACGCTGCCATGATACTTGTTGGTGCCCGATTTGGTGGTGAAACTCTCAACGCCACCGGAGGTATGGCCGAACTGGGCTGAGGGCGTTGCAGTGGTGACCTTGAATTCAGTCAGAGCCTCGACGGAAGGAGCGGTCTGATCGAACGCCGTACCGGAATCCATGCGCTGCACGCTGGCTCCATCCAGCAGGATTTCCGAACCGAAGTTCTGTCCACCAGAGATCTTCGTTTCGTAAACGCCGGCAGCTGGATGGTCGCCCACCGTTCCCTGCCCGATGGTTCCGGGCGTCAGGAAGATAAATGTCTCAGGGGACCGCACAAAACTCTGGCCGGTAGAATTCAGCGACAGGGGCAGGTCATGGATTTGCTTGTCCTCTACTACCGTTCCCACATCGGAGCTGTCGGTCTGCACCGTGGGAGCATCGGCCAGAACTGTCACTTCTTCCTTCACATTGCCGGGCTGCAGCGTAATGTTGAGGGAAGCAACAGTGTTGATCTGGATCTCAACGTTTTTTTCGACCGAGGTTTTGAAGCCACTAGCCTCAGCCGAGACATTGTAGCGGCCGATGGCAAGATCGTTTACATGGTAGGCGCCGGAAGATGACGACTGGGTCTTATAGACGCTGCCAGTATCGACACCCGTGATCGTGATCGACGCTCCGGCGATCGCAGCTCCGGTGCTGTCAAGTACCGTACCAGCGATGGCACCCCGGTCGGACTGCCCTAGGGAGCTGCACACGAACAGCAGAGAGAACGCTACGACCGCCACGACTCGCCGCGAATTCCAATTCATTTCCGCCCCCGAATTTGCCAACGGCTGTACCAAGACACAGGCGCTTCTCACACAAATGCGCCAGTTCCTGCATCGAGTCGAAACGCTGTAATAGAAATCAATTAGCGGGTGGCGGTCAAGTATACTTTTGTACAGTAGTCGTGGAACGCAGCCAGAAAGTCACAATTCCAGCGAAATAATGCCGCGTTGCAGGGCTACGGTTGCGGCTTGGGTGCGGTCTTTCACATTGAGCTTCTCAAGGATGTGGCTCACGTGCAGCTTTGCGGTGACCTCAGCGATGTTCAGGGCGCTGGCAATTTCCTTGTTCCCTAACCCCTTAGCCACCATCCGCAGCACTTCGATTTCGCGGCTGCTCAAAGAACGGTGAGACCTTCGTCCTTCGAGTTGGGATGCCACGATCGGGTCGACATAAACGCCGCCGGCGTGAACCTCACGCACGGCTCGCAACAATTCCTCGCGGACAATGCTTTTGACGATGTAGCCTTTCGCCCCAGCCTGCATCGCGCGATAGATCTCCTCTTCTCCCGAATGGGTGGAAAGCATCAGGATGGCTGCGTTGGGAAATTCTCGAAGGATGGCGGCTGTGCAGTCCGTACCACTCCGCCCGGGGAGACGGAGATCCATCAGCACCAGGGTAGGGAGGTGTTTGCGATAGGCCTGCAGGGCATCTTCACCGTTGCCTGCTTCCGCTACAACCTCCATGTCGGCCTCAACGTTCAACGAGGCCGAAAGGCCCATGCGGACCATGAAGTGATCGTCAACTACGAGAATTCGAATTGGCTTTGAGTTCGTCATCCGGAGTTTCGTTCGCGTTCACAGAAACCTCAACTGTAATCCGCGTTCCGCAGCCGGCTTTACTCTCAATCTTCAACTGACTGCCCATCGACTGTGCGCGCTCGTTCATATCGAGAAGTCCAAAATGCCCAATCCGCGCGGTCTTGCTTAGGGCAAAACCCTTGCCATCATCACTCACCGCAAGGCAAACCGAGCTGGCACGATAGACCAATTCAAGGACAACCTCGTGAGCGCCGCCGTGTTTCACCGCGTTAGCCACTGCCTCTTGCCCAATGCGCAACAGGTTCATCTCCATCGGAGCGGGAAGTCGCACCGGATTTCCCTGAATCCGGAATTCGATTTTGCTGTCAACCGGTAGAAGCGGTTCCACGATTTGCTTAAGCGCGGACACAAGATCGCCATCTTCCAGCAATTGGCAGCGCAAATCCCATACTGATCGTCGCGCTTCAATCATGCTGTGCCGGCACATGTCGCGAGCCGATTCCAATGCGTGCCGGGCCACATTCGGCGCCTGCTGAAAGCAGTCCACGGCAAGATCCAGTTGCATCGTGATGCCGGCGAGTTCCTGTTCAAGAGTATCGTGCAGTTCGCGAGCAATGCGGTTGCGCTCCTCAAGGACGGCGCCGCTTCTCCGCTTCTGGCGAATGACGGTCATCTGGTCCTGCAGGCGACGGCCAAGCACGACGACCCACGCCAATACCATGAACAAAATCCCTACTGTGACTCCCAGCATCCAGAGTGTGTGGGCCAGATTCCACCACGACGGAGTTGACAGAACCATTACGTCCTCCGGCGTGCGCAGCAGGATGCTAAATGATTGTGGGGTCCGCCACAGGCCGCCGCTGCGGACCAGACAGATTCCAGTGATTCGCACATTGCTATTGAGCGGGACCGAGTTCAGCCGCTCGGTGGAGGCGTTTTCGGGAAGTGCGGAATCGAAAAACAAGTTGCCGTCCTGAAAAGTGAATCGAAGACCATCGGGCTGGGCTTGCCGATTGAGCAACTTGGCATCCGTCGTCACAAGGGCGCCGTCGAACTGCTCCCAAGGAACGTCCAGCCTGAGCGTAAGCGCTTGGGGGGATTTTTCATGTCCTAAGCGATGAATAACGGCGTCTTCGAGAATCGGCGCGGAGTCTCCCATGGCAGGAAAGCCGAGCGCATCGACCAAGTCGCCAATTCCGAGTGCGCTATCGGACTGCATCAGCACACGAAGACCTTTGCCTTGACTCTGCAGAAAAAGAGCGTTGCCCTGCTGGTAACCGACAATCCCACGGATCCGCACACGGTGCCGAGTTCCGTTGACCGGAGTAAATCGCAGCAACTCCGAGAGTGGCACTTCTTTGGTGGCGGCAGTTTCGATTCTTATGAAGCTCAAGCGGGGCACGTAAAACAGGATTCCGGTAAGTTGTCGGTTGGCGTTATAAAGACTGCCACATACGCCCTCGATCAGGACTTCGCTGTCGATCCAGGAAGAAAAATCCTGCTCGTGTGTGATGGGCACACGCACGTTGAACTCCCCACCTTCAGCTGCCACTTGCATGGCCAGCGTGCCCTCTCTCCACGAATTTCGGTCAACCGCAACCGATCGCACTATGCCACGCACTTGAGCCCATTGGCTGTCCTGCTGTCCATTCGACAATTCGGAAAAAACAAACAGGCGTGCTTTTGGCAGAACGCCTTTGCCCACTACGTGCAGCTTTGTTTCGCGGATTACGGGCGCGAACTTGCCAGGACCGGTTATTCCTTCGATTTCGACAAACTGGCCCAACACATGCGTGAATTTGGGGAAATCACTACCTTCGACATAAATGCCTGCGGTTGCGTCTTGTACGAAGAAGTCAGGTGCCGGGGCATCCATCGTAATCACTCCCCGAATCAGGACTGGATACCCCCGTGACGCCTCCTCAGGGCTCAATCTGCGGATTTGATTGGCATGCGTAAAGGTGGGAAGCGGCTTGACCGGGCTGGATGCCTGGGCTCCGGATGCGCCCGCAATCGCCGGCGCTGCAGAGATCAAGGCCGCCGAGATCGACAACGACCGTTTGAATACGCCCCAACTCATGAGTGGTCGCACGATACCGTTCAACGTGGACTGTAGCTTTTTGATCAAACCTGTACCGGCATCCGCCAATCGCAGATTCGCACTAGGGTAGCCCAAACTAGCCGCTGGGGAAAGGTCCAACGCGGGATTTCCTGGAGATGAGGTGGAATAACCGAATTCGTCGGTGGATTGACAAGCATGAGATTCTGGTCGGCAATCTTTTGCTGGCAATCATGCCCGAGCGGAAGCAAGGCATCGTCCGAGGAACTTATGATCTTTCCGCGCGTTCAATCCCGACTGCAGACTAATTGTGTCTACCGTTTGTGCATGATCATCGTACTTTGTCTGATTTCGTCGCTATGCATCGCGAATTCTTGGGTGAAGAGTCGCGCCAGGTCAACAGATTCTACGAAAACATCTCATTCCCCAGCCGTTCTGGTGGTCGAAACCACCGGCGACCGCACGATGCTGCTGCAGGTGCAGCCGAACGTCTCGTTTGCAGCCGGCGGAAATTTTGCTGGTCCGGTGATCACCGTGGACGCAACAAAGCAGTACCAGGAAATGGATGGGTTCGGCGCGTCTCTCACCGACTCTTCTGCCTGGTTAATCTGGAACAAACTCAACGGTTCCCAGAAGAGTGAGTTAGTGGGGAAGCTCTTCAATCCAGCGAGTGGCATCGGCATCAGCTTTCTGCGCCAGCCCATGGGAGCAACTGACTTCTCCGCCTCGGGCAACTACAGTTATGACGACATGCCGCCAGGTCAGACCGACCCTGATCTCACACATTTTTCGATATCGCATGACACCGAGTACATCATTCCTCTGATTAAACAGGCTCTCTCCATCAATCGCAGCTTGAAAGTGGTGGCGTTGCCCTGGAGTCCTCCCGCATGGATGAAGACAGGCGGAGCCATGAATGGGGGCACCATGAATACCTCGTATTTCCCAAGCCTGGCTCAGTACTTCGTCGATTTTGTGAAGGCCTATCAGCGGGAGGAAATCCCAATCTACGCACTGTCGGTTCAGAACGAGCCGTTATACTCGACGGCCGGTTATCCCACAGAAGATCTTTCTGCCCGTGACGAAGCGAGCTTCATTGCCAATCATCTTGGACCAGCCCTCATAAGGGCCGGGCTGGGGAGCGTCAAGATATTCGCCTACGAGCATAACTGGGATAACACGACCTATCCTGAGACCGTGCTAAGGAGTTCTGCGGCCCGATTTGTTGCGGGAACGTCGTTTCACTGTTACGCCGGCGATCCCGGCGCACAATCCGTGGTGAAAGCCGCCTCGCCCAATCATGACATTTGGTTTACAGAATGTTCAGGGATTACCTCAACAACTTTTGCTGCCGACCTGGTGTGGAATGCGCGGAATTTGCTGATTGGTGCTCCGCGCAACTGGGCACGAAGTGTTTCTATTTGGAACATCGCTCTTGATCAGAACTCCGGCCCTAAAAATGGCACCTGCATGAACTGTCGCGGTGTGGTAACGATCGACGACTCAGTTTCGCCCGCTAAAATCACGTTCAACGTGGAGTATTACATCCTGGGCCATCTTGCCAAGTTCGTTCTACCCGGCGCCCATCGGATCGATTCGAATACGTTTGGAGCAGGCAGCATCGAAGACGTCGCTTTTCAGAATCCTGACGGATCCATCGTTCTGCTCGTGCTGAACTCCGCCAAAGCTCCGGCAACGTTCCGTGTGAGTTACAACCACCAAGCTTTCGGCTATGCATTGCCGGCAGGAGCACTGGCGACATTCAGCTGGAAATAAGCCGGATTCTGCCTAGCGCGTCAGAGTGAACTTGCCCCGCAGTTGAATGTTGTCCGAGGAACTGCCAACCAAAATTGTGAACTCTCCGGGTTCCGCGCTCCAATCTTTTTTCTGCACGTCATAATATGAGAACGCTCTGCGCGGAAGGCTCAGCGTGACACGCTCAGTTTCTCCCGGTTTGAGATTCACCTTCGCAAATGCCTTTAATTCTTTGACCGGTCGTGGAACGCTAGAGTGCGAATCACCGACATACAGTTCCGCAATTTCGGCGCCTTGACGGTGGCCGGTGTTCTTCAGATCGAACGAGACTGAGATCGGCTCGTTCAGGTTTCCATTCCCGGGCGTTACCGCCAGGTTGCTATATGCGAAACTGGTGTAGGAAAGCCCAAAGCCGAAAGGAAAAAGCGGCCTGGTGGTCGAGCGATCGTATCCGCGATAGCCTACGAATATTCCTTCTGAGTACTTTACGTGACTACTACCTTTTTCGGGATAGTAGTTCTGGAATGTCGGGTTATCTTCCCAGCGGCGTTCAAAAGATACGGGTAGTTTGCCCGACGGACTGTAATCACCGAACAGAATTTGCGCCAGAGCCGTACCGCCCTCCTGTCCCGGGTACCACGCATGCAGGATGGCCGGAACCGCGTCGACCCAACGCGTCATATCCACGTTGCCGCCAGCGGTCACGACAACGATCACGTTCTTGTTCGCGGCACTGATTTGCCGAATCAGTTCATCTTGTCCGCCTGGTAGCTCAAACGTCCGATCCAAGCCCTCTCCTTCGGTTTTGGGATCGAAGCCCACGCAGAGGATCACGGCGTCCGCCTTGGCAGCCAACGCCCTGGTTTCGCGGCCCATGAATGAATCCGCGCGAGTCACGCCGAATCCGACGATGGCACTGCCAACGTCTTCGAAGTATTCGAGGCGGATCTTGTAAGCCTTCCCAGCTTCGAGATGGCGAGTACAGGTGTCCATGGTTTGCGCATGAGGTTGCCAATCATCAATTCCAATCTCATCTCCAATGTAAAGGCGCACCCCATCATCGGCCGAAGTAAAGAACTGGTAGTCTCCGGATTGTGTGGGAATAAAGTAGCCGGTCCAGCGAATGGAAAAATGATCCACAGGCTCGCCCTCGGCAAAACTGCCTTCTCCCCAATCGAAATGAACCTTCCGGTCGGTACGTACCAGAGCCGGAGGCCCTCTTAATTCCTGATTGCCAAAGTATTCACCCTTCAGACCGGGCTCGCCCCCAGGCGTCGTAACAAATTCGGAATGTTCAAAAACTTCGTTGAGATCGGGGACATCGACTGCATACAAGACGTTGACTTTCGTTCCGAGGCGGTTGCTGATTCCTTCCAGAAAGCTTACGGCATTGAACGGTTTTGATTCCGCGCTGCCGCCCCCGCTGACAACCGCCGGATACGCATCCGGGCCAACCACGGCGATGGTTTTCAATTTATTCTCATCGAGGGGAAGGAGATTGCCTGAGTTCTTGAGCAGCACCACTCCGCTTCTCGCCATTTCGAGCGCGACCTGTCTTCCCTCCTGACTGTAAGTTGGGATGCTTGTATCGGTCTGCGGCTGGTCAAGAAATCCAAACTCGATTGCCTTGCGGAGAATTCGTCGTGCTTTGTCGTCGAGCAGGGTCACGGGCAGCGTGCCCTGCTTAATTGCGGGAAGCAGAGTATCTCGATTCATGAAAGTGGGAGACGGCATTTCCAGATCTAAGCCACCCTTCGCGGCGGCAATTCCATCATGGGTGGCGCCCCAATCCGACATAAGAATGCCATCGAATCCCCATTCCTTTTTCAGTATTTCCTTGTTCAGATAAGAATTCTGCGTCATGTATGTGCCATTCACCAGATTGTAGGCATCCATGACCGCACCCACGTGGCCTTCTTTCACCGAGGCTTCGAACGCGGGTAAATAAATTTCGCGCAGAGTTCTTTCATCGATGTCTGAGCTCAGGGTCATGCGTGCAAACTCGGAATTATTGCCAGCGAAGTGCTTGGCCACTGCGACAACGTGTTGTTTCTGGATTCCGGTAATCACTGAGGCCGCCGTTCTCGACGCGAGGAAGGGGTCCTCGCCGAAGTATTCGAAGTTGCGGCCATTCATCGGCGCACGGTAGATATTCATTCCGGGGCCGAGAATAAAGTGAACTCCTCGGGCGCGGGCATCTTTCCCCATCGCAATGCCGAAACGTTGCGCAAGGTCCACATCCCAGGATGCGGCGAGAGCGATTCCCGCCGGATATGCTGTTGTAAGCCCATAATCGTGAACACCCATCGGCCCGTCAGACATCTTCAGCGACGGGATTCCGAGTCGAGGAATTGGACGCGTATAGAAGTCATTGATGCCGCCAATCAACTCAATTTTCTCGTCGACCGTCATTTGGCCGAGAATGGCACCAATATGCGCCTCGACATCCGACTTCGATGGCGCAACTTGCGCCGCAGCAAAATGCACCACCAGCAAAATGGCGATTGCGCCAACGCGAACAAGCGATCTCATGGATGGAATCCTCAATTGGGCTTCGCCGCTTGCATCGGGATCATACATGACGCGGCAGTCACGAAAACGTAATTGACTCATTTGAGGCCGGGCGGCTCGAGTTCGCGCAGAGGTCTCCTCGCTCACCAAATGATGCATCGTGCTCCGCGCGAGCGTTCCGATCTACGTAATCTTATCTAGCGTTTTTGAGTTAGCGCCCGACGGAATTGTTCGTCACTTCGCACATTAAACATCGAAGCAGCGCCTATGACCATCTAAGCGGATGTGGGACATTGCGGGCCGTCTGAAAATGAACCTGTTCGCGATGGAAAAGCCAATAAATGATGGAGGTAATGAAGCAGATGAAGCAGGCAAGATACCTGGCAATTTTTTCAACCTTGATTCTGATGTTCCCCGTGGGACTGTTCGCGAAAGCAAAGTACCAACGGAGCGTGGACATCCCAAATCCCGTGCAGATTGCCGGCCAGACACTGAAACCGGGCAGCTACAAAGTGGAGTGGCAAGAGGCTGGGCCGCAGGTGCACGTAACATTCGTGAAAAATGGCAAGGAGGTGGCTGCTGCTCCCGCGACCTTGAAAACGAACGATACGCAAGTCGATCGGAACGATATACAAACTGCGAGTTCGAGCAACGGTAGAATGCTCACCGAAATCGATTTCGCGCACCAGAAAGAAGCGTTGATTTTCGGCCGGAGTTGAATCGATACACCCTTCGTCGCGCGGCGGAATCGCATGCGTCGATTCCGCCGATCGCGAACGATGCTTCGCCCTCTGCACGAGAGATGATGTCTGATTATTCGTTTCAGAAATCTTATTCGTTTCAGAAATCCAGGCCCAGGCTGCGGCTCAGAAATGCCCCCAGTGGAGACATCTTGCGGCATGCTTTTGCAAAGTTCGACATAAAACGAGGGCTGCAGATCTGTTCCGGCGTGAAGTCGACCGTAGTGCCTAGATCACGCAGCTTCAAGTCATCCACGAACTCATGATCACAGGGAAATCCGCGCGGAGGACGCGAGAGTCTTCCGGCATCGTCCCAGTTGAGAAGTTTACGGACTTTCCGCCAATCTTCCGGTCGTGAAACGATCGCAGTGCGAACTTTGAGCAGCGTCGGTGGCTCGGGGTGCCAGAGGCCGCAGGCGGCAAAACACCCGGCCGGCTCCAAGTGAAGATAAAATCCGGGAGAATGCACATCTTTGCCGCGGTGCGAAAATTTCATTGCCACGTGCGTCTTATAGGGACGCTTGTCATGCGAGAACCGCGTGTCCCGATAGATGCGAAACAAAGAACCCCGCGAGGGGCGCGCGTCGGCAACGAGATATGGGCTGATTTCGTATAGCGGTTCGGTGAAATCGGAGATGAACCGAAGGGCAGCCTGTTTTACCAGGTTCTCGTACTCATCTTTGTGGGATTGAAACCAGTCACGGTTATTGTTGCGCTTGAGGCGGGCAAGAAATCGGAAAAGATCGGGAGTGAAGTAAGGCGGCATACCAGTCGTAGGTACTCAGTCGTCGGCACTCATGCTCGAATTTATACCTCATCGCGCAGGGCTCCCCGCACTGAGTACGAATAAGTCAGAAATTCTATCAGGGTGGCGCTGCCAGTTGGCCCGCTAGCTAAGTACTCTGAACCGGAATTACGGTGACGTATTTATTAGGCGGCAGCGGCGGCCGCGTGGGGTTGAAGTTTTGCGAGCAGAGCGGAAAGGTCATTGCGGGTGAAAGTCCATTGGAATGGAGAAGCTGTTTGTTCGTAGCGCTTTTGGAAATCCATAAGACATTGTTCGAGGTGGGAAAGGGATGAAAAGTCATTCGGAGTCAGTACCTTTCTCTGGACGATGGAGAAATAAATTTCAATTTGATTGAGCCAGCTGGCGTGAATCGGGGTGTGTACCAGCAGAGCGTTGGACCAACGGGATCGGATGCGCTGTGCTGCTTTCTGACCGCGATGAGCGGAGCAGTTATCCATGATCCAAAAGACGCGCTTGGCTGACCGATACGGTTCTTGACTCATGACCTCGGCCATGAGGCGGTCGGTTGGAGCAATACCAGTTTTCTTTTCGCAGCGGCCGAAAAGCTTGGCGCGATGCACGTCCCAAGCGGCCAAATAGCTCCAAGCACCTTCGCGGAAATACTCGTGTTCTACGCGCATAGGGCGGCCAGCAGCAGGCGGCAAAGTGGGTTGTTTGCGGCGTCGCGCCTGAACGCTGGTTTTCTCATCTGCGGAGATGACGAACGCAGAGCTTTGGAGGGGTTCTCCGTCCCAGAGCCGAGCATAAAGGTCGAGGATACGTCCTGCTTTCCAAGCGAAATCCGGATCTCGGGGAAAGATCCAACTGCGGTGCTGCCAAGGACGAAGGGCATCGGCACTCAGCCAACGCCAGAGTGTAGTACCGCTGACTTGGGCGACGATACCTTGGGCCATCACCTCCTGGCGGATCTCGGCAAGCGACAGCCGAGAGAGTGGCAGCCCGAGTCGATGCGGAAGCTCACAGGCGAGGGCTTTTACTTGCACGACGACGCTGGGGGGAAAACAGGGCGGGACGCCCGCCCCGCGGCTGTTCGTCGAGGCCTGGCAGACGGGCTCGTGCGAATCGCTTGCGCCACTTGCTCACGATCTGGCGCGGCGTGTCCAAGCGTGCAGCGATGACATCGTTGGGCAAGCCCTGTGCCGCCAGAAGTACAATCTTAGCTCTCATGACATCACGATACGGTGACGTATATTTTCGCGCGCGAGCTTCCAGTTCCTTCTTCTCCTCTAAGGTGAGGAAGATGCGAAATGGGCTTGGCCGTGGCAAGATATGTCCCTCCAAGGACAAGCCTAGCGGGCTTACGTAATCTGGCACACATAATTATACGTCATCGTATTTACAAATTAGAGTACTAAGCTAGCCGTCGCTTTTGTCAGACCGCTTTTGCCAGA